>NZ_JAGYGJ010000056.1:0-44103 GCF_019947405.1 Pseudomonas sp. GL-B-26 | reverse complement strand
TCGTGCCCATGCCTGAGCGCCTGGCCCGGTTTCCACCAACACCGTCACGCTCGCTGAAAGCTTATGAAGAAATGCCTGAAAGGCCTCACGTGACTTGATTCGATTCTCGAACAACACCTGACCGAGAGCATCCTCCCCGGCCAACTGAAAGACTCTTTTGGCAAGATCCACCGCAACTGTGGTGCATGCCGCCAGATCGGCTGACAAAAACTGATTGATCGTCGTATGCTTTTTCATGGCCTCGCCCTCGCTGTCGTTGGCTTCTATAAGAATGCCACCGTGGCGCACAGACGCCTCGGCTTGGGCGAGTCCATTCAATTACAGGGAAAGTGTCGTTCAGGGTGATAGGCGACAGCCTTGGCGCTCGCCGTCCCAGGTGGCGCTGTTGCTGCGGCCCATGCCGCTGACCGAAACGCGCTTGCTGGCGGGGTCATCGCTAAAGCCACTGCTCGGCAGCCACTGTTTCACATAGCCGTGGCAGTATTCGGCCGGGTTGTTCATCACGTAACGACACGAACAATATTCCTTGGCGGTATAGGCGCTGATGATGTCCGGGAACGCCCACAGCGCCACCCGTTCCTGCCAGATCCAGCCGAGCAAGGTGATCAGCAAGATCAACGACAGCGTACTGAACGGTCGCCGACGAACAATGTTGCGACGCTTCATGGCTGCCCCTTCGCGGCAAAGGCCTTGAGCGCGAGGTTGAGCAATTCGTTGTGCTGGTAGCTGCCGTCGCGATCATCGCCGTAGCGCACGATCACCAGGTTTTCGCCGGGAATCACGTACATCGCCTGACCCCAATGGCCCAGCGCGGCGAAGGTGTCGGCGGGTGCATCGGGCCAGGGTTTTGCGGCGCCTTCCACCGCGCGGTTAAGCCACCAATGGCCGCCGGGCACGGCGTCGTCCTGATTGGCTTGATAGTGGGCGAACGGTTCGCGGTTGAACGTCACCCAGTCCTTGGGCAGCAATTGCCGCTCGCCCCAGCGGCCGTCGCGTGCCATCAGCAGACCAACTCGGGCCAGATCCCTGGCGGTGAGGTAGGCATAGGACGAAGCGACGAAGGTTCCCGTAGCATCGCTTTCCCAGACGGCGTGGCGAATCCCCAAGGGCTCGAACAGAGCAGTCCATGGATAGTCCGGATACCGGCTCGGGCCGACGATGGTTTTCAACGCAGCAGCCAACAGATTGCTGTCGCCACTGGAATAACGGAATGCCTGACCGGGCTTGGCGTATTCACCGTGATCGGCGGTAAACGCGGCCATGTCCAGGTGACCGCGGGTGTAGAGCATCGCGACCACCGAGGATTTCAACGGCGCGTATTCATAGTCTTCCTGCCAGTCCAGGCCCGAGGCCCAGTGCAGCAGGTCGGCCATGGTCATCGTCGGGTGTTTTTCCAGCGGTGGATAAAATCTCTGCACCGGATCCTGAAGCTTGAACAGACCTTCGCCATAGGCCACGCCGAGGACTGTGGCCATCAGGCTTTTGCTGATGGACCAGGTCAGGTGCGGGGTGTTGGCCGTGGTCGGGCCGGCGTAGCGCTCGTAGATCAGTTGGCCGTCGCGGATCACAAGCAAGGCGTCAGTGCGGATGCCTTTTCGGGTGGCCTCATCACGGGGTGGGAAGGCGTAAGTCTCCAGCGCTTGAAGCGCCGGCCCAGTGACTGTCGGGCCGGTCGGCCATTGCTCGGCAGGCCAGTATTCGGCGTGGGCCGTGAGGCTGAGCAGGAGCATAAAAACCAGGGACAAGCCTTTGGACATGGAGGGTGCTCGGAAGGATGGACCTGCTGAGCCTAGTCGCAGTTGATGACAGTCTCTCAGCTCCTACATTGGGCGCTTCAAGCGCCAGCGAGTGCCTTTGCCAACCGCTTCCCCCGCGCACCCGCCGCCAAATCCAACACGCCCTGATCACGTTGCCACATAGCGGCCCAATGCTGCGGACCATCGGCCAGTGCCTGAGCCACCTCGGCCTTCAACCCATCGAACTGCGCAAACAAGCCACCGAGCAACACATGCCCGGACGGATTATTCGGCGCCTGCCGGCTGACTTCCGCACACCCGGCCAGCAGCGCCAGTAAACGCAGTTGCAAGGCTTGCGGCCAGTCGCTGTCCTGACCGACGCCGTACAGCCAGGCGGTCATGGCGCTCAGCACATAGATGTCTTCAAGGGTGCGGAACGGTTTGATGTAAGCATCCCAGCCATCCCCCGCCAACAGTTCGCACTGAGCGTTATCGAGAAACAGCCGACCATGACTGATGTCTGGCATCAACGGGATCGCCGGCAGTTTCTCCAGACGCACACCCGGTTCATCGGGATAAACCACCGCCAGACTCAGGCGCGGTTTTTCGTCGGGAGCTTCACTGCGGGCCGCGATCAGCAGCCAATCGGCGGCATCGCCTGCGGTGACAAAATCCTTGCGTCCGCTCAGACGCAAATCGTGCAGACGGGTCTGCATGTCCGTCACCCGCAGGCTGCGCTGTTCGGTCGCGCACAAGGCGCCGAGGCTCAGCGGCGCGCTCGGCCAGAGCATGCGCAACGCCGCCTGATAGCCCACCAGAAACGCCAGTCCCGGCGTCGACATCAAACGCCCGCCGGCCACCGCCAGTTCGAACGGTGTGACGTTGCCCAACTGGTGCAACAAGGTCGCGAAACCCTCGCCCAGGTCCGGGTTGGCGGGCAGACGATCGCGGCGGCGCAGCAGGTTTTGCCAGGGCATAAGAGGCTCCTCGTGGGCTGTCATATAAGCATCACCAAAGCTTCATGGCGATGACACCGGGGCTACATAGCCTGACTTTGCACAACACGGCTGCATAAAGAAAGTCGATCGGCTGCAACCCAAGACGGGTGACCGGCCCGTACGGAGATTCGCAATGACTCAGATCGCCCGCATCAGCGACACCGGCAATGAACGCCGCCTGCAAGCCGAACGCCTGGTGGGCGCCGAGGCCTTGCAGGAAGCCCAGGCCTTGCGCTTCAACGTGTTCAGCGGCGAATTCAACGCCAAGCTGAAAGGCGCGGAGCTGGGTCTGGACATGGATGACTATGATGTTCACTGCGCCCACATCGGCGTGCGTGACTTGAACACCGGGCGACTGGTGGCGACTACCCGTTTGCTCGACCATACGGCCGCCAGCAGCCTGGGCAAGTTCTACAGCGAAGAAGAATTCAGCTTGCATGGCCTGCTTCATCTAAAAGGCCCGATTCTGGAAATCGGCCGCACTTGCGTCGACCCGGCTTACCGCAACGGCGGCACCATCGCCGTACTCTGGGGCGAACTGGCCGAAGTGCTGAACCAGGGCGGCTACAGCTACTTAATGGGTTGCGCGAGCATTCCGATGCAGGACGGCGGCATTCAGGCCCACGCGATCATGCAGCGCCTGCGCGAACGTTATCTGTGTACGGAACACCTTCGGGCCGAACCGAAAAAACCGCTGCCGAGCCTCGACATCCCGTCCAACGTCATCGCCGAAATGCCACCGCTGCTCAAGGCCTACATGCGTCTTGGCGCGAAGATCTGCGGCGAGCCGTGCTGGGACGAAGACTTCCAGGTCGCCGACGTGTTCATTCTGCTCAAGCGCGACGAACTCTGCCCGCGTTATGCCAAGCACTTCAAGGCGGCCGTGTGATGAGTCGGTTACGGGTGTACGCGCGGATTGCACGAGTGTTGGTGGTGGTGGCGCTGGGTTTGAGCATGGCCAGTCTGTTCGGGTTGTTCGAACGTCTGGGGATTGCTCATTCGATGGTCCGTCGCCAGCGCTGGTCGCGATTTTTCATGGCGCGCCTGAGCAATGCCTTGCCCTTTCGCGTGACCGTACACGGTGAATTGCCGAAGGCGCCGATGCTCTGGGTCAGCAACCATGTGTCCTGGACCGACATTCCGCTGCTGGGCATGCTCACACCGCTGTCGTTCCTGTCCAAGGCCGAAGTGCGCACCTGGCCGGTGGCGGGCTGGCTGGCGGCCAAGGCCGGCAGTTTGTTCATTCGTCGAGGGTCGGGCGACAGCCAGTTGATTCGCAAACAGATGACCCGTCATCTGGAGCAGGAACATCCGCTGCTGATGTTCCCGGAAGGCACCACCACTGATGGCCGTTCGTTGCGCACTTTCCACGGTCGATTGCTGTCTGCGGCGATCGACTCCGAAGTGAAGTTGCAGCCGGTGGCGATTCGTTATCTGCGTGACGGAGCACTCGATTCACTGGCGCCGTTCATTGGCGATGATGATTTGCTCTCGCACTTGATGCGCTTGTTTGCCAATGATCGGGGTGAGGTGGAGATTCATTTGCTCAAGCCGATCGCGTGTGAAGGTCGAGAGCGTGCGGCACTGGCGTTCGAGGCACAGCAAGCGGTGCAGAAGGCGTTGTTTGGGGCGATTCCGCAGGCGCAACCGGAACCGCTGCGCCCCGCGATCGCGGCTTGATACAAATCCCCTGTGGGAGCGGGCTTGCTCGCGAATGCGGTTTGACAGTCAGCACATGTGTTGAATGTGAAGCAGCCTTCGCGAGCAAGCCCGCTCCCACATTAAATTCGCGGTGTCGCAGCGAATGCCTGCAACTCGGGATAAAACAACCGGAAGTCATCGCTCAACGGTTCATACAACACCCGCAATTCCTGCATCGCTGCGGCCAGTTCCTCGGGTCGCGTCAGCCGCCGTGAAATCCCTCGCAGCACCTGCTCAAGCACCGCGAATTCCCGATAAGAACCCAACCAGTCATTGGCCACCATGTGCGGCGCGATCTGCGCCAGCCGTTCCGGCAATTGCGCCTCGGCGGACAGCACCCGGTACACGCCCGAAGTGAATTGTTCCAGTGGCTGATCGGCGTACAGCGTCCAGTCACGCGCCAGGCAATGGTCGAAAAACACGTCGAGCACGATCCCGGCGTAACGCCGGCGGGTCATGGAAAACCGTGACAACGAGACGTCCACCAACGGATGGCGGTCGGTAAAGACATCGATGCTGCGATGCAACTGGATGGCCGCTTCGATCTCCGGATCGAACTGCCCTTGCAGCCGCCCTTTGACGAAATCGCCATACAGACTGCCGAGCAATTGACCGGGGCGCTGGCCACCGAGGTGCAGATGTGCGAGATAGTTCATGCGCGCAGCTTAGCACTGCGCCTTTGTATCGTTACACCCAGCATATCGTTATAACCCGATATACCGAATTACTCGGTCGTCAGACCAAAATCATATTGGTATATCGCGAAATACCGATTTAAAGTTCGCCTCATCGCGATATAGCGTTTTACTCATCACGAGCCCAAACCATGACCATCGACCTCGACGAAATAATAAAAGCCCTGGCACACCCAGTACGCCGAGACATCCTCATCTGGCTGAAAGACCCCAAAGCCCAGTTCCCGGAACAGATCCACAACCACGAGTACGGCATTTGCGCCGGACAGATCGATCAACGCTGCGGCCTGTCGCAGTCGACCGTGTCCGCCCATTTGGCGAACTTGCAACGTGCGGGACTGATCAGCAGCCAGAAAGCCGGTCAATGGCACTTCTTCAAACGCAACGAGGACGTGATCCAGGCGTTCCTCGATGCCATCGTCAAGGAGCTCAGTGCTCCGACAAGGAACTGAACAATGCCCCTCTCGCTACTCATTCTGGCCTTGAGCGCTTTCGCCATCGGCACCACCGAGTTCGTCATCATGGGCTTGCTGCCCGATGTAGCGGCCGACCTCGGTGTGTCGATCCCCGGTGCCGGCTGGCTGGTGACCGGGTACGCCCTGGGCGTGGCCATCGGTGCGCCGTTCATGGCACTGGCCACCTCTCGATTGCCGCGCAAGGCCGCGCTGGTAGCGTTGATGGGGATTTTCATCGTCGGCAACCTGCTCTGTGCAATGGCGACCGACTACAACGTGCTGATGTTTGCCCGTGTGGTCACCGCCCTCTGCCACGGTGCGTTCTTCGGCATTGGTTCGGTGGTGGCAGCAGGTCTGGTGCCGGCGAACAAGCGCGCTTCGGCCGTGGCTCTGATGTTCACCGGCCTGACCCTGGCCAACGTGCTCGGCGTTCCGCTGGGCACTGCGCTCGGTCAGGAAGCCGGCTGGCGTTCGACCTTCTGGGCGGTGACCGTGATTGGTGTGATCGCGTTGATCGGCCTGATCCGCTTCCTGCCGGCCAAGCGCGATGAAGAGAAACTCGACATGCGCGCCGAACTGCGTGCCCTCAAAGGCGCCGGGATCTGGCTGTCCCTGAGCATGACCGCGTTGTTCGCAGCTTCCGTATTCACCCTGTTCACCTACGTCGCCCCGCTGCTCGGCGATGTCACCGGCGTCTCGCCCAACGGCGTGACCTGGACCCTGATGCTCATCGGCCTGGGCCTGACGGTCGGCAACATCATCGGCGGCAAGCTGGCTGACAAAGGCATGGCCGCAACGTTGATCGGCGTCTTTATCTCGATGGCCGTGATCTCGACCGTGCTGACCTGGACCAGCGTTGCGCTGATTCCTACCGAAATCACCCTGTTCCTCTGGGCCACCGCGTGCTTTGCCGCCGTGCCCGCCCTGCAAGTGAACGTGGTGACCTACGGCAAGGCCGCACCGAACCTGGTGTCGACCCTGAACATCGGCGCTTTCAATGTCGGCAATGCACTGGGTGCCTGGGTCGGTGGCAGCGTCATCGCCCACGGTTTCGGCTTGACCAGCGTTCCTCTCGCGGCAGCTGCACTGGCGGTACTCGCCCTGCTGGTGACCCTGATTACTTTCCGTCAGAACGGTGATCCCGAACTGGCCCCTGCTACCAACTGATCTCTACAAGAGAGCTATTTCATGACGACTATTTTCGATCCGATCAAACTGGGCGACCTTGAGTTGGCCAACCGCATCATCATGGCGCCGCTGACCCGCTGCCGCGCCGACGAAGGCCGCGTGCCAAACGCGCTGATGGCCGAGTACTACGTACAACGCGCCTCGGCCGGCCTGATCCTCAGCGAGGCCACCTCGGTCACGCCGATGGGCGTCGGCTACCCGGACACCCCGGGTATCTGGTCCAACGATCAAGTGCGTGGCTGGGCCAATGTGACCAAGGCTATTCACGGCGCGGGCGGCAAGATTTTCCTGCAACTGTGGCACGTCGGCCGTATTTCCCACGGGTCGTACCTGGGTGGTGAAGCGCCGGTCGCACCGAGCGCCATTCAGCCAAAAGGCCATGTCAGCCTGGTTCGCCCACTGGCCGACTTCCCAACCCCACGCGCCCTGGAAACCGCTGAAATCGCCGACATCGTCGACGCCTACCGCGTCGGTGCCGAGAACGCCAAGGCGGCCGGTTTCGACGGAGTGGAAATCCATGGCGCCAACGGTTACCTGCTCGACCAGTTCCTGCAAAGCAGCACCAACCAGCGCACCGACAACTACGGCGGTTCCGTGGAAAATCGTGCGCGCCTGTTGCTGGAAGTGACCGATGCCGCGATCGAAATCTGGGGCGCGGGCCGTGTGGGTGTGCACCTGTCACCCCGTGCCGATCTCCATGACATGGGCGACGACAACCTGTCCGAGACCTTCACTTACGTCGCTCGCGAACTGGGCAAACGTGGCATCGCCTTCATCTGCTCCCGCGAGAAAGAAGATGGCGACAGCCTGGGTCCACAATTGAAAGAAGCGTTCGGCGGCCCTTACATCGTCAACGAACGCTTCACCAAGGACAGCGCCAACGCCTGGCTGGCCAGCGGCAAGGCTGATGCAGTCGCTTTCGGCGTGCCGTTCATTGCCAACCCGGACCTGCCGGCACGTTTGAAGGCCGATGCGCCGCTGAACGAGCCACGTCCTGAGCTGTTTTATTCCAAGGGCGCGGTCGGCTACATCGACTACCCGGTGTTGTAAGCGCCCCCCTTTGAAACGCAAAAGCCCCGACTCGAAAGAGCCGGGGCTTTTTTGCAACCGGGTTACTCACAAAATCGCTACAAATCAGGTAGCTCACTACCTATCAACCTGGCGAGCGTACGTATATAAAAGCAACCCATTGCAATCAGGCGAGCGTCAGGATGTTCCTCATCCGCCTCAAGTGTTGACACAACCGGATCCAATTACGCATTTTGTTTCATTTGCGCAGGCTGGGGCTGAAGCGCAGCATGTCCAACCCTGTATCGACCCAACGCTCGGCTTCGATGTGCAGTTCAAAGCTGTCGGGCGCCAAGAGCCACTGGTACAGGATGCCGTCAATGTACGCATGCAGGCTGATGGCTGCGCGGGCCGTATCGAGGCTTTCCGGTAACTGCCCCCGATTGACCGCATTACTCAGCGCCAGAGCGATTCGCACATTGCAATCAAGGCTGACCGCTCGGCGCTGCTGGCGCAGGTCGCACATTTCATCGGTGAATTCGCACTTATGAAACAGAATCTCATTGATGCGTCGGGTTTTCGGATCCAGGGCAACTTGATGAAACAAATGAATCAGCAGCTTGCGCATGCAGCCCAAGGGGTCGAGTTCATCTTCGCTTTCACTGGCCTTGGCCATTTCATCCAGCGGTTCATGCAAGGTATCAAGCATGGCCTGCACCAGATCCGCCTTGTTGCTGAAATGCCAGTAGATGGCCCCGCGCGTGACCCCGGCCAAAGTAGCGATATCCGCCAGTGTCGTGCGCGCCACGCCCCTTTCGTAAAAGGCTTTTTCTGCCGCTTCCAGTATCTGGCTGCGGGTTTCTTGAGCTTCCTCTTTGGTACGACGGACCATGGCAATACAACCTCAATCAGGATGCTTCAGCGATGCCTGAACATCCGCTGAATAAAAGTGGGGCGAGCGTTCTTGGGCGTCGTCCCCGGCCTACAATTCGAACCCTTGAACGGCTTTTGTAATGGTGTGGATACGCGGCCAAGGTATTTACAAACAACCATGAACGTAAGTATATTCCTTAGCAAGCTACTTATCCACTCAGCGCACATTTTTTACCTTTCCACATTTCTAGTGCGCAATTTGCGCGCCTGACCCGAGGATTTTCATGCAATTCAAGCCAGCTGTTACCGCTCTGGTCACCGCCCTCGCCTTGGCATCGCTGCTCAGCGGATGCAAAAAGGAAGAGGCGGCACCTGCCGCACCACCCCCTCAGGTCGGCGTCGTTACTCTGCAACCTCAAGCCTTCACCCTGACCTCCGAGCTTCCGGGCCGTACCAGCGCGTACCGCATCGCCGAAGTTCGCCCTCAGGTTAACGGCATCATTCTCAAGCGCCTGTTCAAGGAAGGCGGCGACGTCAAGGCCGGCCAGCAGCTGTATCAGATCGATCCGGCCGTTTATGAAGCCACCCTGAAAAGCGCCGAAGCCAACCTGCAACAGACCAAATCGATTTCGGATCGCTACAAGCAACTGGTCAGCGAACAGGCTGTGAGCCGTCAGGAATACGACACGGCCCTGGCCAACCGCTTGCAATCGGAAGCCGCCCTGCAAAGCGCCCAGATCAATGTGCGTTACACCAAGGTTTACGCGCCACTCTCCGGCCGCATCGGCCGCTCGACCGTGACCGAAGGCGCGCTGGTCACCAGCGGCCAGGTCGACGCGATGGCGGTGATTCAGCAACTGGACCCGATCTACGTCGACGTGACCCAGTCTTCGGTAGAGCTGCTGGAACTGCGCCGCGAACTGGAAAGCGGTCGTCTGCAAAAATCCGGCGACAACGCGGCCAAGGTCAAGCTGACCCTCGAAGACGGCAGCCAGTACAAACAGGAAGGCAATCTCGAGTTCTCGGAAGTCTCGGTAGACCAGACCACCGGTTCCGTGACCTTGCGTGCGGTATTCCCAAACCCTGATCACACCCTGCTACCAGGCATGTTTGTACACGCCCAATTGCAGGCCGGGGTGAACAGCGCGGCGATCCTCGCCCCGCAACAAGGCGTGACCCGTGACCTCAAAGGCACCCCGACCGCGCTGGTCGTCGGTCCGGACAACAAGGTCGAACTGCGTCAGCTCAAGGCCAGCCGCACCGTCGGCAACCAATGGCTGATCGAAGACGGCCTGAAGGCCGGCGATCGCCTGATCACCGAAGGGCTGCAATTCGTCAAACCTGGCGTCGTAGTAAAGGCCAGTGAAGCGACTAACGTTGGCGCAAAGAACCCGGCCCCCGCACAGGTAGCTAACAAGGCTTCCAGCGGCAAAGGGGAGTAAACCATGTCCAGATTTTTTATCGACCGTCCGATTTTTGCCTGGGTAATTGCCCTGGTCATCATGCTGGTCGGGGCACTATCGATCCTCAAACTTCCGATCAACCAATACCCGAGCATTGCGCCTCCGGCCATTGCCATCTCGGTGACCTACCCGGGCGCGTCTGCACAAACCGTGCAGGACACCGTGGTGCAAGTGATCGAGCAACAGCTCAACGGTATCGATAACCTGCGTTATGTCTCGTCGGAAAGTAACTCTGACGGCAACATGACTATTACCGCGACCTTCGAGCAGGGCACCAACTCCGATACCGCGCAGGTTCAGGTCCAGAACAAGCTGAACCTGGCCACCCCGCTGCTGCCGCAAGAAGTGCAGCAACAGGGTATCCGCGTGACCAAGGCAGTGAAAAACTTCCTGATGGTGATCGGCGTTGTGTCGCGCGACGGCAGCATGACCAAGGACGACCTGTCCAACTACATCGTGTCGAACATGCAGGACCCGATCTCGCGCACCGCCGGTGTCGGTGACTTTCAGGTCTTCGGTGCGCAGTACGCGATGCGGATCTGGCTCGACCCGGCCAAGTTGAATAACTTCAACCTGACTCCGGGCGACGTAAAAACCGCCATCGCCGCGCAGAACGTTCAGGTGTCGTCCGGCCAACTCGGTGGTTTGCCTGCTGTCGCCGGCCAACAGCTGAACGCGACGATCATCGGCAAGACCCGCCTGCAAACTGCCGAGCAGTTCAAGGCCATCCTGCTTAAGGTCAACAAGGACGGTTCACAAGTACGTGTCGGCGATGTGGCGGATGTTGGCCTGGGCGGCGAAAACTACTCGATCAGCGCCCAGTTCAACGGCGCCCCGGCCTCCGGTCTGGCGGTGAAACTGGCGAACGGCGCCAACGCCCTCGACACCGCAAAAGCCCTGCGCAAGACCATCGAAACCCTCAAGCCGTTTTTCCCGGAAGGGATGGAAGTGGTGTTCCCGTACGACACCACGCCAGTGGTGACCGAGTCGATCAAGGGCGTGGTTGAAACCCTGGTCGAAGCGATCGTGCTGGTGTTCCTGGTGATGTTCCTGTTCCTGCAAAACTTCCGCGCCACCGTCATCACCACGATGACCGTGCCAGTCGTATTGCTGGGTACCTTCGGGATCCTCGCGGCGTTCGGCTTCAGCATCAACACCCTGACCATGTTCGGCATGGTGCTGGCCATCGGTTTGCTGGTGGACGACGCCATCGTCGTGGTGGAAAACGTCGAACGGGTCATGAGCGAAGAAGGCCTGTCACCCAAGGAGGCCACCAAGAAATCCATGGGGCAGATCCAGGGTGCACTGGTCGGTATCGCCCTGGTGCTGTCGGCGGTACTGTTGCCGATGGCATTCTTCGGCGGTTCCACCGGTGTGATCTACAAACAGTTCTCGATCACCATCGTCTCGGCCATGGCCCTGTCGGTACTGGTCGCACTGATCTTTACCCCGGCGCTCTGCGCCACCATGCTCAAAGCGATTCCCAAGGGTGAGCACGGCGTCCCGAAACGCGGATTTTTCGGCTGGTTCAACCGCAACTTCGACCGTAGCGTGAAAAGCTACGAACGCGGCGTTGGCAACATTCTGCGCAACAAGGTGCCGTATCTGCTGGTGTACGTGATCATCGTCGTCGGCATGATCTGGTTGTTCCTGCGTATTCCATCCGCGTTCCTGCCGGAAGAAGACCAAGGTGTACTGTTTGCCCAGGTGCAAACCCCGGCCGGTTCCAGTTCCCAGCGCACGCAAGTTGTCGTGGACGAGATGCGTGAGTTCCTGCTGCGTCCGGGCAAGGACGGCGGTGAAGGTGACGCGGTGGCCTCGGTGTTTACCGTAACCGGCTTCAACTTCGCCGGCCGCGGTCAGAGTTCGGGTATGGCGTTCATCATGCTCAAACCGTGGGACGAACGTAACGCCGACAACAGCGTGTTCAAAGTCGCGGCCCGTGCCCAACAGCATTTCTTCACCTTCCGTGACGCCATGGTGTTTGCGTTCGCACCTCCGGCGGTGCTGGAACTGGGTAACGCCACCGGTTTCGACGTGTTCCTGCAAGACCGTGCCGGTATCGGTCACGAAGCACTGATGGCTGCACGCAACCAGTTCCTCGGCATGGCGGCGCAGAGCAAGGTGCTGTCGCAGGTCCGCCCGAACGGTCTGAACGACGAACCGCAATACCAACTGGAAATCGATGACGAGAAGGCCAGTGCCCTGGGCGTTACCATCGCCGACATCAACAGCACCCTGTCGATTGCCCTGGGCAGTAGCTACGTCAACGACTTCATCGACCGCGGTCGGGTGAAGAAGGTGTACGTGCAAGGCCAGCCGGGCGCGCGCATGAGTCCTGAAGACGTCAAGAAATGGTATGTGCGCAACAGGGCCGGCACCATGGTTCCGTTCTCGGCGTTCGCCAAAGGTGAGTGGATTTACGGCGCACCGAAGCTGTCGCGTTACAACGGCGTAGAAGCGATGGAAATCCTCGGTGCCCCGGCACCCGGTTATTCCACCGGTGAAGCCATGCTCGAAGTCGAAGCCCTGGCCAAGAAACTGCCGGCCGGTGTCGGTATTTCCTGGACAGGCCTGTCGTACGAAGAACGACTGGCGGGTTCGCAGGCTCCGGCGCTGTTCGCGTTGTCGATCCTGATGGTGTTCCTGTGTCTGGCCGCGTTGTATGAAAGCTGGTCGATTCCGATTGCGGTGGTGCTCGTGGTGCCGCTGGGGATTATCGGTGCGTTGATGGCGACCAGCTTGCGCGGTCTGTCCAACGACGTGTACTTCCTGGTGGGTCTGTTGACCACCATTGGTCTGGCGGCAAAAAACGCCATTCTGATCGTCGAGTTCGCCAAAGACCTGCATGAACAGGGCAAGAGCTTACAGGAGGCCGCCATCGAGGCTTGCCGCATGCGTTTGCGTCCGATCATTATGACCTCCCTGGCGTTTGTCCTCGGCGTCGTGCCTCTGGCCATTTCCACTGGCGCCGGCTCGGGTAGCCAACACGCCATCGGTACAGTGGTGATCGGCGGTATGATCACCGCCACCGTATTGGCGATATTCTGGGTCCCGCTGTTTTTCGTCACCGTGTCGGCCATGGGGCAGCGCAAAATCGCTGACCAGGACGACGCTCTAGAACCTTCTAAAGAGGCTGGCTTATGAGCAAGTCGCTACTCTCCTTGGCTGTTGCCGCCTTCGTGCTCGGTGGCTGCTCGCTGATACCCGATTATCAGCAGCCTGAAGCACCGGTGGCGGGCCAGTACCCGCAAGGTCCGGCGTATTCGCCGGCCCAGGCGCCTGCCCAGGCTGCCGCCGAACAGGGCTGGAAGCAGTTTTTCCATGACCCGGCGCTGCAACAGCTGATCCAGGTCGCCCTGGAAAACAATCGTGACCTGCGTGTCGCGGCGCTGAACATCGACGCGTTCGCGGCTCAATACCGCATCCAGCGTGCCGATCTGTTCCCGGCCGTGTCGGCAAACGGCACCGGCAGCCGCCAGCGGGTCCCGGCTCGGGCCTCGCAGACAGGCCAAGCGGACATCACCAGTTCCTACTCGGCCACGGTCGGCATCAGCGCGTATGAACTCGACCTGTTCGGTCGGGTTCGCAGCCTGAGCGAAGAAGCGCTGCAGAAATACTTCGCCACTGAAGAAGCGCGCCGCAGCACCCAGATCAGCCTGGTGGCCAGTGTGGCCAACGCCTATCTGACCTGGCAGGCCGACAAGGAACTGCTGAAACTGACCCAGGACACCCTCGCTGCGTTCGAGGAGAGCTACAAGCTCACCGCCCGCAGCAACGAAGTGGGTGTGGCCTCGGCCCTGGACCTGGCCCAGTCGCGTACCTCGGTGGAAAACGCCCGCGCACAAATGGCCAAGTACACCCGTCAAGTCGCCCAGGATGAAAACATCCTGGTGTTGCTGCTCGGCACTGGCGTCCCGACCAATCTGCAAGCAGCCAAGCCATTGGCTGACGACCTGCTGAGCGACGTGCCGGCCGGTCTGCCATCGGACTTGCTGCAACGTCGTCCGGACATCCTCCAGGCCGAATACAACCTGAAAGCCGCCAACGCCAACATCGGCGCGGCGCGGGCTGCGTTCTTCCCGAGCATCAGCCTGACGGCCAACGCCGGGACCCTGAGCCCGGACCTGTCCGGTCTGTTCAAGGGCGGTTCGGGCACCTGGCTGTTCCAGCCGCAGATCAACCTGCCGATTTTCAACGCCGGCAGCCTGCGCGCCAGCCTGGATTATTCAAAAATCCAGAAAGACATCGGCGTGGCGAACTACGAGAAGTCCATTCAAACGGCCTTCCAGGAAGTCGCCGACGGCCTGGCCGCCCGCCAGACCTACACCGATCAGTTGCATGCCCAGCGTGATTTCGTCAGCGCGAACCAGGACTACTACCGTCTGGCCGAGCGTCGTTATCGCATTGGTGTCGACAGCAACTTGACCTTCCTCGATGCCCAGCGCCAGCTGTTCAGTGCCCAACAAGTACTGATCACCGACCGTCTGGCGCAACTGGTCAGTGCCGTCAATCTGTACAAGGCACTGGGCGGTGGCTGGAACGAGCAGACGGCGAAGAACGAGCCGTTGAAAGAAGAAGCGCCGAAGATGAAGTTGTTCTGATAGCGCTGTAAAACAAGAAGCCCACCTTTGGTGGGCTTTTTGTTTTGGCGTTCGATAATCGCCCACAACCCGCTTTAGCTGATTGAACCATCTGGTACATTCCCCGCACCATTCGTCGCACAAGACCAATAACAACAGGTTCGACACCATGCCCCCGCGCCCTGCCCTGTCCGGCTGATCCCCTTCGTTTTTGCCCTGATTTCAAATTTTTGTCTGCAACCCCAGGTTGCGGCAGCGCCCCGTTTCACGCCTAAAAACTAGAGAGACCCGAGCACATGACACCTTCCACCACGCAATACTGGTTCCCCAGCCTCATCGCCGTTGCACTGGCCAGTACGGCTCTGCCCGCCATGGCCGAGGAGTCAGGCTTTGTCGAAGGTGCCAAGGTCAACCTGAACCTGCGCAACTTCTACATCAATCGCAATTTCACCAACCCGACCAAAGCTCAGGGCAAGGCTGAAGAATGGACACAAAGCTTCATCCTCGACGCCAAGTCCGGGTTCACTCAGGGCACCGTCGGGTTCGGCATGGATGTGCTGGGGCTGTACTCGGTGAAACTCGACGGCGGTAAAGGCACGGGTGGTACGCAGTTGCTGCCGCTGGATCACGACGGTCGCCCGGCGGACAACTTCGGTCGCACCAACGTGGCGTTCAAAGCCAAGCTGTCGCAGACCGAAGTGAAGGTGGGCGAATGGATGCCAGTGCTGCCGATCCTGCGTTCGGACGACGGCCGCTCCCTGCCGCAAACCTTCCGTGGTGGCCAGATCACCTCGAAGGAAATCGACGGTCTGACGCTCTACGGCGGCCAGTTCCGCGCCAACAGCCCGCGTGACGACAGCAGCATGAACGACATGTCGATGACCGGAAAACCGGCGTTCACTTCCGACCGTTTCAACTTCCAGGGCGGCGAATACGCCTTCAACGAGAAGCGCACCCAGATCGGTGTGTGGAACGCCGAACTCAAGGACATTTACAGCCAGCAATACGTGAATCTGATTCACAGCCAGCCCATCGGCGACTGGACCCTGGGCGCCAACCTCGGTTTCTTCTACGGCAAGGATGACGGCAGCGCCCGGGCCGGCGAGCTGGACAACAAGACCTGGTCAGGCCTGTTCTCGGCCAAATACGGCGGCAACACCTTCTATGTCGGCCTGCAAAAACTCACCGGCGACAACGCCTGGATGCGAGTCAATGGCACCAGCGGCGGCACCCTGGCCAACGACAGTTACAACGCCAGCTATGACAATGCGAAAGAAAAATCCTGGCAGGTACGTCATGACTACAACTTCGTCGCCCTCGGCATTCCCGGCCTGACCCTGATGAACCGCTACATCAGCGGCGACAACGTCCACACCGGCACCATCACCGACGGCAAGGAGTGGGGCCGCGAAAGCGAACTGGGCTACACCGTGCAGAGCGGCGCGCTCAAAAACCTCAACGTCAAATGGCGCAACTCGACCATTCGCCGCGACTTCAGCAACAACGAGTTTGATGAGAACCGGTTGATCGTCAGCTATCCGATCAGCCTGCTATAACCGCGTTCAGGCAGCGACCGCAGGATTAAGGCGGTCGCGTGCCTCTCACCGCTGGTCGGTACAAACTGGCGCTTTGTGTGTTCACAGATACAGTCAGGAAGCGTGTTTAGTTCTCCATCCTGATGTAGGAGCCCCTTTTTTTCTTCCGTTATCTCCGGATGCTGTACGCGAAGCTGCCATGACCACGGAGGTCAGGTATGAGCAAGCGAATAGTTATCGTCGGTGGCGGCGTAGGTGGAACGATGTTGGCCAATCAACTGGTCAGCAAGCTGTATCCAGAAATCCTGCGCGGCGAAGTCTCGATTGCACTACTGTCCAATTCCCCCGATCACTACTACAAACCTGCGTTCATGTACGTGGCGTTCAATCAGTTCTTTGAAGAAGAACTCAAGCGCCCGGAACGTTCACTGTTGCGCCCGGAAATCAGCTTTTACGTCGAAGAAGTCACGGGTTTCGATTTCCCCGGACAATGCTTGAAAACCCGCAGCGGCAAGCGCTATGGCTATGACTTTCTGGTCATTGCCACCGGTTGCGTGCCCGCGCCGGAGCGCATCGAAGGCTTGAAAGAAGCCGGCGACCACTTCTACCAATATCAGCCCGCCCGGCAGTTGGCAGAACGGCTGAGCACGATCAAAAAAGGCCGGATCTTCATCACGGTGTCTTTCCCGCAGACACCCAACGTGCCGCACCAATGCGGCATTGCGCCGGTAGAAACGACGTTGATGCTCGACGACTTCCTGCGTCGTCGGGGCGTGCGGGACCAGGTGGAAATCGTCTACACCTACCCGACCACGGCTCAGTTACTGCGTAACTGCCTGTTCCTGCAACGCCCCACCGGGGAAATCCTGCCCGGCATTTTCGAGCAGAAGAACATCCGCTTCCAACGCGGCTTCACCCTCAGCCGTGTCGATCCCGAGCGAAAAATTGCCTACTCCGAAGAAGGCGAAGAGCAACCCTTCGACATCCTGATGGCGACTCCGCCGATCCGCGCTGTCGATGCCGTACTTGAGTCCGGTGTTTCAAAAGCGCCCAACAACGAAGGTTGGCTGCCGACCCACCACGAGACCCTGCAGGTCTACGGCCTGGAACACGTCTACGTGATTGGCGACACCGTCGATCTGCCGGTGAGCAAGGCCGGTGGTGCCTGCCATAACCAGGCGCCGGTCATCGCCAACAACATTGCCGCCGAGATTCGCCTCGGCGCGCCCAACAGCGTCTACGACGGGCGGGTTCAGGCCGTGGCACAGATGGGTCTCAACGCCGGTATGCCGCTGTGGTACGACTACGCCCATGACGTCCTGCCGACACCGCCGACCAAACTCGGCGGTCTGCTGAGAAATGGCTTCAATCGTGGCCTGTACTGGGCGGTTGCCCGTGGAATGCTTTGATCCGCTCAGGGAGGCGTAAACAATGACGAACCTATCAGATGAAACGCTGGCGACCAGCGCTGCCGGCATGCCAGCGACGCCGGGACTCGTCGCCTTGATGGCAAAACTTCAGCCACTGATCGACGACGGTCGGCTGGACAACATTGTCGATGTGCTATCGCTGGTCTCGGACATGTCCGACCTGCTGGACGCAGCGATGGTGGAAAAACTGGCGCGGCTGTTCGAAAACGCTACGGCGGCCACCTGGACAGTCAGTAACGCCGTGCGCCTGGCCAAGGCCGAGGTCGCCGCCGCCCCCGAGCCGCCGGGGGCCTATGCGTTGATCAAACTGCTGAACGACCCGGACACGCGCAAAGGCGTGGCGGTTGTCCTGAAAACACTGAATGTCATCGGAAGACAACTGTAACCGCCAGAGAGGATCACCTCATGAGCGTCAAACTTGAATCGGCAGGGAAAGCCTGTACCGACTGGGACGCCAAGGCGTACCAGCAGTTTTCCCGCCTCAGGCAACGACCGGTCAATGAATTGCTCGACCGTGTCGAACTCAAACAGCCCAAGCGCATCTACGACCTGGGATGCGGCACCGGCATCGCCACGCAACTATTGGCCAAGCGTTGGCCTCGAGCGCAGTTGCAGGGCATCGACAGTTCGGAGCAAATGCTGGACGAAGCCCGTTGCCTGCCGATCAAGACGTTGTGGAAACAGTGCGATCTACTCGACTGGCAACCCGAACAACCGGCGGACCTGCTGTTCGCCGCCGCCGTACTGCACTTCGTCAGTGGTCACGAACAGTTGTTGCCGCGACTGCTCGGCCAGCTCAATCCGGGTGGATGCCTGGCAGCGCACATGCCCGACTGGCGGGATGCGCTGTGGTATCAACTGATGCTCGACACCCTTGAGGATGCAGGCCCCGGTGGCAAACCACTCGGCACCCCGCTGTTGCGCGAGGCCATGGCTGCGCGGCCGCTGTTGTCTTTGGAAAGTTACTACCGGTTGCTCTCACCGATCACCCGGACACTGGATATCTGGGAGACAGAGCAGCTCCAGGTTGTCGACGGCAAGTCGCCCATCTATGACTGGGTCAAAGTCTCGGCGCTGCGGCCGGTGATGCAGGCGCTGAAGGATGATGAACAGGCGCGGTTCATTTACCACTACCTGATGCGCGTGCATGCGCATTACCCGCCGGAGAGCGACGGGCACACGTTGTTTCCGTTCAAGCGGATATTCATTGTCGCCACCGTTGATTAAGTATCAAGGCGACTACCGCCTTCGCGAGCAAGCCCGCTCCCACATTCGACCTCATTCTCCCAGGAGGAACTCGGTTAAATGTGGGAGCGGCGGTGCGACGATTCGACTTGCTCGCGAAAGCGTCAGCTCAGATACCGCAAATCGCCAGGATCACTCCCGCGATTCAACCCCCAACTCATCCCACACCGACTCCGCCAGATGGAACGTCGCATTCGCTGCCGGAATGCCGCAGTAGATCGCGCTCTGCATGATCACTTCCTTGATCTCGCCGCGGGTCACGCCGTTGTTCGCGGCGGCGCGCAGGTGCAGTTTGAGTTCTTCGTTGCGGTTCATGCCGATCAGCATGGCCATGGTGATCAGGCTGCGGGTATGACGCGGCAGCCCCGGACGGGTCCAGATGTCGCCCCAGGCGTGACGGGTAATCATTTCCTGAAACTCCGAGTTGAACTCGGTCAGCGCGTTCAGGCTGCGGTCGACGTGGGCGTCGCCGAGCACTGCACGGCGGACTTTCAGGCCTTCGTCGTAACGTTGTTTCTCGTCCACAAAATAACCCTCAATGACCTGACAAAAACGCCAACACGCGTTCGCTGAATGCAGCACCGGCCTGGACGTTGGACAGGTGCGCCGCATAGAACTCGGCGTACTCGGCGCCCTGCACATGTTCCTGAATGAAGTGCCCACCGGACGGTGGCGTGACCGCGTCTTCGGTGCCGGCGATGACCAGCAGCGGCACCTTGATCGAGGACAGCTGATCGCGGAAATCGGCATCGCGCACGGCGGCACAGTTCGCCGCATACCCTTCCGGCGAGGTGGCCGCGAGCATGTCAGTGATCTTCTTCGCGGCAGCAGGATTGGCTTGAGCAAAATCCACGGTGAACCAGCGCGCAATCGACGCATCACGCAAAGCGACCATGGCGGCCGGACCGTCACGCAGCACGGTTTCGATCCGCGGATTCCACACCGACGGATCACCGATTTTCGCTGCGGTGTTGCACACCACCAGTTTGTTCAGGCGATCACCAGCGTTGATCCCCAGCCACTGGCCGATCAAGCCGCCCATGGACAGGCCGCAGAAATGTGCGCGCTCGATGTGCAACGCATCCAGCAGCGCCAGCACGTCATGACCCAGTTGCTCGATGCTGTACGGCCCCGGTGTGACCAGCGATTTGCCATGGCCACGGGTGTCGAAACGCAGCACGCGGAAATGCTCGGTGAACGCCGCAATCTGCGCGTCCCACATGTGCAGGTCGGTGCCCAGCGAGTTGGACAACACCAGCACCGGCGCATCCGCCGGGCCATCGAGTTGCGGCCCTTGAATTTGGTAGTGCAGTTCGCCCTCGGCGAGTTGTACGAAAGCCACAGCAATCTCCTTCAGGCAGTCAACGCAGAATGTTCAGCCACCGCTCGCTCGACCCAGGTATGGGCCTGACCGAGGTAATGGGCGGGGTCCAGCAGATGATCGAGTTCAGCATCCGACAGTTCGGCGGTCACTTGCGGCTCGTCGCCGAGTACCGCTCGCAGATGACGTTGTTCAGCCACTGCGCGCTTGCAGCATTGCTCCAGCAAATGGTGCGCTGTGTCGCGCCCCACTCGTTGGGCGAGGACGATGCTCACTGCTTCGGCAAGCACCAGGCCTTGGGTCAGATCGAGGTTGCGGGCCATGCGCTCGGCGTCCACTTCCAGTCCTTCCGCCACCAGCCGCGCCTGCTTCAGGCTGCCGGACACCAGGCAGCAAATCTCCGGCAGGGTTTCCCACTCGGCATGCCACAGGCCCAGACTGCGCTCGTGTTCTTGGGGCATGGCGCTGAACAGGGTCGAGAGTAAACCGGGTACGCGAGTCGCAGCACCGATCAACACCGCCGCGCCCACCGGGTTGCGTTTGTGCGGCATGGTCGAAGAACCGCCCTTGCCCGGCGCAGAAGGCTCGAACACTTCAGCGGCTTCGGTCTGCATCAACAGGCTGATGTCGCGGCCGAGTTTGCCGAGGCTACCGGCGATCAATCCCAGTACCGAGCCGAACTCCACCAAGCGGTCTCGCTGGGTGTGCCAAGGTTGATCCGGCAGTGTCAGTTTCAATTGTTCAGCCAGCGCTTGGGCTATCGGCATCGCCTGCTCGCCGAGGGCCGCGAGGGTTCCAGAGGCGCCGCCGAATTGCAGCACCAGCAGTCGCGGCTTGAGTTCCCGCAGACGCTGACGACTGCGAGTGACAGCGCCCAACCAACCGGCGATTTTCATGCCGAGGGTGACGGGCGTCGCGTGCTGCAACCAGGTGCGCCCGGCCAGCGGTGTGGCGACGTGACGCTGGGCTTGGGCCGAGAGGGTTTCGCCCAATTGCGCCAGATCGCTTTCGATCAGCTCCAGCGCACGGCGCAGTTGCAACACCAGACCGGTGTCCATCACGTCCTGGCTGGTCGCGCCCAGATGCACATAGCGCTCGGCTTCGGCATTGTTGGCCGCGATCTGCTTGCCCAACGCCTTGACCAACGGAATCGCCGAATTGCCGGCCGTGGCAATCGCCTCGCCGAGGGCGACAAAGTCGTAATGCCCGGCCTGACAGGCCGCTTCAATCGGCGCGACAGCCGTCTGCGGGATCAGCCCGACTCGCGCCTCGGCACGGGCCAGTGCTGCTTCGAAATCAAGCATCGCTTGAACCCGACCCTGATCGCAGAACACCTCACGCATATCGCGGGCAGTGAAATAGGCATCGAACAATTGATTGCCCGGTCGCTCGTTCATAAACAGTCCCTGGAGGCGTGGGCCGGTCAGGCCCACGGGTAAAGATCAAAGGTCGCTTTCCAAATACTTCGCCTGTTTCGGCAAGCGCAGGCTGAACAGGAACGCCACCGCCATCATCACCGTCACGTACCAGTAGAAGGAGTTTTCCATGCCCCCGGCCTTGAGGCTCAGAGCCACATATTCCGCCGAACCACCGAAGATTGCATTCGCCACCGCATACGCCAGGCCGACGCCCAAGGCGCGCACCTCCGGCGGGAACATTTCGGCTTTTACCAGGCCGCTGATGGAGGTGTAAAAACTGACGATCGCCAGCGCCACGGTAATCAGCACGAAGGCCAGGAACGGACTGCTGACGCTTTTCAGGCTCAGCAGGATCGGCACGGTGAACAACGTCCCCAGTGCGCCGAACCACAACATCGAGTTACGTCGGCCGATCTTGTCCGCGAGCATGCCGAACAGCGGCTGCATGCACATATAAAGGAACAGTGCGCCGGTCATGATGTAGCTGGCGGTCTTGGCGTGCATGCCGGCGGTGTTCACCAGGTACTTCTGCATGTACGTGGTGAAGGTGTAGAAAATCAGCGAGCCACCGGCGGTGTAACCGAGCACGGTAATGAACGCAGCCTTGTGGTCGCGGAACAGCGCACGGATGCTGCCGGCGTCCTTGTTTTCGCGCATTTCCTTGCTGGTGGTTTCCTTCAGCGAACGACGCAGGAACAGCGAAATCAACGCCGCCGCCGCACCGACGACAAACGGGATCCGCCAGCCATAGGCGCGCAAATCATCCTCAGTGAGGAACTGTTGCAAGACCACCACCAGCGACACCGCCAGCAGTTGCCCACCAATCAGCGTCACGTACTGGAACGAGGCGAAGAAACCGCGCTGGCCCTTGAGGGCCACTTCACTCATATAGGTCGCGGTGGTGCCGTACTCACCGCCCACCGACAGGCCCTGCAACAAGCGGGCGAACAGCAGCATGATCGGCGCCCAGACGCCGATGTCCTTGTAGGTCGGCAGGCAAGCGATGAGCAACGAGCCGAAGCACATCATCAGAATCGAGATCAACATCGAATTCTTGCGCCCGTGCTTGTCCGCCAGCCGGCCGAAGATCCAACCGCCGATGGGCCGCATCAGGAACCCAGCGGCGAATACGCCAGCCGTATTCACAAGCTGCACGGTCGGGTTATCGGACGGGAAAAAGGCAGGGGCGAAATAGATCGCGCAGAAGGCGTAGACGTAGAAGTCGAACCATTCGACGAGGTTGCCGGACGAGGCGCCGACTATCGCGAAGATCCTTTTGCTGCGTTCTTCGCCGGTGTAGAGCGCCGTAGTAGCAGTGTTAGTTGTCATTGTTTTTCACTCAATGGGGACTGTGAGAGTCTAGACATACTTTGCAACAGTCCCGTTCCACAGATAGATCAGTAACGCGATCCCTGTGGGAGCGGGCTTGCTCGCGAAGGCGTCGTGTCAGTCGATATCAATGCTGCCTGATACACCGCCTTCGCGAGCAAGCCCGCTCCCACAGGTGAAGGGTGTTCACTCAATAATCAAAGAACACCGTCTCGGCATCGGTGCCCTGCAGGATCACATTCCACTGGTACACACCGGACGCATCCTTCTTCGCCAGCAAGGTGCTACGGCGTTCAGCCGGCACACATTCCAGCAGCGGATCCGCCACGTTGGCCGGTTCGCCATCAAAGTAAATCCGCGTCAGCAAGTGCTTCACCAACCCGCGAGCAAACACCAGCACCACCAGATGCGGCGCCTGAGTCGTGCCTTTCAAGCCTTCCACCGTGCCCGGCTTGATCGTGGTGAAACGGAAGCGCCCTTCTGCATCCACCGGCACCCGGCCAAACCCTTCGAAGTTCGGGTCCAGGGGTTTGTCCTGATCGTCTTCGGGGTGGTCGTACTTGCCGGCGGCGTTGGCTTGCCAGACTTCCAGCATCGCGTCGTTGACGACGTCGCCGTTGCCATCGATGACTTGCCCGGTGATCGCCACGCGCTCGCCCAGGGTTTGTTCGACGGTCAGGTCTTCGCGGTTCAGCCAGGTCAGGCCGATGTGGTAATACGGCCCGACGGTGTGGGACGTGGTCGCGTTCAGCGTCATCTTATTTCTCCATCGGCGTGGCTTCGCGGCCGCGCAAGACGATGTCCCAGCGATAACCGAGGGCATAGGAAGGGATGGTTTTTTCCAGGTCGAAACTGGCGATCAAACGCTCTTTGGCGCTGGTATCGGGTACGCAGTTGTAGATCGGGTCGTAGGCCAGCAACGGATCGCCCGGGAAATACATCTGCGTGACCAGGCGCGTCAGGATGCTCGGCCCGAACAGTGAGAAATGGATGTGCGCCGGGCGCCACGCATTGTGGTGGTTGCCCCACGGATAGGCGCCGGGTTTGATGGTCTGGAACTGGTACCAGCCATCGGCGTCGGTCACGGTCCGGCCGGTACCGGTGAAGTTCGGGTCCAGCGGTGCGTCGTGCAGGTCGCGATCATGGTTGTAGCGACCGGCGGCGTTGGCCTGCCAGATCTCCACCAGAATACCTGGCACCGGCAAGCCATCTTCATCCAGCACGCGGCCGTGAATGATGATGCGCTCACCCAGTGGCTCGCCCTTGTGCTGGGCGGTCAGGTCGTTGTCCTTCTCGTGCACACGCTCGGCACCGATGGTCGGACCGGTAATTTCCGACAGCGAATGGGGCAAAAACACCAACGGCTTGGACGGCGAGCGACGGTTGGTGGATTGATAGGCCGGGTGCAGGTATTCCGGCTGGGTGCCCTCTTGCGGGCGGCGGTAACCAGGCTTGTCAGTCATGAAGCATTCCTCAGTTCTTATTCATCAACGCTGCGCGTCAGACCCGTTCGATCGCCAAGGCCAGACCCTGGCCCACGCCGACGCACATGGTCGCCAGACCTTTCTTGCCACCGGTCTTTTCCAGCTGATGCAGCGCGGTCAGTACCAGACGCGCGCCACTCATGCCCAACGGATGGCCCAAGGCAATGGCGCCACCGTTCGGGTTGACCTGGGCCGCGTCGTCTGCCAGTCCCAGTTCACGCAGCACCGCCAAGCCTTGGCTGGCGAACGCTTCGTTGAGTTCGATCACGTCGAAATCGCTGACGGCCAGGCCGAGGCGCTCGGTCAGTTTGCGCACCGCCGGCACCGGGCCGATGCCCATTACACGCGGTGCGACACCGGCACTGGACATGCCCAGTACTTTGGCGCGAGCCGTCAGGCCGTGCTTTTTCACGGCGTCGCCGGAGGCCAGAATCAACGCCGCCGCACCGTCGTTCACCCCGGAAGCATTGCCGGCGGTCACGGTTTTGTCGGGACCGTTGACCGGTTTCAGTTTGGCCAGGGTTTCCAGGGTGGTGTCGGCGCGAGGATGCTCATCCTGGCTGACGACACTTTCACCCTTCTTGTGGGCAATGCGCACTTCAACGATTTCTTCGGCGAAAAATCCTGCGGCTTGCGCGGCGGCTGTCCGTTGCTGACTGCGCAGTGCGAAAGCGTCCTGATCCTCGCGGGAAACTTCGTAATCGTCAGCCACGTTGTCGGCCGTCTGCGGCATCGCATCCACGCCGTATTGGGCTTTCATCAACGGGTTGATGAAACGCCAGCCGATGGTGGTGTCTTCCAGCTTCATGTTGCGCGAGAACGCCGCATCAGCCTTGCCCATCACGAACGGCGCGCGGGACATCGACTCGACGCCGCCAGCAATCGCCAGCTCCATCTCGCCACTGGCGATGGCGCGGAAGGCGGTGCCGATGGCGTCCATACCCGAGGCGCAGAGGCGATTGAGGGTCACGCCCGGAATGGTTTCCGGCAGACCCGCCAGCAACAGCGCCATGCGCGCCACGTTGCGGTTGTCTTCGCCGGCCTGGTTGGCGCAACCGAGGAACACCTCGTCCACCGCGTTCCAGTCTACCGACGGGTTGCGCTCCATCAGCGCCTTGATCGGCACGGCGGCCAGGTCGTCGGCGCGAACCGCCGACAGACCACCGCCGAAACGGCCGATGGGGGTGCGAATCGCGTCGCAGATATAAACGTCACGCATCAGGCTTCTCCGGGTGCTTGGCCGTGGGCCGCGGCAGTGCGGGCTTCCAGATCCCTGAGTGCCTTCAGTTCGACATCCGTTGGCTCGGCTGTGTTTTCAACATTTTCTGCAAAACGAACAGCCCAACCGGTAGCCGCGGTCACTTGTTCACGGGTCACGCCTGGGTGCAGCGCGGTGACCACGAATTCATGGGTGCCGACTTCCGGTTCCATGATGCACAGGTCAGTGATGATGCCGACCGGACCGGCGCCCGGCAGGCCAAGACGCTTGCGCGAATCACCGCCCTCGCCATGGCCGACCGAGGTAATGAAGTCGAGTTTGTCGACAAAGGAACGCGCCGACTGCTTGAGGATGATCAGCACGCTTTTCGCCGAGCCAGCGATCTCCGGCGCACCGCCGGCACCCGGCAGGCGGACTTTCGGCGCGTGGTAATCGCCAACAACCGTGGTGTTGATATTGCCGAAGCGGTCGACTTGCGCGGCGCCGAGGAAACCGACGTCGATGCGCCCGCCCTGCAACCAGTAGCGAAAAATCTCACCGGTCGGGACGACGGTGTCGGCGGTTTCCGCCAGTTCACCGTCACCGATCGACAGCGGCAGTACGCTCGGCTTGGCACCGATCGGACCCGATTCGTAGATAAGGACTACATCCGGCGAGGAAGTCAGACGCGCCAGGTTGGCGGCTTTCGACGGCAGGCCGATGCCGACGAAGCACACCGAACCGTTTTTCAGACGGCGGGCAGCGGCAACGGTCATCATTTCATTGGTGGTGTAAGTCATTATTTGGCCTCCGAAGCAGCGGCCAGTTTGGCCTGGAACTCGCTGAAGTCAGCGCAGCCGTGGATGTACTCGTTGATCCACGCGGTGAAGGTTTCACGGTCGCGGGCAATCGGGTCCCAAGCCTGGTAGAAACGGTTATCACGCTCGTTGTAGCCGTGAGCGTAGGACGGATGCGCACCGCCGGGAACGTGGCAGACAGCGCTCAACGCCCAAGTCGGCAGAACGCAGGAGTTCATCGGTGCATTGAGGTCGTCGACGATTTCTTCGACAGTAACGATGCAGCGCTTGGCGGCCAGTGCCGCTTCTTTCTGCACGCCGAGAATGCCCCACAGCAGCACGTTGCCTTTGCGGTCGGCTTTCTGTGCGTGAATCACGGTGATGTCCGGACGCACCGAAGGCACGGCCGCCAATACTTCACCGGTGAATGGGCAGGTGACAGTTTTGATCAGCGGGTTGACCTTCGGCAGGTCGGAGCCGGCGTAAGCACGCAGTACCGCGAACGGTAGGCCGGAAGCGCCAGCGACGTAGGCATTGGCCAGGTCGGCATGGCTGTGTTCTTCGATTTCCAGCGCGTGTGGCCACTGCCTCTCGACGGCGTCACGCAGGCGGTGCAGCGAACCGACGCCCGGGTTACCGCCCCAAGAGAAAATCAGCTTGCGAGCACAACCGGCGCCGATCAACTGGTCGTAGATCAGGTCAGGCGTCATCCGCACCAGGGTCAGGTCTTTCTTGCCCTGGCGAATGATTTCGTGACCCGCCGCCGTAGGGATCAGGTGAGTGAAGCCTTCGAGCGCGACCGTATCGCCGTCGTTAACGAATTGCTTCACCGCGTCGTGCAGCGAAAGGATTTCAGCCATGGGGCAGGCTCCCGTTTTGTTATGAACCGACAGTGGAAGAAAAAGGCGCGATGCGCAGCGCCGGAATGACTGAAGAGTAAGCCCCTGAAAATCGTCAAACAATCCGATAATCGACTGAGTGTTCGTTTATCGAACAGATTGTTATCTGCCTACCGATCCTCTGAACCCTGGATTCAGGTCGCATCCGCATGACTGACCATGCCTTTGATCACCACCGCCGTGGTCGCCAATGCCGCTGGAATCACCAGCGCTGTCAGCACCTGCTCGAAGTTCCAGCCCAGCCCCAGTAACGTTGCGCCCATCCACGCACCAAGGATCGCGCCAAAGCGGCCAATCCCGAGCATCCACGACACCCCGGTCGCCCGCCCCTGCGTCGGATAAAACCGCGCCGCCAGTGAAGGCATCGCCGATTGCGCACCGTTGACGCACATCCCGGCCACCAGCACCAACGTCGCCAATAGCGTGATGTTGCCCAGGCTCTGCCCTACCGCGTAGGCAAACACCCCGGCGAATAGATAGAAAATGCCGATAACCTTGTGCGGATTGAATCGGTCCATCGCCCAGCCCACGCCCACCGCGCTCAATACCCCGCCAAACTGGAACAACGCGCCGATGAACGCCGCCTGCTCCATGCTCGCGCCACTGTCACGCATCAGCGTCGGCAGCCAACTGGTCAGCAGATAAACGATCACCAGCCCCATGAAATAGGTCAGCCACAGCAACAAGGTGCCGGTGCTGTAAGTGCCGGAGAAGATCACCGCGAACACGTTGCGGGCCTTCACGGTTTTCTGTTCCGGCACGCTGAAGCTGGAAGCCTGGGCGACGACGGTTGGGTCGATGGGCGCCAGGGTCTTGCGCACTTTGTCAGTGCCGCGATTGCGGACGACGAGGTAGCGCGCCGATTCCGGCAGCCAGAACAGCAATACGACGGCGAGGATCAGCGGCAAAATCCCGCCGATCATCAGCAGACTGTGCCAGCCAAACGCCGGGATCAGTTTGGCGGAAATGAAACCGCCGCCCGCCATGCCGAGGTTGAAACCGCAGAACATGCTGGTCACCAGCAGGGATTTCTTGCGCTCCGGGGTGTATTCGGACAGCAGCGTCGTGGCGTTCGGCATGCCGGCGCCAAGGCCCAGGCCAGTGAGGAATCGCAGCACCAGCAGCTGATCGACGTTGGTGCTGTAAGCCGAAGCCAGGCTGAACGCGCCAAACAACAGCACCGCGCCCACCAGTACGATTTTTCGCCCGAAGCGGTCAGCCAATGGGCCAGAACCCAGTGCGCCAAAAACCATGCCGATCAACGCCGCGCTCATCACCGGGCCGAGACTGGCGCGGTCGATGCCCCAATCCTGTGACAGGGCGGGCGCGATGAAACCCATGGCCGCCGTGTCGAGGCCATCGAGGAAAACAATCAGGAAACACAGGATCACCACTCGCCATTGGTAGCGCGAAATGGGTTGAGCATTGATGAAGGACTGCACGTCGAGGCAGTTTCCTACAGCAGACTGGGGCTGGTTCATTATTTTTATTCCACGCAAAGAACGCAGTCGAACAGGTGCCAGCCGAGGCTGGCGCTGCCGCGACATTAGTGATCTTGGGGAAAGAGCGTCAATTCGATAAACGCAAGTCTGTGCGTTTATCGAACAGCTTAGGCAAATGGCTTACGCAAAGAGTTGCGCGCTGAGGTCGCGACTCGCGCTCAGGAGGCCGGGCAGGAAACGTTGTTCCAGCTCGTTGCGGCTGACTCGGCCGGCGTGGGTACTGACGTTTAGCGCCGCGACCACTTGGCCGGAAGCGTCGTACACCGGAACGGCAATCGAGCGCAGGCCTTGTTCCAGTTCCTGATCGACGATGCACCAGCCTTGCTGCCGCACCTCTTGCAGGCATTCGAGCAACGCCTCGGGGGTGTGCAAGGTTCGGCTGGTCTTGGCTTGCAGCTCTGCATGGTCGAGGTACTCGCGCAGTGACGTATCGTCCAGCGCCGCGAGAAGAATCCGCCCCATCGAAGTGCAATAGGCGGGCAGACGACCACCCACCGACAGGTCGACGGAAATCAGTCGCTGGGTGGTGGCCGAACGAGCGATGTACAAGATGTCATCGCCTTCCAGAGTGGCCATGTTGCAGGCTTCATGAAGTTGCTCGCTCATGCGGTCCAGGTAGGGCTGGGCGGAAACCGCCAGCGGCGTCGAGGACACATAGGCATGGCCAAGCGTCAGTACTTTGGGCAGCAGCGAATACGTGCGGCCGTCGGTGGTGGCGTAACCGAGTTTGATCAGCGTGTGCAGGCAACGTCGCACAGCGGCGCGGGGGATTTCCGTGCGGTGACTGATCTGAGCGATGGTGAGATGACGTTTGCGCTCCTGGAACGCTTGCACCACGGCCAGGCCACGGGCCAGGGAGGTCATGAAATCCGGGTCGCCGGTCAGTGCCTGGATCCGCTTGGCGGGCGAGGCAACGATCGGCGGCGCCACTGAAGCGAAGGAATTGCGCATTTGATCGTTCATATAAGGTCCTTTTCCCACACGGTTCAGCGGCTATTACAAGCGGCAGCCGGTCCCTCACACAACCCCGGGCAGCCAAGACTGTTCGATTATCGAACCATCGACCGATAATCGCAATCTGACCAGCCGATTATTGAACGGGCTCGCACCTGTTTTTACACGGGCTCTGACGCAGACTAGAAGTGTCGATGTAATTGTCCTAACTTGTTCGACTTGATGGCGTCAGAAAGGCATCACTGTAACGTCGTGCCGCCGAGCGACCTAGTTAGCCGTATAAAGTTGCGAGTAACAAAACAATCACACATCAAGACCTACTTTTAACTCTTTGGCGATAGTGTTCTTCGAATCGACCGCTATAATGAAATTCAGTGGTGACCGGTTTTTAATTGCCGATTCCGCCACCCGGTAGCGCGATGTTCCATCGCCGTTGCCCGCAACAAACGCGTGACACTCACTTCATATGCTTCGCCAAGGTGTTCGCTGAAACAGGAAACTGATGCTACGTCAGCTGTTTATCTCTGGTGTCGTGGCCGCCTGCAACATGGAAGTAATTGATCGCAACGCCGTAAAAAATGATGCCTTTGCGGGCCTTGTCCTTTCGGCGAGCGTGGTCAAATACATTTGATGCAGCGCGTTTCACCAGAATTTATCTCAACTCAATCAGGTAGCACTGTGACGAAAGACGAACTGCGCGCGGAACTTGAGCGCCAGGAACAACGTTACAAGGAAGTTTACGGCGGGGAAGTCACCACCTACGCCGCTCAGCCCGAACCGGAACGCAAACCCTGGCGTAAACGCGCCACCGTTCAGGATCAGGCTTTCACTCAAGAATTGCAAAAAATGGAAAAGGAACTCAAAGCCGAAGAGCCATAAGCCCTCGGCCTGAATCCTTTCAAGGGTCTGCGTCTGCACCCGTTAAAAACGGGATGTATCGATGATGCCTTTCGCGCCCGCTACGAGCGGGCAGCGGCCACCTCACCCACCGGATGAGGCAAATGGCTCATGTCTGGCCCTCTTTTCAGATATTTCACACAAGCGTTAAAACCTCTTGGTCCTACGAGAGGACGCCTTGTGGTTGCGGCCTTTTCAAAGAAATTCAATGACTTGCAAAACCCAGTAAAAACCTGGGGTTTTGGCTGCTGCCACAAATTAATTCGTTGAAGAATGTTACCGATGAGCAGCAAGTGCATTGATTAGCAGTCTTTTCTGGCATAATCGCGCCCCCTTACGACCGGGTCAGAAAACCTTCATGATCGATTTATTCAGCGGACTAGATGCTTGGGTGCTTGTGAGCCTCTTGCTCGCCCTGGCCTTTGTCCTCGCCTTCGAGTTCATCAACGGCTTTCATGACACCGCTAACGCGGTGGCCACTGTTATCTACACCAAAGCCATGCCGCCCCATCTGGCGGTGTTCTTTTCCGGTGTGTTCAACTTTCTTGGCGTGCTGCTGGGCGGTGTCGGCGTGGCGTATGCCATCGTCCACCTGCTGCCGGTAGAGCTGTTGATCAATGTGAACACCGGTCACGGGCTGGCCATGGTGTTCTCGCTGCTCGCCGCCGCCATCACCTGGAACCTGGGCACCTGGTACTTCGGTATCCCGGCTTCCAGCTCCCATACGCTGATCGGGTCGATCCTCGGTGTCGGCCTTGCCAACGCCTTGATCAACGAAATTCCGTTGGCTGATGGCGTGAACTGGCAGAAAGCGATCGATATCGGTGCGTCCCTGGTGTTCTCGCCAATGGCGGGCTTCCTGGTCGCCGCTCTGATATTGATCGGCCTTAAATGGTGGCGTCCACTGTCGAAGATGCACAAGACACCGGAACAGCGCCGCAAGATCGATGACAAGAAACACCCGCCGTTCTGGAACCGCCTGGTGCTGGTCATTTCGGCCATGGCCGTGAGCTTCGTGCACGGCTCCAATGATGGCCAGAAAGGTATCGGCCTGATCATGCTGGTGCTGATCGGCATCGTTCCGGCGCAGTTCGTACTCGACCTGGGCAGCACAACCTACCAGATCGAACGGACTCGCGACGCGACCCTGCACCTGAGCCAGTTCTACAAGCGCAATGCCGATACGCTGGGTGAATTCCTGGCCCTGGGCAAAAGCGTGGAAGGCGACCTGCCGGAGAAATTCCGTTGCAATCCGCAACAGACCGAACCGACCATCACCGCCCTGCTCGGCACCCTTAAAGGTGTAGCGGACTACCACACGCTGCCGGCGGAAAGCCGCATCGAAGTGCGTCGCTACCTGCTCTGCCTGGACGACACGGCGAAGAAAGTCAGCAAGCTTCCTGGTCTCGCGGCCCGTGAAAAGGCTGACCTGGACAAGCTGCGCAAAGACCTGACCACGACCACCGAATACGCCCCGTTCTGGGTGATTCTGGCGGTCGCCCTGGCCCTCGGCCTGGGTACCATGGTGGGCTGGAAGCGCGTGGTTCTGACCATCGGCGAGAAGATCGGCAAACAGGGCATGACTTACTCCCAAGGCATGTCGGCACAGATCACTACCGCGAGCCTGATCGGCATGGCCAACATCTTCAGCCTGCCGGTTTCCACCACCCACGTCCTGTCCTCGGGCGTGGCCGGCACCATGGTCGCCAATAAAAGCGGCCTGCAAGGTGGCACCGTCAAAACCATCCTGCTGGCCTGGGTCCTGACCCTGCCAGCCACAGTAGCCCTGTCGGCCGGCCTGTTCTGGTTGGCGTCGAAGGCGCTGGGCAGCTGATACATCGCTGCAACGAAAAAGGCGCGTTCCGTGAGGTTCGCGCCTTTTTTATTGCCGAGTATTCATGCTGAACCGGTGGGGCTTTATTTTCAGTTAGATATTCGCAGGCAAAAAAAAAGGGCAACCGAAGTTGCCCAAAATGCCTTGCGTGCTCATTGCTTCCAGAAAGACCTACGGTTTGCGCTTATGCGAATCCTTCCAGATAAAAAATCCAAACCCTGCAAAAAACAGAACCATGAGGCCGACTGTCAGCACTCCGGCGATCACCACGTTGTCGAAAAACATGACTGGCCTCCTGCACTTGCCTTGTTGCGATGGGGCTAAGTTAACCAATCAGGCAGGAGAAAGAATTGACCGGGATCAATGTCGCCCGAGACTGGGCGTAAAGGAGGGGAATAACTGACCTGCATCAACCAATGCAGGGTGTTTCAACGCTTTTTCGGTTTGTTCTTCGGCTTCTTCTTCGCTTTACCCAGTGGCATGGCGTGCTCGAACGCCTGGCGTACTTCGTTCAGGCGCTTTTCATTAAGGTCATGAACCCGCTTGGCGCGTTCGGCGTTGAGGTCAATCAGCTTGTCGTCTTGGCTCATGGTGCTCAGTGCATCGCTTGGAATGAAATTCAGTTGCCGTGTCTGCAGGCAAGGATGTGCCAATAATGCGGTCTGACGGCAGCGCTGACCAGCCGTGACCTCAAATCTGGATATCGACCCACAAACCCTGACGTGGCTGATCTTCCATCAATGGCGCCACCGGCACGGTATTGTCGGCGTTGAGCTCGTCACCAGGAATCGCCAAGTGTTCTTCAGGATCTTCATCGGCTTCGCGGCGGCGCCTTTGCTGTTCCTGCTTGCGGCGCTGTTCCTCGCGCAGCTGAAATGCCGCCTCTTCCGGATCGCGCTGTTGCAGATCTATGGTGCTTTCGTTGGAGCTTTCCTGCACCGGCACCACGGGAGGAATATCCGGCCGCTGGCGAATCGGATCCTGCTGTGAGGTGATTGGCACGGCACTCAAGGGGAGCATCGGTGGCAGCATAATTATTAGTCTCCTGTCAGCAGGCTGTCGGCTGCGGGGATGGCGACTTGAGCCATCGGTCGCAAACTGTGACCCGTTTGGCACGAATAGGTGCCCCGACCTGCAAGCGCTGCATCGCTGTACTAACGTAAGACTTCGGGTTTTTATGAGAGTCCTTTGGCCCTGAAGCCCTCATTCCGTTAAGATAGCCCGCTTTTTCAAGGTGGGAGTCAGGCAGCATGGCGCAGCAGTATCAACCGGGGCAACGCTGGATCAGTGACAGCGAAGCCGAGCTGGGTTTAGGCACCGTTCTGGCACAGGACGGCCGCTTGTTGACCGTGCTCTACCCGGCCACTGGCGAGACTCGCCAGTACGCGCTACGGAATGCGCCCCTCACCCGCGTGCGGTTTTCGCCGGGTGACTCGATCACTCACTTCGAAGGCTGGAAACTGACCGTACAAGAAGTCGACGACGTCGACGGCCTGCTGGTTTACCACGGCCTCAACGGGCATAACGAAGTGGTTACCTTGCCGGAAACCCAACTGTCGAACTTCATTCAGTTCCGTCTGGCCAGCGATCGTTTGTTCGCCGGGCAGATCGACCCGCTGGCCTGGTTCTCCCTGCGATACAACACCCTGGAACACACCAGCCGCCAATTGCAGTCCGCGCTTTGGGGCCTCGGTGGCGTGCGTGCGCAACCGATCGCGCACCAGCTGCACATCGCCCGTGAAGTCGCCGACCGCATTGCACCGCGAGTTCTGCTGGCGGACGAAGTGGGCCTGGGCAAAACCATCGAAGCCGGTCTGGTGATCCATCGCCAACTGCTCTCGGGCCGCGCCAACCGCGTGCTGATCCTGGTTCCGGAGAACCTGCAGCACCAGTGGCTGGTCGAGATGCGCCGCCGCTTCAACCTGCAAGTCGCGCTGTTCGACGAAGAACGCTTCATCGAAAGCGATGCCGCCAACCCGTTCGAAGACACCCAGCTCGCGCTGGTTGCACTCGAGTGGCTGGTGGAAGACGAGAAAGCCCAGGACGCACTGTTCGCCGCCGGTTGGGACCTGATGGTCGTCGACGAAGCGCACCACCTGGTGTGGCATGAAGACAAGGCTAGCCCTGAGTATTCGCTGGTCGAGCAACTGGCCGAAGTCATTCCCGGCGTCCTGCTGCTGACCGCGACCCCGGAACAACTGGGTCAGGACAGCCACTTTGCGCGTCTGCGCCTGCTCGATCCGAACCGTTTCCATGACCTGCACGCCTTCCGCGCCGAGAGCGAAAACTATCGCCCGGTGGCCGAAGCTGTTCAGGAGCTGCTGGACAAGGGACGCCTGTCGCCTGAAGCACACAAGACCATCCACGGTTTCCTCGGCAACGAAGGCGAAGCGCTGCTGGCCGCCGTCAACGATGGCGACATCGAGGCCAGCGCCCGCCTGGTCCGTGAACTGCTTGACCGCCACGGCACCGGCCGCGTGCTGTTCCGCAACACCCGCGCCGCCGTGCAAGGTTTCCCGGAGCGCAAACTGCACCCGTACCCGCTGCCGTGCCCGGACGAATACCTCGAACTGCCATTGGGCGATCACGCCGAGCTGTACCCGGAAGTCAGCTTCCAGGCCCAGCCGGACGCCAACGAAGAAGAACGCTGGTGGAAATTCGACCCGCGCGTCGAGTGGCTGATCGATCAGCTGAAGATGCTCAAGCGCACCAAAGTGCTGGTGATCTGCGCTCACGCTGAAACCGCCATGGACCTGGAAGACGCACTGCGCGTGCGTTCCGGCATCCCGGCCACGGTCTTCCACGAAGGCATGAACATCCTCGAGCGTGACCGCGCCGCAGCCTACTTCGCCGACGAAGAATTTGGCGCGCAAGTGCTGATCTGCTCGGAAATCGGCAGTGAAGGTCGTAACTTCCAGTTCTCGCACCACTTGGTGCTGTTCGATCTGCCGTCGCACCCGGACCTGCTGGAGCAGCGTATCGGTCGTCTGGACCGGATTGGCCAGAAGCACATCATCGAACTGCACGTGCCGTACCTGGAAACCAGCCCGCAAGAGCGCCTGTTCCAGTGGTACCACGAAGCGCTGAATGCGTTCCTCAACACCTGCCCGACCGGTAACGCCTTGCAGCATCAGTTCGGCCCGCGCCTGCTGCCGCTGCTGGAAAATGCCGACGACGGCGAGTGGCAAGCGCTGATCGACGAAGCCCGCGCCGAGCGCGAACGCCTGGAAGCCGAGTTGCACACTGGCCGCGACCGCTTGCTGGAGCTCAACTCCGGCGGCGCTGGCGAAGGTGATGCGCTGGTCGAGGACATCCTCGAGCAAGACGATCAGTTCGCCCTGCCGATCTACATGGAAACCCTGTTCGACGCCTTCGGCATCGACAGCGAAGACCATTCGGAAAACGCGCTGATCCTCAAGCCGAGCGAAAAAATGCTCGACGCCAGCTTCCCGCTGGGCGACGACGAAGGCGTGACCATCACGTACGACCGCAACCAGGCGCTGTCTCGCGAAGACATGCAGTTCATCACCTGGGAACACCCGATGGTGCAAGGCGGCATGGACCTGGTCTTGTCCGGTTCCATGGGCAACACCGCCGTGGCGCTGATCAAGAACAAGGCGCTGAAACCTGGCACCGTGTTGTTGGAACTGCTCTACGTCAGTGAAGTGGTTGCCCCGCGCTCGCTGCAATTGGGCCGTTACCTGCCGCCGGCCGCCCTGCGCTGCCTGCTCGACGCCAACGGTAATGACCTGTCGGCCCGGGTGTCGTTCGAAACCCTTAACGATCAGCTGGAAAGCGTGCCGCGTGCCAGCGCCAACAAGTTCATCCAGGCCCAGCGCGATCAGCTGACGCCACGGATCAACGCCGGCGAAGAGAAAATCTTCCCGCGTCACGCCGAGCGCGTGGCTGAGGCGCAGCGTCGTCTGGCCGCCGACACCGACGAAGAACTGGCGCGCCTGACTGCCTTGCAAGCGGTCAACCCGACCGTGCGTGACAGCGAACTGGTTGCCCTGCGCAAGCAACGCGAGCAAGGCCTGGCCATGCTCGACAAGGCTGCGCTGCGACTGGAAGCGATTCGGGTGTTGGTGGCGGGTTAACTCCCCCTGCTCTGCCCCGCTAAAACAAAAGGCCCGCAGCGATGCGGGCCTTTTTTATGACATTCAACACAGAACAATGTGGCGAGGGAGCTTGCTCCCGTTGGGGCGCGAAGCGGCCCTAAAATCTAAGGCCACGACTGCTTCGCAGCCGAACGGGAGCAAGCTCCCTCGCCACAGGTTTTGCGCTCTCTCCTCTTATGCGGTGACCGCAGGAATCTGTGGCTCAACCACCGCCACCAACCCTTCCTTCATCCGCTTGGCATCGCGCACAAAACACCGCGAAGCCAGGAACAGAAACACCATGGTGAAAAACAGCGCCACCGGGATCAAATACATCGCGTCGTGCAAGCCGACAGCCTTGAACGCCTCGGTCATCTGTTCAGCACCGGCCGAGAGCATCGCCGTATGCGCAAAGTGGTCGGACAATGCGCCCACCACCACCGGCCCCAAACCACCACCCAGCAAATACAACCCGGCAAAGAACAGCGCCATGGCCGTAGCCCGCAAGCGCGGCTCGACTACGTCCTGAATGGCGGTGTAAACGCAGGTGTAAAAGTTGTAGGCAAACAACCAGCCCACACTGAACACCGCCACAAACACGCCGATCTCGATCCGCCCGGAATGCAGCGCCCAAGCCGTACACACCGTCGAGATGATCAAGCTGAACGCGGCAAACAGCAGTCGCCCATTGGCCACCCGCTGGTGAATCTTGTCCGCCACCCAACCGCCCAGTGTCAGGCCGAACAACCCGGTCACGCCGACGATCACCCCGGTCGCCACCGCCGCTTCCTGCAACGGCATCAGGAAATAGCGCTGCAGCATCGGCACCAGAAACGAGTTGCAGGCATACGTGGCAAAGTTGAAGCACAGCCCCGCCATCACCAGCCACAGGAAAGTCGGCACCGCCAGCACCCGACGGATTGGCCGGTCTACGCGCTCCTGCGAGACTTGCACACTCTCTGCGGCGCCGCGTTTAGGTTCCTTGATGAAGAACATGAAGATCGCCAGGATCAGCCCCGGCACTGCCGCGATAAAGAACGGCGCGCGCCAGCTGTCGAAGGCCTTGACCATGGCGCCGATGGTGAAGAACGCCAACAGCAACCCCAGCGGCAGGCCGAGCATGAAGATACCCATCGCCCGCGCCCGGCGGTGGGCCGGGAACAGGTCGCCGATCAGCGAGTTGGCGGCCGGTGCGTAACTGGCTTCACCGATGCCGATGCCCATGCGCACGATCAGGAAAGCCCAGAAACTCCCCACCAGTCCGTTGACTGCTGTCAGCCCGCTCCACGCCGCCAGGCCCCAGCCCATCAATTTGCTGCGTGAACCGGTATCGGCCATCCGTCCCAGAGGCAGGCCGGCAATGGCATAAACGAGGGTGAATGCGGTACCGATGATCCCCAGCTGAAAGTCGCTGAGGTGCCATTCCATGCGGATCGGTTCGATGATGATGGCTGGAATGGTGCGGTCGAAGAAGTTGAACAGGTTGGCCAGGAACAGCAGGAACAGAATGCGCCAGGCATTCGCCGCTTGGGTCGAGTTCTGCATGGGTCCGTCTCTTTTATTGTTATTGGGGCTTCACTGCCAACGCATCCGAGCCCGGAACCTGCAATCTAGTCAGGCCCGCCAGAGCTGTCTGTCATTATTTGTAAAGCTGATATCCGCCCATGGAAGATGTCGCAGCTGATACACCATTTATTTCCAAACGCTCTAACGCTCATTCCAAAATGGTTAGGGCCGATGTGCCACTATCGTTTGCACTCTAAACATGCCTTCTATACTCCAAAGCATTCGCCAGCGTTCATGGCGCCAGCCAGGATGACAATGGGGCATGCTATGGAGTGGCTTGGTTTGCATTTCATTACCGAGCTGCCGGCGAGCGGCCAGGTAATACTCAACTGCACACATGACCCTTTTCTGGTACTGCTGGCCTATTTGGTCGCCTGTGTCGGCAGCTTTGCCACATTGGACATGGCCGAACGGGTCGGTCACGTGGAAAAACCCGCCTCGCAGTGGCTCTGGCGCTGGGTCGGCGCCAGTTGTCTGGCAGGCGGGATCTGGGCCATGCACTTCATCGGCATGCTAGCGTTTCAGGCGCCGATCGACATTCAATATGAATTACCCATCACCCTCCTTTCTCTGTTGATCGCCCTGCTCGCCTCGTGGCTGGCCATGCATGCTCTCAGTCATCCCCGCCTGAGTTTTTGGCAATATCTCCAGGCTTCGATTTGCATCGGTCTGGGCATCGCCACCATGCATTACGTGGGCATGAGCGCCATGCGTTCGAGTGCAATGGCCTATTACCAACCCACGCTGTTCGCCCTCTCCATTGCGATCGCCATCGGTGCCAGCCTTGCAGCCCTGCTGATATCAAGTCATCTGCGCGACGGCACCGGTCTGTTCCATCAACTGCTCAAATACATCGCCAGCCTGGTACTCGGGGCCGGTATCGTCAGCATGCACTTCACCGGCATGGCAGCGCTCAATCTGGTGCTGCCCGCCGACAGCCTTCAGCCGCTACCCGGCGAAAACAATCATCTGCAACTGGGTCTGACGGTGGCGGTCATGACGCTGCTGATCATCGGCAGCAGTATCAGCGCGGCGCTGGCGGACAAGAAGCTGCAAAACAAGGAGCGCGACCTGCAACGGGTCAACGCCCTGCTCAGTCAACTGGACCAGGCGAGGATGTCGTTACAACAAGTGGCGCACTATGACCCCCTGACCAACCTGATCAACCGCCGTGGCTTCAACCAGATCTTCGCCGAGAAGCTCATGGAGAAAACCAACGAAGGCGGCATGCTGGCGGTGTTGTTCCTGGACATCGACCATTTCAAGCGGATCAACGACAGCCTCGGCCATGATGCCGGCGACGAATTGCTAAAAGTATTGGCCAGCCACATCAAGGGCTCGGTGCGCAGCCACGAAGACGTCGTGGCGCGTTTCGGCGGTGACGAATTCTGCATCCTCATCGGCTTGCACGATCGTGAAGAAGCGCGGTACATGGCCCAACGCATCATGCTGAAAATGCAGGAGCCCATCGAGCTGTCCGGGCGACGCATGGTCATGACCACCAGTATCGGCATCAGCTTGTTTCCGGAAGATGGCAAGACCTGTGAAGAGTTGCTGAAAAACGCTGACCTGGCGCTGTATCAGTCCAAGGACACCGGGCGCAATGGCCTGAATTTCTTCAGCGAAGACCTGAAAACCCGCGCAACGCTGGAACTGCAGCTGGAAGAAGAACTGCGCCACGCCCTGCGCGAAAACACCGGGCTGATGCTCTATTACCAACCGATCTACGACCTGAAAACCGGCCAAGTCAGCAAGCTTGAAGCGCTGATCCGCTGGCAACATCCGGTTCACGGACTGCTGGCACCGGACCGGTTCATTGCCATCGCCGAGGCCAACGGCCTAATCGCCGAACTGGACCACTGGGTCCTGCGCAAAGCCTGTGAGGATCTGGGCGAGTTATCGCGTCAGGGTTGCGAAGAACTCCACATCGCCGTGAACTGCTCGCCCCTGAACCTGGCGCGCGAAGAATTGGCCGATGAAATCGAACACGCACTGCGGCGTGCCGGAGTGGCGCCGCAACGGCTGGAACTGGAAGTGACCGAGAACGCGTTGATGGGCAACATCGCCAACACGGCGGTGTTGCTGCGCCAGATTCGCGCCCTCGGCGTTTCGCTGTCGATTGACGACTTCGGCACCGGTTATTCCTCTCTGGCCTACCTCAAACGGCTGCCACTCAACACGCTGAAGATCGACCGCTCGTTCATCCAGGACATTCCCAAGGCCACCCAGGACATGGAAATAGTTCAAGCGATCATCGTCATGGCCCACACGCTGCATTTGCAGGTGGTGACCGAAGGCGTCGAAACCCTTGAGCAATACGAGTTTCTGGCGCGTAACGGCTGCGACTTCGTGCAGGGCTACCTGCTCAGTCGTCCGGTACCGCTGGCGCAATTGCGTCCCGTTCTGAGCGAAATCAACCAGCGCAAGCACCCGCACACTGTCAGCCCGTTGAGTCTGGCTCGCGGTACAACTGCACTAGCGTCGACGGATCTTTTTCCAGGAATCCCTGGCTCCCATGCAGTCGCATCAATTGTGCGGCCAGTCCACTGATCGGCGTGGCCGAGCCTTGCTCACGGGAAAACTTCACCGCGGTATCGAGGTCCTTGAGCAGCGTGCGCACATGCCATTTCACCGGTTCGAAACGGCTTTCGGCCATTTGCGGACCCAGGATCTGCAAGGGTTTTGAATCGGCAAACCCGCCTGCCAGAGCCTCGGCGATCAGACTGGCCTGCACCCCGGAACGTTCGGCCAACGCCACCACTTCGGCGATCACCAGCGCGTTACAGGCCACGATCATCTGATTACAAGCCTTGGTCACTTGCCCCGCTCCGACGGCGCCCATGTGGGTCACGCGCTGGCCGAGGCTCAACAGCACAGGCCTGACGCGCTCAAGATCCGCCGTTTCACCGCCCACCATGATCGCCAGGCTACCGGCCTCGGCGCCGACCACTCCGCCGGACACAGGTGCATCCAGCCAGCTCATGCCGGTTTGGCTGACCAGCGCTGTCGCCATTTCCCGCGTCGCGGTAGGTTCCAGGCTGGAAAAATCCACCAGCAGTTGACCGCTTTTCGCACCTTGCGCGATCCCTGCCGCGCCAAACACCACCTCACGCACCACCGACGTATCCGCCAAGCACAACATCACTACGTCGGCGTGCTGGCACAGCTCAGCTGGCGTGGCAACTTGTCGGGCGCCGGCCTCTACCAGCGGCGCGCACTTGGCTGGATTGCGGTTCCACACCGTCAGCGGATAACCCGCTGCCAACAAGCGCTGACACATCGGCAAGCCCATCAGGCCGACCCCGGCAAATCCGAGTGAAGGTAACGCTGCCATCATCTGGCCTCCTTTTGATTAAAGATTGGCGAATATTGGCCGATTCATCATGACTTAGGAAAGGATTCCCCCGAGTGATGCTCAGGCCAAGGCCCTGACGCTTGGGCCAAATACGCGCTGAAAAAAAGACGCGAGATCCCATCCGTGATGGTTCGACGACATCGTGTCGCTCAACCAACCAGCCCAGGTACATGGCGCACAATGACTTCTAAAAACAATCCGGCCCCTGCGATATCCGATCTGACGTTGAGCCCCGCGGCAAACAGCCCCGCACCGTCGAAGCCATTGACGCCATCGCGCCCGTTATCGACTCAGCAATACCTGTACTTCACCGAAACCAATACCGATCGCATCCTCGATAATCTCGACGGCCTGCGCGACATGGTGTTCCCGCGCCCACCGCATCTGGAAGGCGACAGTGAACATCACAGCGATCAGGAATTCCCGTCGGTGTGCCTGATCGGCCTGGGCCGCTGTGGTTCGAACATCGCGCTGGACGTTGCCGAGCTGGTGTACAACGCCCGCAAGTTCTACCTCAATGAATTCAATAACGAAGATCGCCTGTCGCCGGACAAGCGCTTCGCCGAAAAGGGCTACAGCCCGGCACAGTGGATTCGCAACAACCTGCGTCTGGGGCCGAACAAGGCCACCAAACCGGTGTTCCTGGTAGAACCGCTGGTCATGCTCGGCGACTTGGACAAAGACATCGCCGGCCGCATCCGTTTCTCGCGCAAGGGCGAAAAAAGCGGTTTCCTGCGCGACTACAGCAAAATGAAAATCATGGACTTGTCGGAAGTCCACGCCGGTGGCGCCGGTAACGCGCCGATCCTTGGTCAGTACCTGGCCAAGATCATCCTGAACAAGGACACCCAGCGTTTCTCCAGCCCTGACTGGAAGATGATTCACTCGTACCTGATCGACAGCTGCGGGATCAAGGCCAACCAGTCGCGCCTGTACTTCTCGATCTTCAGTGCCGGCGGCGGTACCGGCTCGGGCATGGCCTCGGAATTCGGCCTGGCCCAACAGCACTCGTACATGAACAAGACGTTCGACACCAAGCCGATGGACGAGCACGACGGAAAAAGCGGTCATTCCTTCGTCTTCGAGCCGATCTTCACCAGCGGCATCTGCGTGTTGCCGAACATCTCCGATCACCGCAGCGAAATGTCCGAGGCGCTGCACATCAATGCCGGTCGCCTGCTGTGCAAATACCTGTCGGAAGAGTGGGATTTCTCTTACAACTTCGCCAACGAAGACAGCAGCGAAGCCAGTGTCATGGGCCGTATTCGCCCATGGAACGCCATGATGCTGATCTCCAACGACATCATGCGTTACGCCGAAGAAAGCGATGACGGCAACATCCAGAACATCGACGTCAACGCGATGGAAAAGCACGCTAACCAATACATCTCACAGCAGATCTTCAACATTCTGACGGCGCAGGCGGTGACCACCGACTACGACCAGAACTATTTCCGTCGCGCCGGCATCGACATTGGCGAAACCATTCGCCTCGACGCCAACGACCTGTTCATGAGTCTGGCCGGCCCCGTAGCCATTGCCTACGCAGAGTCCGTGGTGCCGGAAACCCCGCCGCCGAGCAGCGACAAGTTCAAGGTGTTCGAGAAAGAACCGCAGCGCCTGAACATCGACGACCTGTTCTTCCGCTCCATCGACTTGCCGCACTTCAACAAAGTGACCCAGGCGATCGAAGGCATCAGCCTGTTGCCGATCGAATCCAAGCGCTATCGCGCCTCGCTGGAGCAGTACAAGAATTCGGGGTATGACGCGGCCGCCTTGCACGACCTGCACTTCTTCAAGAACTGCTCGTCGGTGGTGTCGATTGTTTCGTTGCCGAAGGACTACAAGCTGTCCTACATGGACCTGAACCGGCTGAAGACCCACCTCAACAGCCTGTTCCCGAACACCACGCTCAAGCGTTATGCGCTGGTCATCGGCGCCTCGGCCAACCTGTCGCTGACCACCCTGATCGCCAAGAGCCCGTGCCTGTCGGACGACTTCCTGACGCTGATCGTGGCCTTCATCAAGCGTTGCTTCGCGAAAAACCCGTACCGCTTTGACGAGACCCTGGATAACTCGATCCTGGACTTCATCATTAATGAAGAGTTCGACGAGGACCGGATCGACGAACTGCTGAATGAGTTCGAGAACCCGGCGAAGATCCTCGACACCAACTGGTACGCGATCAAACCGATGTACGAGAAGAAGTACCGCGAGCTGATCAACGACAAAGACAAGTTCGTCTCGATCAATGACATTCGTCTGTCTCGGGATTGCGTGAAGAAGGCGATCAAGTACTTGCGCGAGATTTATCGTCACCGGATTGGCAAGACCAAGGTTATTTCGCTGAACAACCATACCGGCAAGACTGCCTGAGACCGGCTCAGCACCGCGTCGCACCAATCGCGAGCAGGCTGTAGTGGTTCAGTTTTTTTGAACCGCTCTGTAGGAGCATTAAGCCGCTTGCTGCTCAAACAGCGCAGGCGGCAGGTGGTTCGAAGCGGAATGGCAACGGCGATGGTTGTAATGTGAGATGAAGCCC
>NZ_JAGYGJ010000055.1:0-44410 GCF_019947405.1 Pseudomonas sp. GL-B-26 | reverse complement strand
ACCACCGACTGAACCGGCAGGAGTTTCATAAGGGCCGCCACGACCACCACCCAGCCGATCGTTGATCAGCAATCCGGAGCGGGCGTAGCCGTTGAAGCTGAACCCATCAGTGAGGTGTCCGCTGCTGCCCTGCTTTTCCATGCTTTGCTGACGGGCTTCGAGTTTTGCCAGCCGGGTGTCCAAAGCAGGCGCCGAAATGGCTGCAGCAGTAGACGCTGCAGGCTGCAAGGCGGGAGTGGCAAGTTTGATCTGTTGCAATTCTCTGGCAAGTGCCTGGGTTTGCTGTTCGGCTGCGGCGGCGCGTTTTTCCGCTGCGCTGGCACGGGCTTCAAACGCAGCCATGCGTTGTTCCAGAGTCGCGGCCTGAGAGGTTGCCGCCGAGGTGCCAAGCACACCTGCGAGTAGCCAGCTTGATGCTTTCTGCATGTGGATTTCCTGTTTTGTTTTTATTGTTTTTGTTCCCGCGACGGACCCTTTTTTCGTGAATGATGAATTGTCAAAATCGACGAAAAAAAGGATGCCTCATCGCAAATACGCTGCTACATTTGGCGATGTTAACGTTAACTTTTCTAAAAACAAAAATAAAGAGGGCTTTATGAAACAGCTCAAATCTCTCCTTCCAGCAGCACTGCTCACCCTCTGTGCCGGGCTTCCATCCCTCTCGAGCGCAGCCGATCTGACGATCTCGTGTGGTGCGGTGGGTGCGGAGTTACAACTCTGCAAGGAGGCTGTCGAGGCGTGGTCAAAACAGACCGGTAACAACGTCGAGGTGGTTTCCACGCCTAATTCGGCGACCGAGAGGTTGTCGTTCTACCAACAGATCCTCAGCGCGCAGTCCGCCGACATCGACATCATTCAAATCGATATGGTGTGGCCAGGGATGCTGGCCAAACATCTGATGGATCTGCGCGAGGTGCTTCCAGCCAACGCAACCCATGGCTACTTCCAGGCACAGGTGGATAACGCCACGGTGAACGGACGGCTGGTGACGATGCCGTGGTTTACCGACTCGGGTCTGCTGTATTACCGCAAAGACTTGCTCGAGAAGTACAACCAGCAGGTTCCCCAGACCTGGGAGGAAATGACCGCTACCGCGAGGGATATTCAACAGGCCGAACGCACTGCCGGGAACCCCAATGCGTGGGGTTACATCTTTCAAGGGCGCGCCTACGAGGGCCTGACGTGCAATGCGCTGGAGTGGATCAGCAGCCAACCGGAAGGCGGACTGGTCAATCCACGAGGCGACATCGTGGTCAACAGTCAGGCCTCAAGAACGGCTTTGACCCTGGCGAAAAGCTGGGTGGGAGACATCTCCCCACGGGGCGTACTCAATTACACCGAGGAAGAAGGCCGTGGCGTATTCCAGTCGGGAAATGCGCTGTTCATGCGTAACTGGCCGTATGTCTGGGCCCTGGTGCAAAGCCAGGACAGTGCCGTAAAAGACAAGGTCGGGGTCGCTCCCCTGCCCCGCGGCGGCGAGACCGGCACCCATGCATCCACTCTCGGTGGCTGGGGTCTGGCGGTATCGCGTTACAGCGCCCATCCAAAACTTGCGGCAGAACTGGTGAACTACCTGACCAGTGCCCAAGAGCAAAAACGTCGTTCTTTGATAGGCGCCTATAACCCGGTTATCGAGTCGCTGTATCAAGATCCCGAACTGCTCGCGGCAATGCCTTATTACGCTCAGCTGCACAGCATTCTCAACGCTGGGGTGATGCGCCCCGCCTCAATCACTGCCGATCGCTATCCACGGGTCTCCAATGCGTTCTTCGATCGAGTGCATGGCGTGCTGGCGGGCGAGTTGCCTGTCGATCAGGCGCTGGCCGAACTGGAAAGCGAACTCACGCGCATCAAGCGCCGGAACTGGTAAGCCAAAGGAAGGAAATCACCATGTCTGTCTCTGCTACCCATGCCCCCTGTGACGAGCTCCTGCTCACCAGGGAAACGCCCGTACAACGTCGCCGCGTGCGCGCTGCCTGGCTGTTTCTGACGCCGATGCTGCTGTGTTTGGCCCTGGTGGCGGCCTGGCCGCTACTGCGGACATTCTGGTTCAGCCTGACCGACGCCAACCTGGCGGACACCGGTGGCGGAACCTTCATTGGCTTGAGCAATTATCTGTTCCACAACGGCACCAGTTGGTCGGGCATCCTGGTCGATCCGCAATGGTGGAACGCGGTGCGCAACACCTTGCATTTCACCGTGGTGTCGGTGGGACTTGAAGTCGTACTGGGACTGCTGGTGGCGTTGCTGCTGAACATCAGGTTCACCGGCCGTTCCTTGGTGCGTGCGTTGATTCTGGTTCCCTGGGCGATTCCGACCATTGTCTCGGCAAAGATCTGGTCATGGATGCTTAACGACCAGTTCGGCATCATCAATCACCTGATGCTGAGCCTCGGCCTGATTGATTCGCCCCTGGCCTGGACGGCCGATGCGGATCTGTCGATGTGGGCGGTGATCATCGTCGATGTCTGGAAGACCGTCCCGTTTGTCACGCTGCTGATGCTGGCGGCCTTGCAGATGTTACCTAGCGATTGCTACGAGGCCGCCCGGGTCGATGGCATTCACCCGTTGAAGGTGTTCTGGCGTGTCACGCTTCCCCTGCTGATGCCCGCATTGCTGGTGGCGGCGATCTTCCGCATCCTCGACTCGCTGCGGGTATTCGACGTTATCTATGTGCTGACCTCGAACTCATCGAGCACCATGAGTATGTCGGTGTATGCCCGCCAGCATCTGGTGGAGTTTCAGGACGTTGGCTACGGCAGCGCGGCCTCGACCCTGCTGTTTCTGGTGGTTGCGGTCATCGCCATGCTTTATCTCTACCTCGGACGCCGTCAATTGGAGGTCCGGTCATGAGTCCGCGTCTACTGAAAAAAGCGCTGTTGCGCCTCGGGTTCTGGTGTCTGATCGGGGTGTTGCTGCTGTATGCGGTCTTCCCTTTCTACTACGCCATCGTGACTTCGCTGAAGCCGTCCAGCGCCTTGTTCGAGGTGAGCTACTGGATCGATAACCCCGACTTCTCCAATTATGCGGCGGTACTCCATCAAGCCTCATTCCTGCGGGCAATCGGTAATTCGCTGGTGGTTGCTCTGTGCGTGGTGACGCTGGCGCTGTTCCTCAGCCTGACCGCCGCCTATGCCTTGGGCCGGGTGAAGTTTCGTGGGCGTGGCACGGTGTTGATGATGGTCCTTGGTGTGTCGATGTTTCCCCAGGTTGCGGTGCTATCGGGGCTGTTCGAGGTGATCCGCGCGCTGGGCCTGTACAACACGTCCTGGGCGTTGATCCTGAGCTACACGATTTTCACTCTGCCCTTCACCGTCTGGGTGCTGACCACGTTCATGGGGCAACTGCCGCATGAACTGGAAGAAGCGGCAATCATGGATGGCGCGTCGCCTTGGGTCACGCTGACCCGCGTGCTGTTGCCGCTGCTCTGGCCCGCACTGGTCACCACTGGCTTGTTGGCCTTCATCGCCGCGTGGAACGAGTTCCTGTTTGCCCTGACCTTCACCCTCACCGACACGCAACGCACGGTGCCGGTCGCCATCGCCTTGATTTCCGGCGGGAGTCCTCATGAGCTGCCTTGGGGGCTGTTGATGGCCGCATCGGTGGTGGTCACCGTCCCACTGGTGATTCTGGTGCTGATCTTCCAGCGCCGAATCGTTTCCGGCCTCACTGCCGGCGCGTTAAAGGGTTGATGCCCGACAACTACAAGGAACAGCATCGTGATCAAGTTGAAGCTAGACAACGTGAACAAACAATTGGGCGGCGCGCGGATTCTTCGTGACGTCAACCTGGAAATCGCGGCGGGTGAGTTTGTGGTGTTCGTCGGCCCTTCGGGCTGCGGAAAGTCGACCCTGCTACGCCTGATCGCCGGGCTGGATTCGATCTGCGGCGGCGACCTGCTGATCGACGGGCGTCGGGTCAACGACCTGGAGCCGCGCGAGCGTGGCGTCGGCATGGTGTTTCAGTCTTATGCGCTGTACCCGCACATGAGCGTCTACGACAACATCAGTTTTGGTCTCAAACTGGCCAAGACTGAAAAGAGCAGTCTGCGCGAGCGTGTGCTGAAAACTGCGCAAATCCTGCAGTTGGACAAACTGCTGCAACGCAAGCCAAAAGAATTGTCTGGAGGGCAGCGTCAGCGTGTGGCCATGGGCAGAGCCATGGCGCGGGAACCGGACATTTTGTTGTTCGATGAGCCGCTTTCCAACCTGGATGCGTCCTTGCGCGTGCAGATGCGCAACGAAATTGCCCGGCTGCATGCCCGACTGGGCTCGACCATGATCTACGTCACCCACGATCAGGTTGAAGCAATGACCCTGGCCGACAAAATTGTCGTGCTCAACGGTGGTCGCGTAGAACAGTTCGGTTCACCACGCGAACTCTATGAACGTCCGGCCAGTCGCTTTGTCGCCGGATTTCTCGGTTCGCCCAGGATGAATTTTCTGCCGGCTCGCCTGCAGGCCCCAGGCGAAACCAGCCTGGTCGATACCCTCGTATGGGGTATCACATCCCTGCCCTACGACAGCTCGAAGCTGGCGGCAGATACGCAGCTGACCCTGGGGATTCGCCCGGAGCACGTGTCGCTCAAGGCGGCGGATGGAACCGCCGGCGTGGTCGTGACCGCCGTCGAATACCTGGGCAGCGAAACCTATGTGCACCTCGAGACAGGTCAGGACGAGTCACTGATCTGTCGTTGCGAGGTCAGCGCCGGATGGCAGGTAGGCGATCGGGTCGAGCTGCAACTGGAGATCGGCAATCTGCACCTGTTCGACGCCGACGGCACGGCCTTGAGGCGCCACCCACAAACTATTGAAGCCCCATCAGACGGCGTCCCTTTGCGCTCGGCACGAGCAGGCGCCCTATGACTGTGTCTTTGAATTCCATGAGCGTTCCAATGTCTTGCGCCCTTGACCTTGCGCAGCATGCGCTGAGTGACGGCCTGTCTCGCGTGATCCACGATTATCGACCCGGTTATCATATTGCCCCTCCAGCGGGCTGGATGAACGACCCTAACGGGGTGGTGTACTTTCGTGGCGAATATCACGTGTTCTATCAACATTACCCCTTCGAAGCAAAATGGGGCCCGATGTATTGGGGGCACGCCAAGAGTGCCGATCTGGTCCATTGGCAACATCTGCCCATTGCATTGGCGCCCGGCGACGATTTCGACCGCGACGGTTGTTTTTCCGGTAGCGCGGTGGTGTGTGGCGATACCCTGGCGCTGATCTACACCGGGCACACCTGGCTGGGGGACGTGGGTGACGAGCGCTCGATCCGTCAAGTCCAGTGCCTGGCCACCAGCACCGACGGCATCCGGTTCGTCAAGCATGGCGCCGTTATCGAAGCCGCGCCACAAGACACGATCATGCACTTTCGTGACCCCAAGGTATGGCAGGAGGACGACTGCTGGTACCTGATTGCCGGCGCACGTCTGGGCGATGTGCCGTTGCTCCCGCTGTACCGTTCCACGGATCTGCACACCTGGGAATTCCTCGACTATGTGTCCAGCGGCAGCGAGGGCGATGGCTATATGTGGGAGTGCCCGGATCTGTTCCGACTGAACGGGCGCGATGTGCTGCTCTACTCCCCTCAGGGCATGCAACCCGAGGGTTACGAACGGCTGAACAAGTACCAGACCGGTTATCGAGTGGGCCGACTCGACAGCGAATGGCACTTCACGGGCGGGCCTTTTATCGAGCTGGATAACGGTCATGATTTCTATGCCGCGCAAACGCTAGTGGCCGCTGACGGTCGGCGCCTTGTGTGGGCGTGGCTCGACATGTGGGAAAGCCCGATGCCGAGCCAGGCCCATCACTGGTGCGGCATGCTCGGTTTACCGCGCGAACTTGAACTGCACGCTGATCGCCTTTGCGTGTATCCGGCACGGGAACTCACCGCTCTGCGCAAAGCACCATTGCCAGGCACGCCCTGGTGGGATGAATCCGGAACCCGGTGGGTACCGGAAGTGAATGGCGACATGCTCGAAATCCATGTGCATCTGGATCTGCTCGGCTGCAACGGGCACTTGGGAATCGCCTTGCGCTGCAGTGACGATGACCATGAGGAAACTCTGCTCTACTACGATGCGTCGCTGCATCGACTGGTGCTTGACCGCAGCCGCTCGGGTGCGCAAGTCACCGGTCAGCGCAGCGTGGCGATAGACCCTACACAAGAGCGACTGGAACTGCGTGTTTTCCTCGATCGCTCGTCCATCGAGGTGTTCGACGAAAACGGGCACTTCACCCTCAGCAGTCGCCTTTATCCGCGGCCCGACAGTCTGGGCGTGAAGCTCCTTGCCAGCGGGAGTGGCGGGCGTGTCTCCATTCCCAAGGCATGGCCTCTCGACTCTGGATGGCTATGAGCGGCGGATGGCTATGAGTAGCGTCATTCGAGTCGCGAGAAGCGCGGGCCATGTGTCATGATTCTGCGTCAACCTGACAGGTTTCGCCTCGCATGACTTCAGTGAAAGACGTTGCACAGCTGGCCGGCGTGTCCCTGATGACCGTTTCTCGAGCGCTCAACAATCCGGAAAAATTGAGTCCCGAAACCCTTCAGCGGGTGCGCCGCGCCATTGATGAACTGCAATTCGTACCGAGCCTGTCGGCGCGCAGAATGCGCGGCGACAATCTCCAGTCCCGAACCATCGGGGTGTTCGCGTTGGACACCGCGACCACACCGTTCGCGGTCGAGCTGCTGCTGTCCATCGAACAGACCGCACAGCAAGCCGGCTGGAATGTCTTTATCCTCAACCTGTTGAGCAACCCGCCCACCGACCAGAACATCGACCTGATGTTGTCGCACCGTCCCGACGGGTTGATCTTCAGCGCCATGGGGTTTCGCCAGGTGTGCATTCCCGAGCGTTTGAAGAGCAAACCCCTGGTACTCGCCAATTGCCTGGCAGATGACAGTCACCTGGTGAGTTATGTGCCAGACGACGAAACAGGGCAGTATCGAGCCGTACATCACGCTTTGAGCCAAGGCTATCGGCGCCCTCTGTGTATCAATCTGCCAAAACAGAGTCTGGCCTGGGGTCTGCGACAAAAAGGCCTGCAGCGTGCCTGTCAGGCATTCGGTCTGGCGCCTGATGCACTCCTGCAATACGACCTTTCCGTTCATGACGCCTATGGTGAAACCGCAGCCATCCTCGACCGGCACATCATCGAAGGTCGCCCCCAATTCGACATTCTGATCTGTGGCAACGACCGCATTGCCTTTTGTGCCTATCAGCTGTTGTTCGGCCGTGGCCTGAAAATTCCCGACGATGTCGCCGTGCTAGGCTACGACAACATGATCGGTATCGCCGAGCTGTTCATCCCACCGCTGACCACGGTGCAACTGCCATACTATGAGATCGGTCGCAAGGCTGCCCGGCACCTGATCGAGACCCTTGAGGTATCGGGAACCCAGCCAGTTGATTGTCCATTGGTGGTCAGGTCATCACTCTAAGAATGAGTTAATTCGGTGATAGCACACCCGCTTGCTTTTGATTTGCCAGCTTGTCGCGCACTAGGGGTGTTGCGCCGTCACCAGGACGCGGGCAGCTTCGATGGCTAGGTTTGATTGGAGTTACTTAGGCAGTCAGTAGCAGCACATGCTTCACAGCACGGTTCCGTCCAGCTGCCTTGGCGTTATACAGCGCCTGATCTGCCGCCTCGACTAACTCTTGCAACTGATCCAATTCCGAACCAGCAGCAGCGGCAATCCCGATACTCACACTCACTCGTCTCAATGGGCTGGTTTTGTGGGGGATATTCTCTTCTTTCAACCGGTCGAGTATAAGTTGCGCCACTACCGCCGCACCATCACCGTCGGTATTGGGCATGATGATCCCCATCTCTTCTCCGCCATAACGCGCTACCAGATCCGACGGCCGCCGTACGCACTCATCCAGGACTTTACCAACCGTCTGCAGACAAGCGTCGCCGGCAACATGCCCAACGGAATCGTTGAACAACTTGAAATAGTCGATATCAATCATCAGCAATGCCAACGACGTCCCATCTCGTTGAGCTCGCCGTGCCTCTATAGTCAGGGCCTCATCGAAGCAGCGTCGATTCGCCAAACCGGTCAGCGCGTCCTTCATCGCCAACAACTCCAGTTGCCGATTCGATGAGAGCAATTGCTGCTGAGTGCCTCTCAGTTCCACCTCCACCGTAGTCCGCCGGCGGATATCCAGGATCAAAAACCAACCAATGAGGCCGGTGAGTCCCAGCAGACCAGTCACCACCACTGCTGATAGCAGTGCTTCCATTCGCCACGCAGCGAGCGCTTCGCGTTTGCCAAGCGCGACGGTAGTTATCAGCGGCAGCGTTTCACTCTTGCGGAAGGCGTAAAGCCGCTCCATCCCATCTAGGCTGGAGGTAAACGAAGCGGTGCCGACCGATTGTTCCACAAGATATTTTGCATAGATCGGCGACTTCAAAAAATTGCGTCCCATGTCCTGCTCGCGGAAGGGATAACGCACCAGCAATGTACCATCGGTATGGGACAACCCAATGGCCCCCTCCTGCCCCAAGTCGAGCTTTCCAAACAGCCGCAGGAAGTTTTCTATCCCCAGAGTTACCGCCACCACCCCGGCAAACTCTCCCCGATCATCATTGAAACGGCGGCTGACGGTGATCACCCATTCCTGGTTAGACCGGCTACGAATGGGCGGCCCGATGAAGGGCTCCGGGGAAGGGTCGTCGCGATGATGAATAAAATAGGCACGGTCACTAGCGCTGGCTGCGGCCGGAATCTGCCGGTTGGAGGACATCAGCCAGCGTCCCTGATTATCGTAGATGGTGATACCACTCAGTTGGGGCATCAGCGGCCGCTGTCGGTTGACCAGCGCACTTAGCCGCTGGATCTGCACGGGGCCACTGCCCTCGGTTTCCAGACGCTCGACGAGCCCGAGCAAGAGCAGCGAACTTTGCCGGACAATGCCTTCGGAATAGGTCGCGAGCGCCTGGGTAAGGTTCAACCCGTGGACATCTACCTCCTCCAGCGCTCGATCTCGAGAACCCATCACCTTCCAAATGGTCAGTGATGCCAGGGAACAGCCGATAATCAACAGCAAGAGCACAACGAGGTGGGTATCACGCTTCACATCAGTACCTTTTGGAAAGTCCGGTTTCCCGTTCTGGCTGTTATTGAACTGGGGCAATAACAGCAGGCGCATGTCCTGTGCATGCATAAGGATACAAGTAGTCCAGCAGGGGCGCAGCAACAGAATGTAGCGTATTGGGCCACCTGCTCTCAGGCCGCTCAGAACTCTGGAAGGCTCAGTGCAGTTAGCGACTGGCAGGCCAGCAGCCATGTATGCAGTGGCCGGTTTAACGAATCGAGCATCGGAAGGCATTACTGCTCTCCTCAACAAAAAAGGCACCTGACGAGAATATCGCAGGTGCCTTTTTGGGGATTAGAACGGACATAAGAAACAACGCGGAGGCTGATAGCTCAACAATAGGTTTCATAAACTGTAACTTTCTGTTGACTCAACAGCCGCCTTTTTTCGCCCCACGGTCAAAGCCCAAACACTTCGGATGAAGACGCAGGGCCCTTCTACACTCATCTCTCACACGTCTAAAACACTCACCAAAAGAACCCACATGACCACCCTCAAAGACCGCTTGAACCAAGGCAAGGATGCTCGCAAGAACTGCTCCCGCAGTTCGCAGGCGGCCATGGGAAAAATAAATCGCGACCCGTTGCCGCTGATCAAAATGTCCAGTGAAGGCCGCATCAAGTCACTGGTCGAGTTGCGCTACGGCCGCATGCTGGTCTCGCCGTTCACCTTCTATCGCGGCAACGCCCTGCTGCAAGCCCACGACTTGGCCGCAACATCCAGCATGGGTCTGGTATCGCCCATCTGCGGTGACAGTCACCTGATGAACTTCGGTGGTTTTGCAACGCCGGAACGCAATCTGCTGTTCAGCGTCAACGATTTCGACGAAGCCCACCCCGGCCCTTGGGAATGGGACTTGAAACGGCTGGTGGCCAGTTTCGTGGTGGCAGCGCGCGACCTGCGTCATGGCGACACGGTCGAAGAAACGGTCTGCCGCCAAGTGGTCGGCGCCTACCAGCAGACCATGCTCGAATGCGCCGAACAAAGCGCCATGGAAACCTGGTACGAGTCCATCAGTTACCGCGATCTGCGGCAGCAGGCGAGCAAAGCGACTCTGGAACATGTAGAACGTGCCATCGAAAAAGCCGAACGGCGTACCCATGCTGAACTGCTGCCGAAAATCAGTGAACGTGACGCAAATGGCCGACTGATCATTCGCGATGACCTGCCGGAAATTTTCCATTTACACGAAAACACCACGCTGCTGGATGCCGACGACGACTGGCTGCGTCTGTCGAACTGGCGTGCGCTTTACGACGCGTTCATGCGCGACTATCCCGGCACGCTGCAAGCCGACCGTCGTGAGCTGTTGTCGCGTTTTCATGCCCACGACATGGCGTTCAAAGTGGTCGGTGTGGGCAGCGTCGGGACTCGTTGCCTGGTGGCCCTGCTGACTGACGATCAGGAGTTCCCGCTGTTCCTGCAGTTCAAGGAGGCGCGTCGTTCGGTGCTTGCCGATTATGTGAAGACTAAATCGCGAGTTAGGCACAACGGTCAGCGCGTGGTCGATGGGCAACGGTTGATGCAATCGGCCAGTGACCTGTTCCTCGGCTGGACCACCGGCCCCAGCGGTCGACACTTCTATGTGCGCCAGTTGCGCGACATGAAAGTCTCGGCTGAACTCGAGACGTTCGACGCGGACACCTTCGCCGCCTACGGACGCATTTGTGGTCGCGCGTTGGCCCGGGCCCACGCCAAATCATCCGGGAACGCCGCACACATCAGCGGCTACATCGGCAAAAGCGATGCGCTGGCCGACGCGCTGTTCAAGTATGCGCAAAGCTACACCGCGCAGAATGAGCGCGACTTCGAACAATTCCAGCAGGCCTGCCGCAAGGGCCGTTTGCGGGCGCGCTCGGAAGCGGACTTTGCGGCGGATCATTTGCCGTAGGCGTGTCTCAGGGTGTGAAGCGGCGGGCACTCATCGACATGAATTTTTCTTCACCCCACGACCTTCCACCAACGGGTACATTGCGCTCGCTCATTCAAGAAACTACGGTTTGCCCGCCCTCCCGCGGGCTTTTTTTTGCCTGCTGTCTTGTTGTGTTTCCCCGCTGGCCACGCAATGCTTGCGCGACGATCCCCGTGAACCGGAGCGCCCTATGCCGCTGCTATCCCTACCCTGCAAGCGCTTGACGCTGGCGGTGCTCGACCCTGAACAGGCGGCGCTGGAAAGCGACTTCTACCGGCGCAACCTGAGGCATCTCGCCCGGTGGTCGCCGATTCGCCCCGTCGATTATCACAGCCCTGAACGCATCCGCCCGCGCCTTGAGGTGCAAGCCAGCGCTTTCCAGGCCGGTCTGGCGGTGCATTTCGCGCTGCTGGATCCGGACAACGGCCAGATGATCGGCGCCTGTAACTTCAGCGGCATCACTCGCGGGGCGTTTCAGGCCTGCTATCTCGGTTACCACATCGACGAATCTCATCAGGGCCAGGGCTTGATGCAGGAAGCACTCGAAGCGGGAATCGGCTACATGTTCGATGAGCAGAAACTGCACCGGATCATGGCCAATTACATCCCTGGCAATGAACGCAGTGCGCGGCTGCTGGAGCGCCTGGGATTTGAACGTGAAGGCTACGCCAAGGCCTACCTGAGTATCGCCGGGCGCTGGCAGGATCATGTGTTGACGGCGTTGATCAATGATCGCTTTGAAGCACCGGAGCAGCGCTGGTCCCGACGCCTCTCGTAATACTTCGCCTGCTTGGCCCCGCCCTTGAAAGGGCTGAAGGTTATGCGGGGCGGCCGTCAGGCTTACTGTTTTGTAAATCAATGAGCGGCTCACCGATGGGGTGCGCAGCCTGTTGGAGCACCGGTTGCTCCAGCCGCGCTCGTCCATAGAACGCCAACGCTGTCAGCAAACACGCCAGCCATACGAAGATCCCGGCCCAGAAGGTGTGGGACATGTAGTGCCAGCCTTGCAGAACCCGCGTCGTACCGTAGACGAAACCGAGCAGCAGCGAGCCGTACATCACCGCTTTGGAATAGCGCCAGCGGTAACGACGCGCCACGAAGTACAACGCCAGCATGGTGAAACCGCCCGAGGCATGGCCGCCCGGCCAGCAGCGACCGGGCCCAGCGACTTTCAGCAGATCAAAATTCTGGTACCACTCCTTGTGCTCGATCTTCCCCGCGTACTGGGTCGTTTCGACCGGGCAGTACACGCTGGTATGGCCTTTGAGGTAGTGGATCACCCCGGTGCTGATGGAGAACGCGAACACCACGTAGAGGAAGTCCCGGCGGTGCTTGCTGGCGAACCGAAGCACCGGCGCGACTTTGATTTTTTCCAGGAATGCGATGATTTTCGAATGTTTCTCGGCCTTCAGACGCGGCCACAGAAACGACAGCAAGGCGCCGACGATCGCTAACTCTCCGGTCCAGTTCGGGATGATCCGTGCCCATTTATGGGTGATCTTTTCGAACAGATGGACATGATCCAGCGGAAACGTCTGCGTGACCGGGTCATAAAAAAGATCATTGAACGCGATGTCGATTTTGGTCAGGTCGAACAGCAGGAAAACCACGACCGCACAGGCCAGCGGAATGCCGAAGTTCACCCAGTAAAAGCGGTAGCGGGAAGAAGTCAACATCGTGTGTCCTGATCCAGAAAGTGAAGTCATTCGGCGGTCACCGAGTGCCAGTCCGAGGCTTCGATGACACCGAGCATCCGTGGTGCCTGAGGTATTTCGGCCGAGATAAACAAAGAAGCGCCGTAGCCGAGGGTAGCGGTCGGCAATTTGAGGTCTTTCTCAAGTTGTGACATGCATTCGCTGTGGGTCACCAGAATCAGGTTTCGCCCGGCCACCTTGTGCGCCAGAGCGTCGCGCAGCATGGTGCCCTTGCAATTGATCAACCATTCTTCACCGACCCCGACCTTGTTGAACATGTAGCCAGCGGTCTGCGCTGTACGGAGGACGGGGCTGTTGTAGATGTCGGCCTTGTTCAGCCCCAGTTGTTCGAACTGCGCACCGACCTCCACCGCGACGCTGCGAGAGCGTTCGGTAATGCCATCGTTACCGATCAGACAGGGGGCGCTGGAATGATCGCAGCGTTCAACGTGACGCACCAGCACGATCACGTTGCCCTTGGCCCAATCGGCCTTCAACGCCCGGGCGCCGACCACATTGCCGTGGGCCAGGTCCGGTACAGCGGCAGGATGCAACAGCCAGACCGTCAGCGCAATCACCAACAGCGCCGAGGTGAGCACGACAGCCGCATTGCGATAGCGGGCAAAACGGCTCAGATCAATCGAGCGTTTTATCCCGAACAGTCTCAGTCTCAATTCCACATCAAACCGCCTCGCCGGCACGCATCACTGTCATTCGATGCGGCGAGAGTAAAGAGGCTGGCGTCGGCAGCCGGTGAAACTCATGTGAAAAAAAGCTTAAGACCTGCACAAAAGCCTTGTTACACATCGGTCCCGCAAAAACCATTCAGCTCTCGTAATTGCTGCCGATACAGTCCTGCTACACACCTTGCTGGCTACCAAAAACAACAATCTTCCAGCCAACCGACGATCTAGAAGTACAACGTTCCTGGAGGACTTTTGATGAATAGCTGGTTCGGCAATATCAGCGTGAACATGAAGCTGGGCCTGGGGTTTGGCCTGGTCCTGGCCCTGACCTGCGTCCTCGCCCTGACCGGCTGGACGAGCCTGGGCGGGTTGATTGACCGCAGCAACTGGATGAGCGACATCACCCAGCTCAATGCCGGCCTGACCAAGCTGCGAGTGGTTCGCCTGCAATACATGCTGACCAATGGCGACGAAACTGCCGCACAGAACGTTCAGACCACGCTCGAGGCGTTCTCCGCTCAGCAACAAGCGCTGCTGGTGAAATTCAAGAGCCCGGAAAACCTCAAGCTGCTCAAAGAGCAAGGCGCCGTCATCGACGCCTACAAGACGTCCCTGAACAAAATGCGCAGCGCGTACCGCACCGGTAACAGCGCGCGCGACACCATGGGCGCCAATGCCGAGACCGCGAACACGCTGATCAACGCCATCAACACCCGCGTGCAGCAAATGCCTCTGAGCGACCAGCGCTTCGAACAATTCCAGGCCATCACGGCGGCCAAGGAAGCCTTCTTGCTGGCCCGCTACGAAGTGCGCGGCTACACCGCAACCACCAACGCCGAGACCGAGCAAAAAGCCGTCGGCCAACTGGACGTGGCGATCGCCAGCCTGAAACCCCTCAATGTGCATTTCGCCGACACTCAGCAAGACGCCCTGCGTCAGCTGGAAACCGCACTGACCAACTACCGCAGCGCCTTGCAGGCTTATAAAGCGGCGAACAGCGATGCGGTGCAGGCACGCAAGGAAATGACCGACCAGGGCGCCGCCATCGTGACCCTGAGTGATCAGCTGTATCAGATCCAGCTCGACCGCCGTGACATCGAAAGCGCCCAGGCTCGCACGCTGCAGCTGATCAGCACCTTGCTGGCGTTGCTGGTGGGCATCATTGCTGCCGTGATCATCACCCGTCAGATTACCGGCCCGCTGCGCGACACCTTGGCCGTGGTTGAGCGCATCGCCAGCGGCGACCTGTCCCAGGACGTCAAAGTGACTCGCCGCGACGAACTCGGTGTGTTGCAACAAGGCATCGCTCGCATGGGCGTGACCCTGCGCGACTTGATCAGCGGCATCCGCGACGGCGTCACCCAGATCGCCAGCGCTGCTGAAGAACTGTCCGCCGTGACCGAGCAAACCAGCGCCGGCGTGAACAGCCAGAAGATCGAAACCGATCAAGTGGCCACCGCCATGCACGAGATGACGGCCACCGTGCAGGAAGTCGCGCGCAACGCCGAAGAAGCCTCCCAGGCAGCGGCCGCTGCTGACGGCGAAGCCCGTGAAGGCGACAAAGTTGTCAACGAAGCCATCGCCCAGATCGAACGCTTGGCCACTGAAGTGGCGCGTTCCACCGAAGCCATGAGCGTGCTGCAACAGGAAAGCGACAAGATCGGCAGCGTCATGGACGTCATCAAGGCCGTGGCCGAACAGACCAACCTGCTGGCGCTCAACGCCGCTATCGAAGCCGCCCGAGCCGGTGAAGCCGGTCGAGGCTTTGCCGTGGTTGCCGACGAAGTCCGTGGCCTGGCTCAGCGCACTCAGAAGTCCACCGAAGAAATCGAAGGCCTGGTGGCCGGTCTGCAGAATGGTACTCAACAAGTGTCGGCGGTGATGAACAACAGCCGCGCCCTGACCGACAGCAGCGTCGCGCTGACTCGCAAGGCTGGCGTGTCACTGGAAAACATCACCCGCACGGTGTCCAACATCCAGTCGATGAACCAGCAGATCGCCGCCGCTGCCGAGCAGCAAAGCGCCGTGGCCGAAGAGATCAGCCGCAGCATCATCAACGTGCGCGACGTGTCCGAACAGACCGCCGCCGCCAGCGACGAAACCGCTGCGTCCAGTGTTGAACTGGCGCGGTTGGGCAATCAGTTGCAGATGATGGTCAGCCACTTCCGGGTGTAATCACACCTGATCGTTCCCACGCTCCCGCGTGGGAACGATCATCAAGCGCTCAGGCCTGCCATGGATTGATCACCTCTACGCCTGGAAACTCAAAATCCCGGACATTACGGGTCGCAATAGGAGCTCCGTGGCTTCGGCAGATTGCGGCAATCTGCGCATCGGCCATCGACGCCGTCCGACCATTAGCTTCACAGCCAGCAACCAGCGTCGCGTACTCCACGGCGGCGTGAGCATCAAAAGGCAAAATCCTTCCGGCAAAGTCCTCTTCGAACATCGCCATCGCATGAGCTTCAAGTTTCTGTTTGCGCTTACCAAACGGGAGTCGGGCAATGCCATGGAGAATCTCTGCCACGGTGATAGCACTAATTGCCAATTCCATCGCCGGTTGCGCATCAACCCAGGCAAGTACTTGAGTGTCAGGCTCGACCCGCATGAACTCTGAAAGAACATTGGTATCGAGCACTATCATTCGGAGAAATCCACCGCTGTCGCTTTCTCGTGACGCGAAGGAAGATCGAGCTCAACCCCACCACTGGCGCTGAACCTGTTGCGGATACGGCTTCCAAGCCCTCCTGCGCGATCAATGGTAGCCAGGGCTCTGCCGAGTATCAGGCGAGCCTCTTCTTCCATCGAATGCCCATTGTGGGCCGCTGCGATGCGCAGCTGCTCCTTAATCTGATCGTCCAGGTTTCGAATCGTAATGCTGGCCATGATGCCTCCTGCAATCAATGAAATCATTGATTTAGGCTAACACACCTTGCTCCATCGAAACTCGCAGAGCTGCCGAACGGCTTTACACACAGATCGCATTGGTAAACACCAACCGATTCCCGAACGGGTCGGTCACGGTCATGTCCTGGCTGCCCCACGGCATGGCCTGGATCTGTGGACGGGCGAACGGATATTCCTTGGCCAACAGTTGCTGCTGGAATACCTCGAGTTCATCAGTCTCAATCCGCAATGCCGATCCCGGTGTGCTGTCGCCGTGATGTTCGGACAGATGCAGCACGCACTCACCACGGGAGACTTGCAGGTACAACGGAAAGTTGGGCTCGAAACGATGCTGCCAGTCGATCTTGAATCCCAGAAAGTCGACGTAGAACTCCACGGCCTTGATTTCATCGAAAATCCGCAGGATCGGGGTGGTTTTGCCGAAGCTCATGGCGTTGCTCCCAGACTGATAAGGCCCAAAGTGTAGCCGGGCGAGATGTCAGCGCTTCGGCTTGGCGATGGCTTTCTTTAGTCTCAATGTGCCATCACTGTGACGCAGCACTCGGAATGTTCACTGGAATCCGTCACGCAAGTCCCCTTGCCGTGCCAGAAACCGCCCTTCCCTTCTTCCATTTGCCTGACCTTCGCTGTAACTCAAGACACCGTTGACCCACACCCCATCAATCCCTTCCGCGGCCTGTTGCGGGTCATTGAAATCCGCCACATCGCGAATCGTTTCAGGATTGAACAACACCAGATCCGCCCAATGTCCTTCACGGATTTCGCCACGTTCCTTCAAGCCAAATCGCGCCGCCGACAATCCGGTCATCTTGTGTACGGCGGTGTGCAGCGGAAACAGCCCTACATCGCGACTGAAATGTCCGAGCACGCGTGGGAATGCGCCCCACAAGCGTGGATGCGGAAACGGGTCTTCCGGCAATCCGTCAGAGCCGACCATCGACAGCGGATGTGCGAGGATTCTTCTTACATCGGCTTCGTCCATTCCGTAGTACACCGCGCCGGCCGGTTGCAGGCGTCGGGCGGCATCCAGTAGCGGCACGCTCCACTCGGCGGCGATGTCCATCAGGTCACGGCCGCCCACTTCAGGGTGAGGCGTGGACCAGGTGATGGTGATGCGATGAGCGTCGGTGACTTGCTTGAGGTCCAGCGTCGATGAACTCGCCGCGTAGGGATAACAGTCGCAGCCCACCGGGTGAGTTTTCGCCGCGTGTTCGAGGGACGCCAACAGTTGCGGACTGCGTCCCCAGTTACCGGCGCCGGCGCATTTGAGGTGGGAAATGATCACAGGGGATTTTGCATGACGGCCGATCTGGAATGCTTCGTCCATGGCCTCCAGCACCGGCTCGAATTCGCTGCGTAAATGCGTGGTGTAAACCGCGCCGAAGGCAGTCAGCTCTTCTGTCAGTTGCATCACTTCATCGGTGGAAGCCGAGAACGCGTTGGCATAGGCAAGCCCCGTGGACAGGCCCAACGCACCGGCCTCAAGGCTCTCGCGCAGTTGCTCGCGCATCGCGCTGATTTCGTCCGGCGTGGCAGTGCGAAACAGATCGTCGAGGTGATTGCTGCGCAGCGCCGTATGGCCGACCAGTGCAGCCACGTTCAGCGTAGTGTTCGCCGCTTCGACGGCTGCACGGTAGTCGCTGAACCTCGGATAAACAAACGCGGCGGCGGTGCCGAGCAGGTTCATCGGGTCGGGCGGATCGCCACGCAAACTCACTGGCGAAGCGCTGATCCCGCAGTTGCCGACAATCACCGTGGTCACGCCCTGGCTGAGTTTGGGCAGCATCTGCGGCTGGCGGATCACCACGGTGTCGTCGTGGGTGTGCACGTCGATGAAACCTGGCGCCAACACGCGGCCGGCGGCGTCGATTTCTTCGGTGGCGCTGGCATCGTGCAAGTCGCCGATACGCTCGATGCGGCCGTTCAGAATCGCCACGTCGGCGGGATAACCTGGGGCGTTGCTGCCGTCGATGATCAGGGCGTTGCGAATCAGCGTGTCGTACATCATGTCAGTCTCCCAGCGGCAAGTGATCGTCGCCGCCGCGGTAATCGTCGAGGGCGAGTTTGATCCGCCGCAGACGCTCTTGATTGTCTTCAGGATTGGCCAGCCCCAGCTCGGTGGCAAGCACGTCGATGGCCAGCAACATGCCGTAGCGCGCCGCCGTGGGTTTGTAGATGAACGAGGTCTCGACGCCTTGCAGCGGCAGCAGCACATCAGCCAATTGCGCCAGCGGCGAGTCGGCCCGGGTGATGGCGAGAATTCGTGCGCCGTAGCTGCGCGCCAACTCGACGGCCTCGAGCAGTTCGGGGGTGATGCCGGTCAGCGAACAGGCAATGACGGCGCGTTCCGCATCGAGGCTGGCGGCGGTAACGCGCATCATCACCGGGTCGTGGCACACCGCAATCGGGTAACCGAATCGCACCAGCCGCACCTGTAGTTCATCACTGCACAAGGTCGAGCAACCGCCCATGCCGAAGGCGTGAATCATCCGCGCCTTGCCCAGCAGTTTCACCGCGTCGGCGAAACGCGATTCGTCGAACGCCGACAGATGCTGGCGCAAGGTCGACTCGATATCGCCAACGATCTGCCCATAAAACGCTGACTGCTCGGGCGCAATCGCAGGGTCGAGAAAACGGCTGCCGACACCGCTGGCTTGAGCCAGTTGCAGGCGCAGATCGCGTAAGTCGCGGCAGCCGACCGTACGAGCAAAACGCGAGAGCGTGGCGGTGCTGACTTCCGCTCTCAGCGCCAGTTCATCGAGACTGGCGGCGGAGGCAAATCCTACGTCGTCGAGCATCAGCCGAGCGATGCGTCCTTCGCCCGCGCTGAAGGAATCCTGACGGGCGCGGATCTGGTAGAGGATGTCCATGGCAGGTGGCTCCGGCTAAAGCAGATAAGAAAGACCCACGGTCAGGCCGAAGGCGACGACCGAGATAATGGTCTCGAGTACCGTCCAGGTCTTGAAGGTCTGGGCGACGGTCATGTTGAAGTATTCCTTGATCAACCAGAAACCGCCGTCATTGACGTGGGAAAAGATAACCGACCCCGCGCCCGTCGCCAGCACCAACAGCTCTGGATGGGGATAACCCAGACCAATGGCCACCGGCGCGACGATGCCCGACGCGGTGGTCATGGCCACCGTGGCAGAACCGGTGGCGATGCGCATCAGCGCAGCGAACAGCCAACCCATCAACAGCGGCGACAGGTGGAATACCTGGGCCAGGCTGACGATCTGGTCGGTGACACCAGCGTCCACCAGAATCCGGTTCAAGCCACCGCCCGCGCCCACCAGCAAAGTGATGCTGGCGGTCGGTGCCAGGCATTCGTTGGTGAATTTGAGGATCGATTCACGGTTGAAGCCTTGGGCCAGGCCAAGCGTCCAGAAGCTCAGCAAGGTCGCCAGCAGCAAGGCGATTACCGAATTGCCGATGAACAACAGGAACTGGTTGAAACCGCTGCCCGGCGTGGAAATCAGATTGGCCCAGCCACCGACCAGCATCAGCACCACTGGCAACAGAATGGTCGCCATGGTGATGCCGAAACCCGGCAGGCTGTCACGCGGTTCACGCTCGAGGAACTGACGCTCCAGCGGGTTATCTTCCGGCAGTTGAATGCGCGGCACGATGAACTTGGCGTAGAGGGGGCCGGCGATGATCGCAGTCGGGATCCCGATCAGGATCGCGTAGAGCAAGGTCTGCCCCACCGAGGCCTGATAAGCCTGCACCGCCAGCATCGCCGCCGGATGCGGCGGCACCAGGGCGTGGACCACCGAGAGCCCGGCGACCATCGGCAAACCGACCATCAGAATCGAAACGCCCACGCGCCGCGCCACGGTGAAAGCGATCGGCACCAGCAGTACAAAACCGACCTCGAAGAACAGTGGCAGTCCGACAAGAAAAGCGATGCAAACCATCGCCCAGTGGGCATTTTTCTCACCGAAGCTGTCGATCAACGTTCGCGCCATCTGCTCGGCACCGCCGGACTCGGCCATCATTTTGCCGAGCATCGTGCCCAGTGCGACCACCAGCGCGATATGGCCCAGCGTCTTGCCGACACCCGCCTCGTACGCCCCCACCACGCCCGATGGTGGCATCCCGGCCAACAGCGCCAGGCCTATGGACACAAGGGTGATGACAATGAACGGATTGAGCCGGTAACGGGCAATCAGAACGATCAGCGCGATGATGGCGATGGCGGCGTAAACCAGCAGCCAATAGCCGAAGGACGGTGTCATGCGGTACTCCTCGAAAGGGTCACGTCGAATGGGTTGTGAAACTCATAAAACATTTCGAGGTGTTATTTTCAAACGAGGTGAAAGTAATTTTCGTGGAGGGATAAGGGTTGTCGCGCAGAGGTATGGGCGGTCGACGGATATGAAAGTTGGATAGTGGAACTTTCATCGCCCCACGCTGATCGTTCCCACGCGTGGGAACGATCAGTTGTCAGTCTCAGTCGTGGTTCACGCGGGCGCGTTTGAGCAGTTTCTTGCAGCGTTCGGACAAGTGCAGCACCCGCAGGTGCTTGCCGGCCTTGGTGTAGCGCTCGCGTAAGGTCTTGAGCGCGGCGATGGCCGAGTAGTCGACGAAGCTCATGTGGCGACAGTCGATCGTCACCACGGACGGGTCATTGGCAGGATCGAATTGGTTTAGAAAAGGCGCAGTCGAGGCGAAGAACAGCGTGCCATGCAGAAGGTAAAGCTTACTGCCATCGGCTTCGAGGTGACTGTCGGCATAAAGCTCGCGGGCCTGTTGCCAGGCAAAGTTGAGCGCCGCAATGATGATCCCGCAGAGCACGGCGGTGGCCAGATCGGTGAACACCGTAATGACCGTTACCGCGATGATCACCAACACGTCGTTCAGCGGCACCTTGTTCACCACCCGCAACGAAGCCCAGGCAAACGTCTGCTGCGACACCACGAACATCACCCCGACCAATGTGGCCAGCGGGATGCGCTCGATCAGCGGCGAGAGGAAGAGGATGAACAGCAAGATCATCAGCCCGGCCACCACACCGGACAGCCGACCGCGACCACCGGAACTGAGGTTGATCACGGTCTGGCCGATCATGGCGCAGCCGCCCATCCCGCCGAATACACCAGAGACCATGTTGGCAGCGCCCAGCGCCACGCATTCGCGATCCGGGAAGCCACGGCTTTCAGTGATTTCATCGGTGAGGTTCAGGGTCAGCAGGGTTTCCAGCACGCCGACCAACGCCATCAATATCGCGTAAGGGGCGATGATGCGCAGGGTTTCCAGGGTCCAGGGGATGTCTGGCAGCGCAAACGTCGGCAAACCGCCGGCAATGTGTGCCATGTCGCCCAAGGTGCGGGTCGGCAAACCGAGCAGATAAACCGCCAAACCAACGCCCAGAATCGCCACCAACGCCGGCGGCACGGCACGCGTCAGACGCGGCAGCAGGTAGACGATGGCCATCGTCACGGCAACCAGCCCCGCCATCAGGTATAGCGGCGTGCCGCTGAGCCAGACGCCATCGCTCTTGAAGTGTTCCAGCTGCGCCAGGGCAATGATGATCGCCAGGCCGTTGACGAAGCCGAGCATCACCGGGTGCGGCACCATGCGCACCAGCTTGCCAAGCTTCAGCAACCCGAACGCCAGCATGATCAATCCACCCAGCAGCACGGTGGCCAGCAAGTACTGCACGCCGTGTTGCACCACCAAAGCAACGATCACCACGGCCATCGACCCCGCGGCGCCGGACACCATGCCCGGCCGGCCGCCGAAAAGCGCGGTCAGGGTGCAAATGATGAACGCGCCGTAAAGCCCCATCAATGGATTGAGGTGCGCAACCAGCGCGAAGGCGATGCATTCGGGTAGAAGAGCGAAAGACGTGGTGAGCCCGGCCAGGGTATCGGCGCGCAGACGTTTGGGTTTCATGGCTGACCTAAAATACAGGCGGGAAAAGAGGGAGCGGATGTTACGGAATTGAGGGCGGCACGGCCAGTTATTGGGCTGCTGAAAACGCCTTCGCGAGCAAGCCCGCTCCCACATTTGATCTCCACTCGACACAGATTTTGTGTACGACGAAGATCCACTGTGGGAGCGGGCTTGCTCGCGAAGGCAGCGACTCGGTTTAAAGCGAACTCACACCATCTCGTTACGAATCCATTCAATCACCGATGTCCGCTTCGGCGCCCAGCCCAGCAATTCGCGCGCATGTTTACCGCGAACCCGGCTGTTGGAGCCCAGGCCATAGTTGGCCATTTCATAGCCCCACTCGGCTTCTGCATCTTTCAGCGGCCAGTCCTGCGGCTCACCCAGATTCAGCGCCTGGGCAATCGCAGTGGTCATGTCGATGAACGACGCTTCACCGCTTTCGACGAAGTAGAAGGTGCCCGGTACGTTGTTGGTCAGCGCCAGCAGGTACAGGGAAACCACGTCTTCGATGTGCACGTTGGACCAGATGTTCTGGCCGGTACCGACATGCCGGACCACCCCACTTTTACGCGCCTGTTTCAGCAAACGCGGCAACTGCACGCTGTCGCGATTGACGCCCAGGCTATGGCCGTAGATCAGGGTGTTGCAGATCACTGCCGAGTTCACCCCGTCCTTTGCTGCGGCGAGGATCAGGTTGTCGATGACCACGCGAGCAGCCTTGTCGACAGTCGGTGCCGGCAGGTTGTCTTCGTAATAGATAACGTCGCTGGATTTGCCGCCCGACGCATCGCCAACAATGCTTGAGCCGCTGGTGTGCAGGAACACTTTGTTGGAACCGCGAAGTGCATCGAGCAACGCTTCTACCGCGCCGCGATGGTCGCTGCTGGCGGCGTTGATCACGGCGTCGGCAGCGCGGGCCTGTTCGGCCAGTAGTGCGCTGTCGTCAAGCGTGCCGATTACCGGGGTGATGCCCAGTTCGTGCAATTCATTAGCTTGTTCGGTGCTGCGCACCAGACCGGTGACGTTGTGGCCGGCACGGACCAGACCCGTAGCGATGGAGCCACCGATAAAACCGGCTGCGCCGGTGACGAATACGTTCATGGAGAAACTCCCTGCGTTAATAAGTGATGCATCCAGTATCGAGGACCGATGCCTGTGGAAACAGACAGCGTTGCCCAATTCACTCTTGCGCAGGGGTCACGAATCAGCCCTTGAAATCCGCGTTCGCATAAGCCGCCAATTTGCCCTGGATGAAGTCCAGGAAGCATTGAATCCGTAGGGCGAGTTGCGAGTTTCGGTAGTACACGGCATTGATCGGCTGGCGATACCCGCTGTTGAAATCCGCCAGCAGCACCTGCAAACGTCCGGCGCGGATGTCATCAATCGTCATGAAGTGCGACAGGCAGGCAATGCCTTGGCCTTCCAGCGCCAAGTGCCTGATTGTCTCGCCGCTGGAGGCGCTGATCGACGCCTGAATCGGCCAGCGATCACCGTGAACGTAACGCAGCGGCCATTGGTTGAGGCCTTCGTTCTGGGTAAAGCCCAGCAGCGTGTGCCTGGACAAATCCGCCACTTCAGCCGGTACACCGTGTTTTTCAAGATAGGCCGGGCTGGCGACGATGTGCAGTGGACTGCAACCCAGAGATCGAGCGTGCAAGGTCGAGTCGGCGAGCGTACCGATACGGATGGCGATGTCGGTGCTTTGTTCGAGCAAATCGATGATCAGGTCGTTGCTGTTGAGTTCCAGCTGGATGTCCGGGTAGAGGCGGCGGAACTCGTCGATATACGGCACGATGGCGTGCAGCATGAACGGCGATGCGGCGTTGATCCGTAGACGCCCGGACGGGGTTTGCTGACGTGAGGTCAGGCGTTCTTCGAGTTCGTCCATCTGATCGAGAATCAGCTTGGCGTGCTCGAAGAAGTACTTGCCCTCTTCGGTCAGGTCCATGCGCCGCGTGGTGCGGTTGATCAGCGTGGTATCGAGTTTCGCCTCCAGCCGCGACAGCGTACGGCTGACCGCCGAAGGCGTTTGCCCGACCTGTTCGGCCGCAGCGGAAATCGATCCGCACTCAATCACGCAGACGAAAATCTGCAACTCATCGGATCTGGCTTTCACGGGGGCCCCTCATTCAAAACTGGCTTGATAGTAGCTGGATGCGGGGCAAAAGGAACCTTACGCCGGCAGGCCGAACACCTCGGTCAAATGCTGCTCATAGCGCGCCACATCGGCTTCGACATTCGGGCGTTTCATCACATCGACGGCCAGGAACGTCGGCAAACCGGTCATGCCGAGGAACTCGTTGGCCTTGTGGAACGGGAAGTACACCGCGTCAACGCCCTTGGCTTCGAAGAAGTCGGTCGGATCGTCGAAGGCTTGCTGCGGCGCGTTCCAGGTCAGGGACAACATGTATTGCTTGCCCTGCAACAGACCACCGCTGCCGTACTTTTGCGACGCGTCGGAGCGCGTGCGGCCGTCACTGGCGTAGAGGCTACCGTGGCCTTCGGTGAAGACTTCATCGATGTACTTCTTGACGGTCCAGGGCGCGCCCATCCACCAGCCGGGCATCTGATAAATGATCACGTCGGCCCAGAGGAATTTGGCAACTTCTTCGGCGACGTCGTAACCCTCGTCGATGAAGGTGGCTTTCACGTCCACACCGCCGCGATCCAGCACGCTCAGCGCAGCTTCATGCAGGGTGGCGTTGTAGCGGCCATCGGAGTGGGCAAATTTTTTTCCGCCATTGAGCAACAGGACTTTTTTCATGGGAAGTCTCGGAAGGTTGGAATTCGATGGCGGCAGCGTAGCGATCTGCCTCGCGCGGAATAAGCGCTGAATTCACAAAATTCATTTGACCAATACGCACGAATCGACACGCGATTATTGCCATAAACTTGCGCCGATTCTGAACTTGAGAAGATTTCTGATGAGTGAAATGCAAGGCTTCATCCTGCACGCCAAGACCCGCCCGGAAAAATCCGACGCCTTCGAAGCGTTTTTCAGCGCTTATGTGCAAGCGAGCCGCGCCGAGCCGGGTTGCATCGAGTACCACATGCTGCGCGACAAACAGGACTCGACGCTGTTTATCTTCTACGAGATCTGGCAGTCCCAGGCCCACCTGGACGTGCACTCGAACCTGCCACACATGAAGCAGTTCCTCGAGCAGCGCGATGAGTACCTGGAACGGGATTTCGATATCCGCGCCATCGACATGCTCAGCCCGCCGTCCGCTACCCGCTGATCAGCAAGTGGCCACCGAGTACGCCGAGGCCGATGAAGAACACACGCTTGAACAGCGTGGCGCTGATCCGCTGGCGCAGCCATTGCCCCAGCAACATGCCGAGCACCGCCGGGATCAGCGCCAGCAACGACGCACTTAACTCGCCACCGCCCAGTGCGTCGCGCCATAACAGGCCGGCGGCCAAGGCCAGGGTCGAGACGGTGAACGACAGACCCAGCGCCTGCACCAGTTCATCCTTGCTCAAGCCCAAGGCTTGCAGATAAGGCACGGCGGGAATCACGAAGACGCCGGTGGCCGAGGTGATGACGCCAGTCAACAGGCCGCAAAGTGGACCGAGCCAGCGCTCGGTGTGACGGCCAACACGCAAGGTCGGCAGAAACAATCCGCTCAACGCATAGAGCAACAGCGCAGCGCCCAATCCCCGCACGACCCAATGACCACCGGCCATGCCGATCCACAACGTGCCGGCCCCGGTGCCGATGAAGATCGCCAGCAGCATCGGCCACAACCGTTTGATCAACCCCCGCAGATGCCCGCCAAATGCCAGTTGCCAGACGTTGGTGAGCGTCGCAGGGATGATCAGCAGCGCGGCAGCCTGCGTCGGCGCCATAGCCAGACCGAGCAATCCCATCGCGATGGTCGGCAGTCCGAGGCCGATCACACCCTTGATCATGCCGGCCAGCAGAAAGGTCGCGATAACCATCAATGAAAGGGCCAGACCGAGGTTTTGATAGAACGTGACGAGAGTATTCATGGCGCTATCGTGAGCCCGGATTGGCAGCTTGAAAATCTGCCATATACTGAGGCAGCCTCTTGTTTTGATAGAGGCTCGATCTTCGGGACACAACATGCACTTCGACCTGACCGACCTGCGCCTCTACCTGAACATCCTCGACAGCGGCAACATCACCGCCGGCGCCGCTCGCAGTCATCTGTCCCTGGCGGCGGCGAGTGCGCGCATCCGCGCCATGGAGGCTTCGTTGGGGATCGTGTTTCTGGAGCGCGGTCGTCGCGGCGTTACGCCCACACCTGCGGGCAAGGCCCTGGCGCAACACGCCCGCGTCCTGCTGCAACAGGCTGAATGCATGCAGCAGGATCTGGCCGAATACGCCAAGGGAGTCAAAGGTCAGGTGCGACTGTTGTGCAATACCACAGCTATCACCGAGTACCTGCCTGAGTTGCTTGCAGACTTTCTTCGTGACCACCCCAACCTCGACATCGATCTGCAAGAACTTCCCAGTGCGCGCATTACCCACGCCTTGCGCCAAGGTGCGGCAGACTTGGGCATCGTCTCTGACGCCGTCGACACCGATGACCTGCAGACCCGCCCGTTTCGCGACGATCCGCTGGTGCTGATCATGCCCCGCGATCATCCCTTGGCACACGCAGGTGTCGTGAGTTTCAGCGACACTTTGCACCACGACTATGTCGGTCTCAACGCCAGCAGCGCGTTGGGGGTGTACCTGGAAGAACAGGCGCTGCACACCGGGTCACGCCTGCAAATCCGCATCCGCGCCGACGGTTTCGAAGGTGTGATGCGCATGGTCGCCCGGGGGGCCGGGCTGGCGATCGTGCCCCTCGCGGCGGTTGAGCGCTGGCGTGGTGAACAATTCTTCAAGCGTCTCGCCCTGCAAGAACCTTGGGCAACACGCAAACTCCTGCTCTGTGCGCGGGACTTTGAGGCGTTGCCCGGTTATGCGAAGGCCTTGCTGCATGCCTTGACTCTCCCCTGAGGGGCAGACTTTACCCTTGAGTTTTCATCTTCAAGGACAGAGACGATGGGCAAGCGAATTCTGGTGATTCTGGGTCATCCGGCGAGCAACAGTTTCTGCGGCGCACTCGCCGAACGTTACGCACAGTCGGCGGCGCGTGCCGGGCATGAGGTGCGCCAGTTGTTTCTGGGCGCAATGGACTTTGACCCGGTGCTGCGCGAAGGTTATCAACAGGTCCAACCACTGGAAGCCGACTTGCGCCGCGCCCAGGCGGACATTGTGTGGGCCGAGCACCTGACGCTGGTGTATCCGATCTGGTGGGGCGGAATTCCGGCGTTGCTCAAGGGCTTTTTCGATCGGGTGTTCCTGCCAGGTTTCGCTTTCAAATACCGCGAAGGCAAAGCCTTTCCCGAGAAACTCCTGCACGGTCGCAGCGCCCATTTGCTGGTGACCATGGACACGCCACCCTGGTATTACCGCTGGATCTATCGCATGCCTGGACTGCATCAGGTACGCAAAACCACGCTCGCGTTCTGCGGCATCGAGCCACAACGCACGCTCACGTTCGGCCCGATTCTCGGTTCCAGCGCTGACCAGCGTGAAACCTGGTTGCTGCAGGCCCAGGCTATCGCCAGCCGTTGAGTCTGCCGATAATGCACCGGGCTTTACCACGGCGAATAGGGACTTTTCATGTACATCGGCCAAGCCGCGCAACGCTCCGGAACCACGATCAAGAGCATCCGCCATTACGAGTCGATCGGCCTGCTGCCTGCCGCTCAGCGGTTGGGAAAATACCGCGTCTACGACCAGCAAAGCGTTGACCTGCTGATCTTCATCAAGTGCGCGCAGCAGCTGGGTTTCAGGCTCAAGGAATTACAGTCGATCTTCGCCGGACATCAAGGGCCGCAAATGCCGTGGGAACTGGCCCATCAGGTCATCGCCGCCAAGAAGCAGGAAATCGGCGAACGGATCGCTGCGCTGTCGCAGCAGCATTCGCAATTGGTCGAGTTCGAAGCCAGCCTCGAACAGAGCCGGTTCGATTGCCCGCTGAACAGTCTTTGAGGGTTATGCGCGTTTCTGGACAGCTCAATGTCGAGCACAGACAACTGACCGATGGACGGGCGCTATAGGGTGCGACTTCAGTTCTCTAGTCCACTGCCCCGGAGTCCACATGACCGCACCTATTACCGTTCTTCGCGATACCCACCCACTGCCGGTGCTCGACGCCTGCAAATGGGAAAAACTCGAAGGCGACCCGCACACCGTCAACCTCAACGCCTACACCAGCGAAGACGGCAGCAAGATCATGGGCACCTGGATCTGCACGCCGGGCAAGTGGTATGTGGAATACGTGAAGTGGGAATACTGCGATTTCCGCGAGGGGTACTGCATCATCACCCCAGAAGGAAAGGAGCCGATCCATCTGCGCGCCGGTGATATTTTCGTCATCGAGCCGGGCATGAAAGGCACGTGGGAAGTGGTTGAAACCGTGCGCAAGTATTTCGTGTTTGCCTGATGCAAAAAAACCGGGAGATCACCCGACGTGATTTCCCGGTAAATGTTCGTATGAAATATGCCTCACCTGAGGCTAAGGGCTTTTGTGGCGAGGGAGCTTGCTCCCGCTCGGCGGCGAAGCCGTCGTAAATCAGCAAATGCGTTCATTCTGAAGCACCGTACTCGCCGGTTTGGGTTCGCTTCGCGAACCAGCGGGACGGTGCGGCGTTCCGACAAGCTCCCTCGCCACAGATCTCAAGTGAATCTATTGAGGTTTGCGATAGCTATTGATGATCGCCGAGAAGTCCTTGCCACCTTCCCCACGCTGGCTCATCGCCTGATACAACTGCTGAGCCACCGCGCCGAGCACCACCGGTTGGTGCGCCTGGCGTGCCGCCTCAGTAGCCAGCCCCAGATCCTTGAGCATCAGTTCGGCACCGAAACCGCCGGTATAACCGCGCGAGGCCGGCGCCGTTTCGACGATGCCCGGCCACGGGTTGTACATTTCTGAACTCCAGCAACGACCGGTGGAACTGTTGATGATTCCCGCCAACACCGTCGTGTCGATGCCCAGCGCATCACCCAGCGCCATGGCTTCGCTGACACCAACCATGGAGATCGCCAGCAGTAGGTTGTTGCAGATCTTGGCGATTTGCCCGGTGCCGACTTCGCCGCAATGGACGATGTTGCGGCCCATCTGCGCCAGCACTGGTTGCAGGGTGGCGAACAGCTCAGGGGTAGCGCCGACCATAAACGTCAGGGTCCCGGCTGCCGCACCGCCAGTACCGCCCGACACAGGCGCATCCGCCATGGCCACACCTTGCTTGGCCGCCGTCGCGGCGACATCACGCGCCGTTTGCGGATCGATGGTGCTGCAATCGACTGCCGGCACGCCCTTGGCGATACCCGCCAGCACGCCGTCTTCACCCAGCCACACGCTGCGCACATGCACAGCGGCGGGCAGCATGGTGATCACCAGCTCTGCGCCTTGAGCCGCTTCACGTGCCGAAGCGCTGATGCTGCCGCCCAGTTGCTCGAGCTCTGCCAGAACGGTTTTGTTCAGGTCAACCAGCCGCAGTGCATGGCCAGCCTTGATCAGGTTGCGCGCCATTGGCGCGCCCATGTTGCCGAGACCGATAAAAGCGATTTTCATGTCCGGCTCCTTAACGCAAGTTAATGGTGGTGTTCACACCGTCGTTGACGCTGTTGTCATCGAACCAGCGACTGGTGACAGTCTTGGTCTGAGTGTAGAACTGCACCACTTGCTTGCCATACGGACCGAGGTCGCCGAGTTTGGACCCGCGCGAACCGGTGAAGCTGAAGAACGGAACCGGCACCGGAATCGGAATGTTGATGCCGACCTGGCCAACATCGATTTCAGTCTGGAATTTACGTGCCGCCGCACCGCTTTGGGTGAACAGGCCAGTGCCGTTGCCGAACGGGTTGGCGTTGACCAGTGCGATGGCCTCATCGAGGGTATCGACTTCCAGCACTACCAGCACCGGACCGAAGATTTCCTGGGTGTAGATCTGCATCTCTGGGGTTACGCCGGAGAACAGGGTCGGGCCGACAAAGTTGCCCTTCTCGAAGCCGGGAACTGTAATCTCACGACCGTCCAGCTCCAGCTTGGCGCCTTCCTTGATGCCGCTCTCGATCAAATCCAGAATCCGCGCCTTGGCCTTTTTGGAAATCACTGGACCAACATCAGTGCCCGGCTCACTGCCGGCATTCACTTTGAGTTTCTGCGCCAGCGCCTTCAGATCAGGCAGCCATTGTTTGGCCGCGCCCACCAGCACCACGACGGATGTGGCCATGCAGCGCTGCCCGGCCGCACCGAAACCGGCACCGACCAGCGCATTGAGCGCTTGTTCGCGGTTAGCATCCGCCAGCACAACGGCGTGGTTCTTCGCGCCCATCATCGATTGCACGCGCTTGCCGTGTTTGCCGGCCAGGTCGTAGACGTGAGTGCCGACGGCGGTCGAACCGACGAAGGAAACAGCCTTGATGTCCTTGTGGGTGCAGAGCGCATCCACCACGTCTTTACCGCCATGAACGACGTTGAGCACGCCGGCCGGAACACCGGCCTCGATCGCCAGTTCCACCAGCAGCATGGTCGACATCGGGTCCTGTTCGGACGGCTTGAGCACGAAGGTGTTGCCGCAGGCGATGGCCATCGGGAACATCCACAGCGGAATCATCGCCGGGAAGTTGAACGGGGTGATGCCGGCGCAAACGCCGATTGGCTGACGCAGGGTGTAGGTATCGACGCCGCCAGCAACGTTCTCGGCGAACTCGCCCATTTGCAGGCTGCCGATGGAGCAGGCGTGTTCGACGACTTCCAGGCCGCGGAAGATATCGCCTTCAGCGTCGGCGATGGTTTTGCCTTGTTCGTTGCTGAGCACCACGGCGATGCGCTTGGAGTGTTCGCGAATCAACGCCTGGAGCTTGAGCATGATGCGCATCCGCGCGCCGATCGGCGTCAGCTTCCAGGTCTGGAAGGCGCGATGGGCGGCGCTGATCGCGGCATCGACTTCCTGCGCGGTCGCGAACGGCACTTTCGCCAGCACTTGCTGGGTCGCCGGGTTGACGATGTCGTGCCACTCGGTGGTCTGGGACTCGACCCACTCGCCGTCGATCAACAGCTTTACCGTTTGGACAGTGGTTTCGTTTGGCGTGAGCGATGCGTTCATGTTGGGTCTCCGGGACGTTGTTCTTATTTAGAGAGCTATCTGGGGAGCCAAGGCGAGAATGTCGCCTTGAGATGAGGCGTGTGTCGCGAATTGGTTGTCGGACTGTTTTTGGAGTATAGATGTGCAAACTTCTAATAAGAACGCACATAAAAGCCGGTCCATCATGCAAAAAAACATCACGTCTCTAGGCTCGTTGAACTGGGACGACCTCAAGTTTTTCCTTGAAGTCGCCCGCACCCGCAAGGCCAGCACCGCGGCGAAGCGCCTGGCGGTCGACTACACCACAGTGTCGCGGCGCATCAGTTCGCTGGAAGCGGCATTGGGCACTTTGCTGTTCGAGAAATCCCGGACCAGCGGTTTTGTCCTGACCGCCGAAGGCCAGCGGTTGCTGGGTTACGCCGAGTCGATCGAAAGCACGCTGCACATGGCCTGCGAGCAGGTTTCGGGCTCTGGCGTGGCGTTGTCCGGGCATGTGCGCATGGGCTGCACCGAAGGCTTCGGCAGCTTTTTCATCACCCCGCAGCTGAGCCATTTCGTCGATGCCTACCCGGCGATCTCGGTGGACATCCTGCCGCTGCCGCACTTCATCAGCCTGTCCAAGCGCGAGGCGGACATCGTCATCGCCCTGGAGCGCCCGGAGCATGGTCCGTACGTCTGCTGCAAACTCTGCGACTACAAATTACAGCTCTACGCGACTCAGGATTATCTCGACAAGCACCCACCGATCCGCCGCCCGGCTGACTTGGGTAAACATTCATTCATTAGTTATGTCGACGATCTGGCGTTCAGCTCGGAGCTGTTGTACCTGGCAAATGTGTTGCCTGGCGCCAGTGCCAACCTGCGAAGCACCAGTGTGATTGCGCAATTCGTGGCCGCACAGCAAGGGCGGTCACTGGCGATTCTGCCGTGCTTCCTGGCGGCCCAGGATCCGCGATTGCTGCCGGTGTTGCCGGAAGAGATCAACATCACTCGACAGTTCTGGATGTACTGCCGCGAGGATTTGCGCAAGCTCAAGCGGATCACCCTGTTGTGGGATTACATCCGTGCGGTCACTGAGCAGAATCAGGGTCTGTTGATGGGCGAAAGTCGGGAGACCCTGTTCGCCGATTAGTCGGAGCTCACCACGATCGACACCCGGCGGTTCTCGGTACGACCGGCCGGCGTGTCGTTGGAGGCAACTGGCTCACTGCTGCCGAGACCGCGCAGTTGGATGTTTTGTTCTTTCATCCCGACAGCGGTCAGCACCTTGCCGACGCTTTTTGCGCGGCGCAGTGAGAGCTGTTCGTTGTAAGACTCTTTGCCCGAGGCATCGGTGTGACCATCGACCCGCACTCGCTCAATTCCAACGCCAAGTAACGCCTTGCCGATACGCTCGACGATGTCGGTGCTGGCAGGGTTGAGGCTGTCGTCGTCACTGCCAAACAGCACTTTGCCGGACAGGCCAAAGGCCCAGCCCTCATCGGTCAATTCGAAACCTTGCTGTTTAAGCACAGCGATCTGTACCGGAGTCAGGCCTTTTTGCGGTGCTGTCTGGCAACCGGTCAATGCCAGCAAGGCCATCAATACGGTGAACGTGAAAAATCGCAGGGAACGCCGGGTCAGTGAGAACACAAAAATTAGCTCCTGGTTTGAACATCGGCGACAGGGTGCTCCGACCCGGCCGTGTGCTGTGCGCCTCGGGAAAGGCGCTTGGCTTGGTACATGGCCGCGTCGGCGGCGTCAAGCAACACGCCCGGTGTGGCTCCATGGTCGGGGTACACGGCGATGCCGATGCTGAGTGAAGTCAACACCTGGGTATTGCCCGGCAAGGGGATCGGTACTTCCATGCTGGCGATGATTTTGTCGGCAATCCACTCGGCGTCCTCGATCTTATGCAGCGGCGTCAGCATGACGGCAAATTCGTCACCACCCAAACGCGCCACAAGATCATCTTCACGCAACTGCGCACGAACCCGTTTGGCCACGGCCACCAGCACCGCATCGCCAGCGGCATGACCAAAGCCATCATTGATTTCCTTGAACCGGTCGCTGTCGAGAAACAGCACCGCCACTTGCTCGTTGAGCTTGTTGGCATTACGCAGCGCTCGAATCAGCCGGCCTTCGAAAAACGCTCGATTCGGCAACCCGGTGAGGCTGTCATGGCTGGCCTGGTGGGCCAGGGTTTCGTTTTCGCTTTGCAGGTGGGTCTGCCAGGATTCGAGCTCATCGAGCAAGGCATTGAAGTCATTACCCAGGTTGTCGAGTTCGGCGATGGCGGCGGGTGGTACACGCTGATCGAAGGCTCGCTCACTGCGTGCGGCGTGAGCCACGAACGCCAGGCTGCGCAACGGGCCGGTGATTGCGCGGAGTTGTCGGCGCGCCAGATAGAGCGCCACCCAGGCACTGACGGCGGTACACAAGACGATGCCGACCAGACCGCTGAGCAAAAACCGTAACAGGCTGCCCCCGTGGCCGGTGAGCTGGATGCTGCCGATTTCCCGACCTTGATGAACGATTGGCATGCTGATCGGTTTTTCCAGAAAGGCCTTGGCAATCTGCATTTCGAGATCAGAGAACAAGCCCGTTTCCGGCCGCTCCCAGCGAGCCAGCAACGTGCCTTGCTCGTCCAGCACTTGGGCATCGGCCACTCCTTCGGTGGACGCAATCAACGCCAACGCTTCGGTAGCGGCAGACTTGTCGTTGAACACCACCGCCGCTTCCACGGTGTAATTGATCGAGCGCGCAATCAGGTGCAAGTTATGGTCGGCATAGACCCGCAACGCCAGTACGCCGAGCAACGTCAGCGAGATGCTGGCCATGGCCACGCCCACGAGTGCAACGATCAAATGTCCGCGCCCGATGACCGAGCGCAAGGTTGGGCGGCTACCCGACTTGAATAGACTCATGGCGCCGCCGGCTTGCGGCGGGACAGTTGCAGCACACTGGGGTGAATACGCACGCCACTTCGGGCGACGGAATCCAGGTTGACCTCAAAGGACACTTGCTCATCGCTGACCCGTAGGCAAAACAGACTGCCGACGGTGCATGGGTCGTCGCCTTCGCTGATGCTCAGCACCGGATGCCCTGTCAGCGAAGCGAATAGCTGGCTGCGTTCATCACTGGTCAGTTTGCCGATGTACACCGCGTCGCACTCACCAACAATGGACGGGTTGTCAGCCAGCAGTCTGCGCACGGTAACAGGCCGACCGGTGGCCTGAGTCGTGCCTTTGACCAGATCGTCGGTGTATTCGGTGGGGCCCACTATGCACAAGCGCAGTTGTGCTGGTTCAACAGGCCAACGGGCATAACTGAGGATTCCGAGTACTACCTGCGTGACGGATTTTGCGCGTTGGTCGGCCATGCTCACAGGCGTTTCCGACTGAGCGAAAACGACGCTGGTGAACAAACAGAGAAGGCCGGCGAACAGCACTTGTTTGCACCCGATAACGCGCTGTGTCGTCCAGACAGCGACCTTCATGCAGGGATTCTCTTCGATCGTAGCGAAATGATGCCGCAACGATAGCACAGCGTTCAAACACCAGCGAGGCCGTGCCCTACGGCACTTCGGGACAGTTTCCATCGTCTGGCGCCGTCCCTTTCAACCCCTTGGTTCAACACCCTCATCCAATTCCAGCATCAAGCCACTCAAGCGCTTGACCTTGCGCCTCACTGCCTCTTCGAATACGCCGGGACGCGGCTCGATCAGGGTGAACCAGTTTTTGGCCCGGGTAATTCCGGTGTAGATCAACTCCTTGGTGAGCACAGGGTTCAGGGCATCCGGCAGAATCAACGCCGTATGGGCAAATTCCGAGCCCTGGGATTTGTGCACCGTCATCGCGTACACGGTTTCCACATCATTGAGCCGGCTCGGCAGTACAAACCGTACGCCGCCCTGACCATCATTACGCGGGAACGCCACACGCAGCACCTGCTTCCCAACCTCTGGCCCCTCACGTTCCGGTAGTTTGAGGGCAATGCCGATGTCGCCGTTCATCAAACCCAGACCATAGTCATTGCGGGTCATCAGCACTGGTCGACCTTCGTACCACTGCTGGTCGCTGTCGATCAGCCGAGTCTTGAGCAGCGCGGCGGTCACGCGCTGATTCAACCCCTCCACGCCCCACGGCCCTTTGCGTACGGCGCACAACAACTGGAAGGCGTCGAAGGCTTGCAGTACCTGGCGAGCCCAATCGGTCCAGCAGGGATCATCAAGTGTGCTGTCGAGCGACGGTCGCAGGCTGCGCAAGAGACTCAGGTAATGGCGATAACCCTGCGGTCCATCACCATGCCCCTCAAGCAGCAAGCGTTCCAGCGCCCGGTCCTGCTCCCCCTTGAGGGACAGGGAAAACACGTCGTCATGGCTTCGAGCCGCCAACAACTTGCGGGCTTCCTCGGGTTGCTGCTGGTTGACCCAACGAGCCAGTTGGCCGATGCCGCTGCCCTCGCCGAACCGGCGTGAATGACGCAGCATCACAACTTGCTGGGCCAGGGGATGAGTCCCTTGGGTGTCTTCCTGCAAACCGCTGGCATCCAGGCTTTCACCACTGACAGCTTCCAGCCACCGGCGAGTCTGTGGACTGTACCAACCGGCCTCGGCGTCGCGGCACAGGTCGCCCAGCACGGCGCCGGCCTCCACCGATGCCAGTTGATCCTTGTCACCGAGCAGCACCAGACGGGCATGGACCGGCAACGCATCAAGCAGGTTGGCCATCATTTCCAGATCGATCATCGAGGCTTCGTCCACCACCAATACATCCAGCGGCAAGCGATTACCGGCGTGCTGACGGAAGTGTCGAGTACCGGGGCGACTGCCGAGCAGACGGTGCACGGTGGTAACGTCTGAGGGGATCTTCACTCGTACGGTTTCATCGACTTCCAGAGTCCTGACCTGCTGACTGATGGACTCCGTCAGTCGGGCCGCAGCCTTGCCGGTGGGTGCCGCGAGGCGAATGCGCAACGGCTTGCCGGCCTCCACTGCTGGCGCCTGGAGCAACGCCAGCAAACGCACAACCGTCGTCGTCTTGCCGGTCCCCGGGCCACCGGTAACGATGCTGAATGCGCTGCGGGTGGCGAGGGCACAGGCGAGCTTTTGCCAGTCAATCACTTCACCGGGCTTGGCTGGGCCGAACAAGCTGGTGAGGCGTTGGGACAAATCATCCGGCGTGGTTTCGTGTTCCACCAGGCGTTGGCGCAGCGAGGTGTCGATACGCCGTTCGTATGCCCAGTAACGACGCAAGTACAGGCGTTTGCCCGACAATACCAATGGCCGATGCTGCGCTGCCTCGCGACCATCGACCGCCAAAGCGACCAGACTGCTGGAGGTCAGGACCTTGCACCAATGGGCACCGTCCAGCGCTTCAAGCAGTTGCGACGGCAGCAACATCGCACCACTTTGCACATCACCTTCCGGTGGCAGCGACAGGGCGAAGTCCGGTTCCTTGAGCGTCTCGAACACATCCAGGCACACATGACCGTGGCCCAGTTGATGACTGGCCAACGCAGCGGCCAGCAGCACCAGCGGATCATCGCCGGGAGCGAGCTCATGAAGAAAAGCGACGAAGGCTTTGTCCAGCGCTCGCAGCCAGCCGCGCTCAACCCAGCGTGTCAGTAACAGCAGCAAGTCATCGGCGCGACTCAACGGCGCCAGATCCGCCAGGCTTTCAGCTGTCAACGAAGTGGGCAGCAAATCAGCGAAGGTGCGACTCATAGCAAAACTCCCTGTTCCCAGGCGGGTTCGGCCTTGGGTTCTGGCTTGCCCTGGAACAGCCGGTCCAGACGTTCGATCAGCTCTCTTGGAGGACGGGCGAAATACACGCCCTGGCTGGAAGCGCGTGTACCGCGCAGGAACAGGTACAGCGCACCACCGACATGCCGGTCGTAATCGTAATCGGCAAGTCGCGCCTTGAGCTGGCGGTGCAGGGCTAACAGGTACAGCACGTATTGCAGGTCGTAACGGTTGTCGAGAATCGACTGCTCCATGGCCTGCTCGGTATAGGCCGCGTCATCGACGCCCAGCCAGTTGGATTTGTAGTCGGCGACGTAGTAGCGGCCGTCGTGCTCGAACGTCAGGTCGATGAAGCCTTTGAACATGCCATTGAGCAACACCGGCTCGGCAGCCACCCGGGCCACGCCGTTGTGGGTGTATTGACGCACCAGTTCATCGAGCTTGAGCACATCGACCTTATGACTGGCGAACCAGAACTCCATCTCGACCCGGTATTGGGTGAGCCGCTCGAACACCACGGGGGCCTGCCCGCCGCCGATATGCAGCGGGGACGTAAGCAGATGCTGCAGCCAGTCGCTCAGGGCGGTGATCCAGCCCTCCCAACCACGGCGGTTGCAACGACGGGCAATGGCATCTTCCACAGTTTTCGGCGTGGCGACAAAGCCCTCATCACCGGCCCATTCGAGCAAACCATGGAGAAAGGTGCCGGGGTTCGGCCCACGAGGGAATCGATGGATATCAGCACCACCGGCCACCACTTCTCGTGGTGCTTGCGGATCGAGGCGTTCGTCGTCGAAGAGCTTTTGCGCCTGCGGGCTCTCCGGCGCTTCATCAGTGCCCACGCTCATGCTGTCGCCAATGCGCAGGGCACTGTAGGAAGCAATCCACCAGTTTTCGCTGGCCTTGCGTTTGGGTATCAGCGGAGCAAGCAACGTCGCATCGTTGTGCGGCGGATGGTAGTGCTCGACGGTCACTTCAGGCATTTCACCGTAGCTCAGCGCAGGACAGTCCTGCTGCAGGTCTTGCAGCCAACGCTTCAAGCCCGCCGACTCGGCCAATGGTGCTCCGCCGCCCAGCAGATAACCCAATGCTGAAAGATGCAGCACCGAGCTGTTGTTATTGCCGCGCTTGAGATCAGTCACTCCGAGCCAGCAGGCGTGTTGCGCCCGGGTCAGGGCTACGTAAAGCAAGCGCAAATCTTCGGCAAGACGCTCATCATCCGCCTGAACTATCAACTCGGCCGTCGGCTTCAAGGTCACCTGAGCCTTGCCGCTTTCATCGTGGTAATGCAGCGGCAGGCGGCTGCCATCCACCGGCTTCACCGAGCAAATGAATGGCAGGAATACCAAGGGATATTCAAGTCCCTTGGACTTGTGAATGGTCACGACTTTGACCAGTTGTTCGTCACTCTCCAGACGCAGGATCTGTTCTTCGCCGGCCTGACCGGACAACGCCAGATGCTCGGACAAATGACGGATCAGCGCTTGCTCACCATCGAGTTCGGCGGCCGCCTGTTGCAGCAATTCGGACAAGTGCAGCAAATTGGTCAGCACCCGCTCGCCGTCACTGCGCATGATCAATGTCTGAGGCAGCTGGAAGTCATGCAGCAAGCGCCGCAGCATGGGCAACACGCCCTGCTTGCGCCAGAGCTCGCGGTAGCGGCGGAACTGCATAACCCGCGCTTCCCAGGCCAGTTCGTCCTGATTCAGCCGCTCCAGTTCAGCCAGTGACAGGTTCAGCGTGATGCAGGCCAATGCGGCCCGCAGTGGACGCTCGACATCCGGCTCGGCGCAGGCCTTGAGCCAGGTCAGCAGATCGTGGGCCTCCTGGGCGGCGAACACCGAGTCCTTGTCCGACAGATAGACACTGCGCACGCCACGGGCGGAGAGTTCGCCGCGCACAGCCTGGGCTTCTTTACCGTCGCGGACCAGGATCGCGATATCCGCTGGCAGCAGCCCTCTGAAGTCCTTGCCGTCCTGTATGAAACCCGCGCGACCTTGTTGCCCGCCGTTGAGCAAAGTGGTGATTTCACTGGCGCAGGCGGCGGCGAGTTGTTGTCGGTACACCGCGCCGGACAATGGCTGCTCGGCGGACAAATGCCAGATGTTGAGAGCGGGCACAATCTGAGTGTCGATGTGTAAAATTTCTTTGCGTCCCTGGGATTCGACGGGCAAAAACGGTACCGGGTTCTCACCGTTCTTTTCACGAAACAGGAACGCGCCTCGCCCGGTCTCACGAGACTCGGCACGCTCGAACACATGGTTTACCGCACTGACCATGCCATGGCTGGAACGGAAATTCGTTCCCAGGGTATGCAATCGGCCAGCGGTGGCCTGGCGGGCGCGCAAGTAGGTGTAGATGTCGGCACCGCGGAACGCGTAGATCGCTTGCTTGGGGTCGCCGATCAGGAACAGACCGCATTCGGGATTGTTGTCTTCGATGCGATAGATGCTCTCGAAGATCCGGTACTGCACCGGGTCGGTGTCCTGGAACTCATCGATCAGCGCCACCGGAAACTGCTCGCGAATCAGGGTCGCCAGCCGCTCACCGCCATCGGACTGCAATGCTGCATCGAGGCGCAGCAGCATGTCATCGAAGCCCATCTCCGCACGACGACGCTTTTCTTCCTCGAACCGAGTACCGACCCACTGGGCGGCGTGTTGCAGCACGGCGGCATCAGGTGTCGGCAATCCATCGAGACTGGCCTTGAGGCCGGGCATGGCATCCAGTCCCGGATGACTGGGTGCTTCGCCCTTCCAGGCTTCAGCCATACCCTCGGGTGTCAGGCGCGTGAAGCCGGTGCCGATATCCAGTTGCTCAAGGGATTCGTCTTCAACCCAGGCCCTGATCTTCTCAAACCAGGGTTCGAAATAGCGCGCCTGCATCTTGCGACCGTCGACGCTCTTGCTCGCAACACCCTGGTGACAGATGGCAAGCAACTCGTCCGCCCACTGGCGCCAGGGCATCTTGAGTTCGAGCAAGGCTACCCGCCGCTCTTGCAGACATTCCGTGATCAGCTCGGCAGGCTCTTTACCTTCAACACTGTCTCGCTCACTGGCGAACAAACCACGTACTCGCGGCAGTAAAGCCGCCGGACCGCCCCAATTTCCGCGCACCCAGTTCAGCGCATCGCCTTGCATCGGGTAGCAAAACAGGCGCCAGTAATCACGCAGGACTTCGCCCAGCAAATCGCTGTGATCGGTTTCCAGGGTTTGTGTAAACAGGCTGCCACTGTCGAACGCGTGCTCGCGCAACATGCGCTGGCACCAACTGTGGATAGTTGAAACTGCCGCTTCGTCCATCCACTGCGCGGCGATGTCCAGGCGGTTCGCACACCCGGCCCATTGCTCAGGAAGGTACTCCTCACGAAGCTCCGCGATAAGGCTATCGGGCGCCGGTGTTTCATCACGGAAAAACCGTGCAGCTTCAGCAAGACGTGTGCGGATACGTTCGCGCAGTTCTTTGGTCGCGGCATCGGTGAACGTCACAACGAGGATTTGCGGCGGCAACAATTCACGTCCGAAGCCGCTCGACTCCGCGCCGTGGCCAAGGACAAGGCGCAGATAAAGCGCGGAAATGGTGAAGGTCTTGCCGGTCCCGGCGCTCGCTTCGATCAATTGGCTACCGCGCAGGGGAAATGCCAAGGCCAGAGGTTTGGTGGTCATCAGCGCGTCTCCTCGCTGTTCAATGAACGCCAAGGCGCTTCAAGCAGCGGCCGGTACAATGCGTTGCACCAATCCGGGAACGTTTCGTCTGCGACAAGCGTGTCGAAGTCGGCGAACTGCCGTGCGAGTGCCGGGCTTTCTCGACGCTCGCCGTCGGTGGTCAGGCCATCGCCTTCATAGGCCTTGCGGGCCGCGGCCTGGGCTTTGACCGGATCAGTTTGACCAAGCCAAGCGAAGCCGGTCTTCACCGCAATCGGCAGCGGTTGACGCATGCCCGTTTGCCAAGCCATTAACAGGTCGCCCAGAATCCGCAAGGCTGCACCCTCCTCCATCGGACCGAGTAGCAGACTGTCGTCGCTGGCCACCAACGCGGTGGTCATCGCCATACCACTGGCGCAGGCAACCAGATGATTGACCCAAGGCCGTATCAGCCGATGCCATTTGCGAGATTTGATTGAGCCGATGCTGTTGGGGATTGTCGTGACTGATAGCAAACCACCGTCCGCACGCTGATGCAGGCCGCTGAGCCAACCTTCCAGGCGCAGCCCCTGCAACTCCAGATTCACTGGCAGAGCGTTGGTGAGCGGCGTTGGCCATAACGCCAATAGCTGCTGATAACGCTGCAACAGATCCGGTAACGGTTCGATCAACTCTCGCTGAAGGCATTCGCCGAATCCGGCCATGGGCAGAAGCCCACTGTTTTGAAGGCGTTTTGCCTGCGCTTCCAGTATCTGATCGGTGCTATCCAGATGTCCCAGTGCCGCTTCGAGCAAGCTGTCGCTGAGGCTGTAACGTTGCAACGCATCGAGTACAAATGGCTCTTCATCAGCCAAGGGCACTTCAGCCGCTTCGAAGTACACCTTCAGTCGCTGACTGAAGAAATGTCGCACAGGATTACGCAGGAAGTCCTGCAGTTGACCGAGGCTCAGCGGCTCCTCCTGAACGTAGGGATCAAGGACCTCGATATCAGTCGACGGCTCACTGGTTTGATGCAGCACCTGCCATTCATTCGCGTAGCTAAACAAATCATCGCCTTCATGGAAGTAGCGGGCGCTGAACGGTTGCAGTGGATGTTCCTGAGTGATGGCCTCAAGCAGATCTTCGTCGACATCATGCAGTCGCCAACCGCTGGCCAGATGATCTCGCAATTGGCCAATCAGTACCGACGCAGGGCGTTCACTGTTATCGCGAATGCTGCGACCGACCCAGCTGATATAGAGTTGGTCACGTGCCGACAACAGGGCTTCCAACAGCAGATAGCGGTCATCTTCACGTCGGGAGCGATCGCCAGGGCGGTAATCACTGCCCATGAGGTCGAAGTCCAGTGGCGGTTGGGCACGCGGGTAGTCCCCGTCATTCATGCCCAGCAGGCAGACCAGTTTGAACGGGATCGCGCGCATGGGCATCAAGGTGCAGAAGTTAACCGCACCAGCCAGGAAACGCTGGGACAGACGGCCTTGATCGAGGCCGGCGAGCCAGGCTTCACGGACCACGGTCAACGGCAGCTCATCATGCAAGCCGACTGACTCGCACGTCTCAAGCCAGGTTTCACGCAGCTCTTCGAGTTGGGCCAACACGTAGTCGTCATGCTCGTTACTGGCCAGGAAAAACAACTGAACCAGTGCGTGCAATCGAAAGCCCCATTGTTTGGGAGCTGCGGGCTGAGTGAGTTCCTGGTGGGCAATCGCCAATGCGTCCAGCAGCGCGACCAAAGGCCCAATGAGCGCGGCATCCAGACCACCGATCTCGTCGTAGGGTTCGATACCCTCGCAGGCACTGGCACTGCCCACGGCATAACCGAGCAGCATCCGTCGCAGGCCGAAACGCCAACTGTTTTGTTCCAGCTCCTGCGGCAGACCGAGACCCGCGCGCTGCTCGGCATTCATGCCCCAGCGGATGCCTGCGCCTTCGATCCAACGGTGCAGGGTCGGCAGATCACGTTCCTCTACACCGAAGCGAGCGCGTAGTGCAGGAACATCCAGCAGATCGAGGATCTCGCTCACAGGGAAACGGCTGTCGGGCAGTTTGAGTAGATGCTCGATAGCAATCAGTAACGGGTCACGGCCACGTTGGCCTTGATCGGCGAGCGTGAAGGGAATGAAACGCGGATCGTGGCGTTCAAGCTGAGCAAATACCGCACGGATATGCGGTGCGTAGCTGTCGATGTCCGGGACCATCACGATCACATCGCGAGGCCTTAAATCCGGATCAGCACTGAAGCGTGCGAGCAACTGGTCGTGGAGGATCTCCACTTCACGCTGGGCACTATGGGCAATGTGAAAACGGATCGATTCGTCGTTTGCCGGATCGACAGCCGGCCAGCGTTCGCGAGTCTCGTTCAAGGGACGCAACTCAAGAATGTCGTCCTGTAATTGATTGAGCATGTTCTGTGGCTGGCTGTCGCTGAACAGGTCGATACGGCCATCGCGGAATGCGGAGCGGTAGCTGTTGGGATCGTCGTAGCTGTCGAGCAGATTGATGTAGTCCCGCCCCTGCTTGCCCCATGCCGCCAGTAGTGGATGGGCATGCTGGTGAAGGGTTTGCGGGTCGAGCACAACCGGCATTCCGCTCTTGCGAGCCTGACGCTTGTATTGATGCCGCAACAGGTCTTTATCGGCGACGATGTCTGCCCAATGGTGACGACACGGGTTGTGTACGCAAAGCAGAACCTGGCTGAACCGGGCCAGCCCCGCCAGTGCTTCCAGCGCTTGAGCGGGCAGTGAAGAGATCCCGAAAACGATCACCCGTGAAGGCAATCCGCTGGGAGCTACGTCGAGGTTGTTGATGCGTTCGATAAACCGTTGATGGACGCCGGCTCGGCTTTGCGCCATGCCTTGTTCACCCACATCCAGCAGCAGCGCACGCCACAACTCTGCCTGCCAGCAGTTAGCCGGGGTCAGAGGTTTGGACTCGCCTCTACCATTTCGTAATTGATGGCGACCTTCTGCCCAGTCTTCAAGCCAGTCGGCACGGTACACCTGATATTGGTCGAACAGATCCGCCAATCGCTCCGCCAATTGATAGCGTTTACGTAAGTCTGTGTCATTCGTAAGGAAGCGCTGCAGGGGTTCGAAGTGCGGTTGGTTGATCAACTGCGGAAGCAGACGCATCAGACGCCAGGTCAAGGGAGCTTTATCGAGCAGGGATTTGACCGGGATTTCGTCACGTCCAAGCACCATGCGATAGAGCTGCCACATGAAGCTACCCGGTAACTGCACATCGATGGCTGCTGCGATTCCGCAGCCGCCCATGTCATCGTCTTCAGGGTCTTCTGCCAGTGCCAGCTTCAGCCATTGGGCGATGCCGTTGCTCTGAACCAGGGCAATTTCATTTTCCAAGGGAGCCAACGGGTAACGCCGCATCCAGCTGACTACCAGGCTGCGCAACTCGTCCAGGCGGTTGCCGTGAACCACCATAAAACCAGCACTGAGGGACGTCGCGTCCGGCATAAAGGCTTCCTTGGAAAAATACAAAAGCTAGGGCCGAACCTTAGCATTGTCGGGAGACTGTGACAGCCGGGAGCCGTCCGGTATTGCTGTGAGAACTTTCTTGCGGACAAAACAAAACCCCTACCTGCATACGCAGATAGGGGTTTCGGAATTTAATCTTGACGATGACCTACTCTCACATGGGGAAACCCCACACTACCATCGGCGATGCATCGTTTCACTGCTGAGTTCGGGATGGGATCAGGTGGTTCCAATGC
>NZ_JAGYGJ010000054.1:0-44670 GCF_019947405.1 Pseudomonas sp. GL-B-26 | reverse complement strand
AGGCAGGAGCGACTACTCATCAAGGGCCGAGCGCTATCCGTGCTCACACTGAGCCCGAATACATTAGCGCAAGCTCGATTTACCGTTCATCAATGCTGGGTGGCAGAAGATGGGCTGACCATACATTGGTTCCTTTTTGGCGTTTGAAAAAGGGACTCGCTGTAAGAGCGAAACCGCCAGCCGCCGTTACCGCAAAAACGGATACGCCCCCGAACTAACCGGCATCAGAAGCAGGGCGGACTTTATTTTGTTTCCGAATATACGTTGCACGAAATTTTCACAAAGCCTCCAAGACAATTCGCCCGCGCCAACATGCGGGCAGTAATCAATGGCAATGCCGCGGTTGATCGTGCAACATTTGCGCACCGCGCAAGCCCCGGGGCCGAGTACTGGCCAACAGAGGGCAAGGCGCCGCTGTATTTTTGAAACTTCAACTTCCAATGGGTCCTAAAACGACATGGCAAACCCGGACGCCCTGAGTCAGCAGCGAGCTTCTAGTCGCCTGCTGCAACCGACCGTCAAATCGCATCTGGCCTACACGCTGCTGTGTGCCCTGGTCATGATGGTCATGTTCAGCCTGCTGCGCGTTGCGCTGCTGGTTTACAACCGCGAGATGATCCTCGACACCCCGGCCTCGACCTTTCTCGAAGCGTTCGCCAACGGTCTGCGCTTCGACCTGCGCCTGGTGGTCTACCTCAGCATTCCATTGCTGCTGGCGCTGTTCAGCGCCCGGGCGATGGCCGCACGCGGGTTCTTCCGGTTCTGGCTGACCATTGCCTCGAGCATCGCCCTGTTCCTCGGCCTGATGGAGATGGACTTCTACCGCGAGTTCCACCAGCGTCTCAACGGCCTGGTCTTCCAATATGTAAAGGAAGACCCAAAAACCGTGATGAGCATGCTCTGGTACGGTTTTCCGGTGGTTCGCTACCTGCTGGCCTGGGCCGTGGGCACGTTGATCCTGACCCTGGCGTTCAAGGGCGCCGACCGCGCCACCCGGCCTCGTGGCCCCTTCAGCGGCGGCAGCATCGGCACGCGCAAGGTCGCCCCGTGGTACGCACGCATCGCGGTGTTTGTCGTCTGCCTGCTGGTCTGCGTGGTCGCTGCTCGTGGCACCCTGCGTCAGGGCCCGCCACTGCGTTGGGGTGACGTCTACACCACCGACTCTAACTTCGCTAACCAGTTGGGCCTCAACGGCACCTTGTCGTTGGTCGCAGCGGCCAAGAGCCGTATGTCCGAAGATCGCGACAACATCTGGAAGGCCACCCTGCCACAGCCTGAAGCGCAGAAAATCGTGCGTGACATGTTGGTGATGGCGGACGACAAACTGGTGGATGCCGACATCGCAGCCGTGCGTCGCGACTACACGCCGCCAGCCGACAAGACCCTGCCGATCAAGAACGTCGTCGTAATCCTGATGGAAAGCATGGCCGGTCACTCGGTGGGCGCCCTGGGCGCACCGGGCAATATCACGCCGTACCTCGACAAACTGTCGAAGGAAGGCCTGCTGTTCGACCGCTTCTTCTCCAACGGGACCCATACCCACCAGGGTATGTTCGCCACCATGGCGTGCTTTCCGAACCTGCCAGGTTTCGAATACCTGATGCAGACGCCGGAAGGCAGCCACAAGTTGTCCGGCCTGCCGCAATTGCTCAGCGCCCGTAACTATGGAGACGTGTACGTCTACAACGGCGACTTCGCCTGGGATAACCAGTCGGGTTTCTTCAGCAACCAGGGCATGACCAACTTCATTGGTCGTAACGACTTCGTGAACCCGGTGTTCTCCGATCCGACCTGGGGCGTGTCCGACCAGGACATGTTCGACCGTGGTCTGGTCGAGCTCAAGGCACGGGAAAACGGCAAGCCGTTCTATGCGTTGCTGCAAACCCTGTCCAACCACACGCCATACGCTTTGCCGACCCCGTTGCCGGTCGAACGCGTGACCGATCGCGGTAGCCTGAACGAGCATTTGACCGCCATGCGTTACGCGGACTGGGCGCTGGGCCAGTTCTTTGAAAAGGCCCGCAAGGAGCCGTATTTCAAGGAAACCCTGTTTGTGATCGTCGGCGACCACGGTTTTGGCAACGAGCGTCAGATCACCGAAATGGACCTGGGCCGCTTCAACGTGCCGATGCTGATGATCGCACCGGGCATCCAGGAAAAGTTCGGCGAGCTAGACCATACCGTGGGCACGCAGATCGACATCGTGCCGACCATCATGGGTCGTATTGGTGGCGAAGTGCGTCATCAGTGCTGGGGCCGCGATTTGCTCAATCTGCCTGAAGGCGACACTGGTTTCGGCGTGATCAAGCCGTCGGGTAGCGAGCAGACCACCGCCATCATCACGGCTGATCAGATTCTGGTGCTGCCGAAGGAAAAGGAAATGGCGCCGAAGATGTACCAGTACGAACTGGGCGCGACACCTCACGCCGAGATCGTTCCGGATGCACCGCGTACCGCTGAGCTGAAGCTCAAGCTCGAAGCGTTCCTGCAAACGGCGACCAAGAGCCTGATCGACAACACCGCAGGTGTGGTTGATGGCAAGCCGGACTAAGTGTTGATGCAATAAAAAAGAGGCCCTTGAAAAAGGGCCTCTTTTTTTTGCCTGTTAAACCTTTATATCTTGCCGAGCAACAGCAGGATCAACAGCACCACCAACACCACGCCGATGATACCCGACGGGCCATAACCCCAACTTCTGGAGTGCGGGAAGACCGGTAAACCACCTACCAGCAGGAGGATCAGAATAATGATTAGAATTGTGCCCATGTCTATTTCCTTGTTGGAAGTGTTCTGGAATTACCTGGCGTTTACTGGTCAGCCGGGCTGCTATAAAACCGGGCTGCTTACAAAATCCGACTGTGGCGAATGAAGGAAAATTCCAAGTTTTTTTAATGTTTTTCGAAGAAAGGCTTATTTCTTTTTTATTGCACAAGTTGATTCAGGCGCTGTCACGGTTTGCTCGGGCCATTCAGCAATCTGATGGAGCGTGGGTCGGGCATTGTCCTTCGCTACACTCGATGCATCTTCCCCGGAACAACAAGGCTGTTTGCTATGCAAAATCGCATGATGATCACTGGTGCGGGCTCGGGCTTAGGTCGCGAAATCGCGCTGCGCTGGGCGCGTGAAGGCTGGCAGCTGGCCTTGTCGGATGTCAGCGAACCCGGTCTGCAGGAAACCCTGAAACTGGTTCGCGAAGCCGGCGGCGACGGTTTTATCCAGCGTTGCGACGTGCGCGATTACAGTCAGCTGACCGCTTTCGCCCAAGCCTGCGACGAGAAACTCGGTGGCATCGATGTCATCGTCAACAACGCCGGCGTTGCCTCGGGCGGCTTCTTCAGTGAACTGTCCCTGGAAGACTGGGACTGGCAGATCGCGATCAACCTGATGGGCGTGGTCAAGGGCTGCAAGGCCTTCCTGCCGCTGCTGGAAAAAAGCAAAGGCAAGATCATCAACATCGCGTCGATGGCCGCCCTGATGCAAGGCCCGGCCATGAGCAACTACAACGTGGCCAAGGCTGGCGTGGTGGCGTTGTCCGAAAGCCTGCTGGTCGAACTGGCGCAGCAGGAGATCGGCGTGCATGTGGTGTGCCCGTCGTTCTTCCAGACCAACCTGCTGGACTCGTTCCGTGGTCCGACGCCGGCCATGAAAGCCCAGGTCGGCAAGTTGCTGGAAAGCTCGCCGATCACCGCGACCGACATTGCCGACTACATCTATCAGTACGTTGCCGCTGGCGAATTCATGATTCTGCCTCACGAACAGGGCCGTATGGCCTGGGCGCTCAAGCAGAAGAACCCGCAATTGCTCTACGACGAAATGACCGCCATGGCCGACAAAATGCGCGCCAAGGCCAAACAAACCGCAGGCTGAACTTGCCCGTACGCAACACCGTCGTTAGGGTGGCCGCCATCGGCCATCCTCGCGGGACGTTTGCATGCTCAATTATTTGTGGTTTTTCCTCGCTGCGCTGTTTGAAATCGCCGGCTGCTTTGCCTTCTGGATGTGGCTACGCCAGGGTAAAAGCGCCTGGTGGGTCGTGCCGGCGCTGCTCAGTCTGACCTTGTTCGCGCTGCTGCTGACCCGGATCGAAGCGACCTACGCTGGCCGTGCTTATGCCGCGTACGGTGGCATCTACATCATCGCGTCGATCGGCTGGCTGGCGGTGGTCGAGCGGATTCGTCCGCTGGGCTCGGACTGGATCGGCGTGGGGCTGTGTGTGATCGGGGCCAGCGTCATCCTTTTCGGCCCGCGTTTCTCCGCTTCCTGAAGGATCGGTCCTTCATTCAATGGGTTTGTCGGACGTTTCCATAGGATCTGTTCGGGGTGCGCTGTAGGGCGGGACTGATTTGCTGCTGTCGCATTGTAGGCCCGCTGAGTGCAGGGCATCTTCAGGGTTCGATAACCCTGAAGGACGAATGCCATGCTTGTACTCAGTCGCGTTGTGGGCGAGTTGATTTCCATCGGTGACAACATTTCCGTGCGTATTCTTGCCGTCAACGGAGGCAGTGTGCGCTTCGGTGTCGAAGCGCCGCAAAACGTCAATGTGCACCGGGCCGAGGTCTACGACCGCATCCAGCTCAAACTGGCGAAAAACAAAGGACGCTGAAGGCCTCAGTCGAACAGGTGCTTGGGCACATCGTGCTTGAGCATCAACTGGCATTGCTCGCTTTCCGGGTCGAAGACAATCAGCGCCTGGCCCTTGGTCAATGCCTGGCGAACACGCAGTACACGGGTTTCCAGCGGCGTGTCATCGCCGTTGTCCGTACCGTCACGGGTCACGAAATCCTCGATCAGGCGGGTGAGGGTGTCGACTTCAAGTTGGTCGTGGGGAATCAGCATAGGCACCTCGGCTAAACAATGGCGCGATGCTACGGCGGTTGAACGCACAGGACCAGTAGGAGCTACCGCAGGCTGCGATCTTTTGATCTTTGGCGTCAGTTGCATCGCTGAAAATCAAAAGATCGCAGCCTGCGGCAGCTCCTACGGTTTTGCGTTCGCTTTAGCTCTCCGAGCGCTGTCCCACCAGGCTATCCACCGACGGCACCCGCGTATCGCTTTCCATCTGCGTCTCATGTTCGATCTGATGACTGAACCGGTCCAGCGACCCCTTGGCCGGTTGTGCATCGCTGGCAAACACCGGCGGACTCAGAATGTAGGCGCCGAGCAGGCGACTGAGGGCGGCGAGGCTGTCGATGTGGGTGCGTTCGTAGCCGTGAGTGGCGTCGCAGCCGAAGGCGAGCAGGGCGGTACGAATGTCATGCCCGGCAGTGACCGCCGAATGGGCATCGCTGAAGTAATAGCGGAACAGGTCACGGCGCACCGGCAACTCGTTGTCACTGGCCAGGCGCAGCAGATGGCGCGACAGGTGATAGTCATAAGGTCCGCCGGAATCCTGCATTGCCACGCTCACCGCGTGCTCGCTGGAATGCTGACCCGGCGCGACCGGGGCAATGTCGATGCCGACGAATTCGCTGACGTCCCAAGGTAATGCCGCCGCCGCGCCACTGCCGGTTTCCTCGGTGATGGTGAACAGCGGATGACAGTCGATCATCAGCTCTTCGCCGCTGTCGACAATCGCTTTCAATGCCGCCAGCAATGCGGCAACGCCGGCCTTGTCATCGAGATGACGGGCGCTGATGTGGCCGCTTTCGGTGAACTCCGGCAGGGGGTCGAAGGCGACAAAATCACCGACGCTGACCCCCAGCGAGTCGCAATCGGCACGCGTAGCGCAATAAGCGTCCAGGCGCAATTCGATGTGATCCCAACTGATCGCCATTTCATCCACGGCAGTATTGAACGCATGCCCGGAAGCCATCAGCGGCAGCACGCTGCCACGGATCACACCGTTGTCGGTAAACAGGCTGACCCGACTGCCCTCGGCAAAACGGCTGGACCAGCAACCGACAGGCGCCAGGGTCAAACGGCCGTTGTCTTTGATTGCGCGAACCGCCGCGCCGATGGTGTCGAGGTGGGCGGAGACCGCACGGTCGGGGCTATTCTTCTTGCCCTTGAGGGTGGCGCGGATGGTGCCGCGGCGGGTCATCTCAAAGGGAATGCCCAGCTCTTCAAGCCGCTCGGCGACATAACGCACGATGGTGTCGGTGAACCCGGTCGGGCTGGGAATGGCGAGCATTTCCAGCAGGACTTTTTGCAGGTAGTTCAGATCCGGTTCTGGAATTTTGCTGGTCATGGAAACTCCTGATGAGTTGAGGCCATCGATGGTTTCGATGAAGGGAAAGAATCTGTGGTGCCTGTCAGGCCGCCGGCTGACTGTGCGGAAACAACAAATCCACAAACCGCTCGGCCGTCGGCTGCGGTTCATGGTTGGCCAGTCCGGCACGTTCATTGGCTTCGATAAACACATACTCCGGTTGATCGGCAGCGGGCACCATCAGGTCGAGCCCGACCATCGGAATGTCCAGCGCCCGCGCCGCCCGCACCGCCGCATCCACCAAGGTCGGATGCAGGATCGCCGTCACATCCTCAAGAATCCCGCCGGTATGAAGATTCGCCGTACGCCGTACGAACAGATGCTCACCGGCCGGCAGAATGCTGCTGTAGTCATAACCCGCTGCGTGCAAGGTGCGCTCGGTCTCATGATCCATAGGGATTTTGCTTTCACCGCTGGTCGCCGCCTGACGACGCCGGCTCTGGGCTTCAATCAGCGCACCAATGGAATGCTGACCATCGCCCACCACTTCAGCCGGACGACGAATCGCCGCGGCGACCACCTCAAAACCGATCACCACAATTCGCAAATCGAGTCCTTCGTGGAAACTCTCCAGCAGCACGCGACTGTCGAACTGGCGAGCAGACTCGATGGCTTGCTGGACCTCTTCGATGGTCTGTAAATCCACCGCGACGCCTTGGCCCTGTTCGCCATCCAGCGGTTTGACCACCACCCGTTCGTGCTCATCAAGAAACGCCAGATTGTCATCGGCGTTGCCGGCCAGTTGCTGCGCTGGCAGGTTCAGGCCGGCGGCCTTGAGTACTTTGTGCGTCAGGCTTTTGTCCTGGCACAACGTCATGCTGATGGCGCTGGTCAGATCGCTGAGGGATTCACGGCAACGTACGCGGCGACTGCCATGGATCAAGGTGAACAGGCCGGCATCGGCGTCATCGACTTGCACTTCGATGCCGCGACGGTGAGCTTCCTCAACGATGATCCGTGCATAAGGATTGAATTCGGCTTCGGGACCTGGACCAAGAAACAGCGGCTGATTGATGCAGTTTTTGCGTTTGATCGCGAAGGTCGACAGGTTGCGAAACCCGAGCTTGGCGTAAAGACTTTTCGCCTGCCGGTTGTCGTGCAGCACGGACAGGTCCAGGTAACTCAGCCCACGGCTCATGAAGTGCTCGATCAAATGCCGCACCAGCACTTCACCGACACCCGGTCGCGAACATTGCGGATCGACCGCCAGGCACCACAGGCTGCTGCCATTTTCTGGATCGTTGAACGCCTTGTGGTGATTGAGGCCCATGACGCTGCCGATGATTGCGCCGCTGTCCTCATCTTCGGCCAGCCAATACACCGGGCCGCCCTGATGGCGCGGAGTCAGCAGACTCGAGTCGATCGGCAGCATGCCGCGCAACTGATACAGCTGATTGATCGCCTGCCAGTCTGCATCGCTCTGGACCCTGCGGATGCGAAAGCCGCGAAACACCCGAGTGGACTGGCGGTAGTCGCTGAACCACAGGCGCAAGGTGTCGGACGGGTCGAGAAACAGTTGTGCCGGCTCCAGCCCCAGCACTTGCTGAGGCGCAGCCACGTACAAGGCGATGTCGCGCTCACCGGTATGCTCGTTGAGCAGCTCTTGGGCCAGGCTCGCCGCATCCGGGAAGGTGTGGCCGATCAGCAACCGGCCCCAACCGCAATGCACGGCGATCGGTGCGGTGCCGAGTTCACTGCCGTCTTCGGCCAGGCGTGCCTGCAAGCGTTCGTATGAGGGCGCCTGACCGCGCAACAAGCGTTGGCTGTAGGCCGTGGCGTGGGGTTTCATCGATCAGATTCCTTGTTCACTGAGCCACAGGTTCAGGGCCGCCAATTGCCACAGCTTGGAGCCGCGCAACGGGGTCAATTGACCTTGCGGATCAGTCAGCAGACGGTCGAGCATGGCCGGGTTGAACAGGCCACGATCCTGACTCGGATCTAGCAGCAGTTCGCGCACCCAGTTCAGCGTATCGCCCTGCAAATGCTTCAGGCCAGGGACCGGGAAGTAGCCTTTCTTGCGATCGATCACTTCACTCGGAATCACCAGGCGCGCGGCTTCTTTCAAGACTTGCTTGCCGCCATCCGGCAGTTTGAATTTGCCCGGCACGCGGGCCGACAATTCCACCAGGCGATAGTCGAGAAACGGTGTACGCGCTTCCAGGCCCCAGGCCATGGTCATGTTGTCGACGCGTTTGACCGGGTCGTCCACCAGCATGATCGTGCTGTCCAGGCGCAGGGCTTTGTCCACCGCTGCATCGGCGCCGGGCTGTGCGAAATGTTCCTTCACGAAGTCACCAGCAGCGTCATTAGCCGTCAGCCATTTCGGCTGCACGGTGGCGGCGTAGTCGTCGTAGCTGCGGTCGAAGAACGCATCGCGATAGGCGGCGTACGGATCTTCGGCACCGTCGACTTGTGGATACCAGTGATAACCGGCGAACAACTCGTCGGCACCTTGGCCGCTCTGCACCACTTTGCAATGCTTGGCCACTTCCCGGGACAGCAGATAGAAGGCGATACAGTCATGGCTGACCATCGGCTCGCTCATGGCGCGGAACGCAGCGGGCAGTTGCTCGATGATCTCTTTTTCGTCGATGCGCAATTGGTGATGCTGGGTCCCGTAGTGCTTGACGATCAGGTCCGAATACTGGAACTCGTCGCCGCGCTCGCCGCCGGCATCCTGGAAACCGATGGAGAAGGTCGACAGGTTTTCAACACCGACTTCACGCAACAGACCGACCAGCAGGCTCGAATCGACACCGCCCGAAAGCAGCACACCGACGTCGACCGCCGCACGCTGACGGATTGCCACCGCATCACGGGTGCTGTCGAGCACACGGTCACGCCAGTCTTCGAGTGTCAGATTCATCTCGTCGGCGTGTGGGCCGTAGGGCAGGGTCCACCAGGTTTTCTGCTCGGTGGTGCCATCCGCTTCGATGCGCATCCAGGTCGCCGGTGGCAGTTTCTCGATGCCGGCCAGCAAGGTGCGCGGCGCCGGGACCACGGCGTGGAAATTCAGATAATGATTGAGCGCCACCGGATCGAGGATCGGGTTGATGTCGCCGCCCTTGAGCAACGCCGGCAGCGCCGAGGCAAAGCGCAGGCGCTGGCCGGTGCGCGACAGGTACAGCGGCTTCACGCCGAGACGGTCGCGGGCGATGAACAGGCGTTGGGCGTCACGCTCCCAAATGGCGAAGGCGAACATGCCGTTGAGCTTGGGCAGCAAGGCTTCGCCCCAGGCGTGATAGCCCTTGAGCAGCACTTCGGTGTCACCACCGGAATAGAAGGCATAACCGAGGCTTTCAAGCTCGGTGCGCAGTTCCGGGAAGTTGTAGATCGCGCCGTTAAAGGCGAGGGACAAGCCCAGTGGGTTGTCGATCATCGGCTGCGCCGAGCCGTCCGACAGGTCCATGATTTTCAGGCGACGATGGCCCAGGGCAATCGGCCCTTGGGCATGAAAGCCCCATGCATCAGGGCCGCGAGGGGCCAGGTGGTGGGTGATTCGCTCAATGGCTGCAAGGTCTGCAGGTTGATGATCAAAACGTAACTCGCCAGCTAATCCGCACATAAATTCCTTACCGGTTTTTCCGTTGGGGAGGGTCAATCGATACCGCGCCAAAAATGGCGGGTACTCAGAAACTGACCCGGCTGAATCCCCGGAGTTTTAGACCGATAAGTTATAAGGCGCGTCGTCAGACTTTTCCGCGGATCAACTGGCGCACGGCAAAACGGTTGGGATGGCAGGCTTCGGCGACCGTTCTGGGCAGGGGCAGCGGTTCGTTTTCGATCCATGCCGCGAGCAATTCACCCGACAGTGGCGCAGTGATCAGACCGCGAGAACCGTGGCCGCTGTTGACGTAAAAACCCTCAAGCCAGGGGCAGGGAATGTCCGGCACTTGCCGGGCGTCCTTGCTCAGTACGGTGTAGGCATCGGCGAAGGCCACTTGCTCGGCTAACGGGCCAACGATCGGCAGGTAGTCCGGGCTGGTGCAGCGGAATGCAGCGCGCCCTTCGAGCTGCTGCGGGTCCAGTTCCTGAGCATGCAGTCGCGTGGCCAGGTCGGGGGAGATTTCCTCGAGCAAGGCCAGGTTGCCGAGGTGTTCGGTGAGGGTCGGGGCCAGGTCATCGCTCTTGAAGTCGAAGCTGGCGCCGAGGGTGTGTTCGCCCAGTCGTGCCGGCGCCACATAGCCTTCGGCGCAGACGACGGTGGCCAGGCTCTGGCTTTCAGGAGTTTGCGCCAGTCGGGTGATCTGGCCACGAATGCGTTTGAGGGGCAGCTCGGCGCTGTGTGGGAAACGCTTGATCTCGGCGGCGCCGGCCAGGATCACCACGGGGGCACTGGCCAGCAAAGCATCACCGTCCCAGGCCTGCCATTGATCATCAACCTTGCGCAGTTCCAGTACATCGCGATGGGGCAGCCACTGGATGTTCGCCGAAGATGCCTGCCAATGGCACAACGCCGGCGGATGAACCCAGCCACCTTCCGGGAAGAATAATCCGCCGTGTTCCAGGGCAATCCCGGCCTGAGCCTGGGCTTGCGGTTGATCGAGCAAGTGCACCAGGTCAGGCGAAAAGGCCGCGGCCAATTGCGCCTGACGCTCGGCTTCCTTGGCGTTGAAGGCCAGTTGCAAGACCCCGCAATCGTCCCAGTCGACGCCCCGTTGCAGATGTTCGAGCAAGCGTCGGGTGTGACCGAAACCACTGACGATCAGCTGCGACAACGCGGTGCCATGGGCCGAAAGCTTGAGATACAAAACGCCCTGAGGATTGCCCGAGGCTTCCTGCGCCAGCGCGTCGTGACGCTCCAGCAGACTGACGTGCCAGCCCCGCGCCGCGAGACTGGCGGCGCTGGCGCAACCGGCCAGGCCGGCGCCGATCACCATCGCGCGACGCTCGCCGTTCAGTGGCGTCGGGCGCGCGAACCATGGTTTAGCCACGGCGGGCACCGGAACTTCCTCAGGCCAGCCGAGAAACACGCCCCGCAGGATCTCCCATTTGTGGCCAATGCCGGGCGTGCGCTTCATCTTGAAGCCCGCCGCGTTCAGCAGGCGACGCACCCAGCCGGTGCTGGTAAACGTACTGATGGTCGAGCCGGGGGCAGCCAGGCGTGCCAGTTCGGCGAACAGCTCGGCGGTCCACATGTCGGGGTTTTTCGCCGGGGCAAAACCGTCGAGAAACCAGGCGTCGATCTGCGCGTCCAGTTGTGGCAATTGTTCCAGCGCATCCCCGATCAGCAGGGTCAGGGTTACGCGGCCGTTGTCCAGCACCAGGCGCTGGAAGCCTGGGTGGATTGCGATGTATTGCGTCAGCAGTTGATCGGCAAACGGTTTGAGCTCCGGCCACAAGGCCAAGGCACGCTGCAGATCGGGCAGGCTCAGCGGGTACTTTTCGACACTGACAAAATGCAGCCGCGCTCCGGCCACCGCGTGCTGTTCGAACAGCTGCCAGGCGCAAAGGAAATTCAGCCCGGTGCCGAAACCGGTCTCGCCAATCACCAGTCGACCGCTGGCCGGCAACGCGGCAAAGCGTTCACGCAAAGCGTTCTGTTCGAGGAATACGTAGCGGGTTTCGTCCAGCCCCGACAGATCGGAAAAATACACATCATCGAACACCCGCGAACGCGGGAGCCCTTGGTCATCCCAGTCGAGCTGGGCGTGGGGCAATACAGGTTTCATGGCAGGCTCGGCAACGGCAAGGCGGCCATTCTAGCTGATCGCCTGTGGCGAGGGGGCTTGCCCCCGTTCGGCTGCGTAGCAGTCGTGAAATCAGCAAACTCGGTTTACCAGGCAGACTGAGTCGTTTGGCCTCAGGGCCGCTTCGCGACCCAACGGGGCGATGCGGCGTTCCGACAAGCCCCTCGCCACAAAAGCCCAAACCACAGAGAATTTTCTCTGCTGACTATCGGCCCAATCCGCTAGTCTTGCTCAATCCTGGAAGGAGCCGTCCCATGTTCGAATCCGCCGAAATCGGTCACGCCATCGACAAAGAAACCTACGACGCCGAAGAACCGGCCCTGCGTGAAGCCTTGCTCGAAGCGCAGTTCGAACTTCACCAGCAAAGCCGTTTTCCGGTGATCATTCTGATCAATGGCATCGAAGGCGCCGGCAAGGGCGAGACGGTCAAGTTGCTGAACGAATGGATGGACCCGCGCCTGATCGAGGTCCGCACGTTCGATCAGCAGACCGACGAAGAGCTGGCGCGGCCACCGGCCTGGCGCTATTGGCGGATGCTTCCGGCCAAGGGCCGCATGGGGATTTTCTTCGGCAACTGGTACAGCCAGATGCTGCAAGGCCGGGTTCATGGCTTGTTCAAGGACCCGGTGCTGGATCAGGTGATCAACCAGTCCGAGCGCTTTGAAAAAATGCTCTGCGATGAAGGCGCGCTGATCTTCAAGTTCTGGTTCCACCTCTCCAAGAAGCAAATGAAGGCGCGGCTCAAGGCCCTGGCGGATGACCCGCTGCACAGCTGGCGCATCAGTCCGCTGGACTGGCAACAATCGCAAACCTACGACAAATTCGTGAAATACGGCGAACGCGTGTTGCGCCGTACCAGCCGCGACTATGCGCCTTGGCATGTGATCGAAGGGGTGGACCCTCATTACCGCAGCCTGGCGGTGGGCAAGATTCTGCTCGAAGGCCTGCAAAGTGCCCTGAAACGACACAAGGTCCATCCTTCCAAGGTCAATGCCGCGCCATTGCCCATCCATGTCGATCAGATGAACCTGCTCGATAGCCTGGATTTGACCCAGCGCCTGGACAAGGACGATTACGAAGAACAATTGATCACCGAGCAGGCGCGATTCTCCGGCCTGATGCGCGACAAACGCATGCGTCGGCACGCCTTGGTGGCGGTGTTCGAAGGCAATGATGCGGCAGGCAAGGGCGGGGCGATCCGCCGGGTCGCGGCGGCCCTCGATCCACGCCAGTACAGCATCGTGCCGATTGCCGCACCCACCGAAGAGGAACGGGCGCAGCCTTATCTGTGGCGGTTCTGGCGGCACATCCCGGCCAAGGGCAAGTTCACGGTGTTCGATCGTTCTTGGTACGGGCGGGTGCTGGTGGAGCGCGTCGAAGGCTTCTGCCCACCGGCGGACTGGTTGCGGGCCTACAGTGAAATCAATGATTTTGAAGAGCTGATCGCCGAGGCCGGGGTGATCGTGGTCAAGTTCTGGCTGGCCATCGACAAGCAGACGCAACTGGAGCGTTTCCAGGCACGGGAGGAAATTCCCTTCAAGCGTTTCAAGATCACCGAAGACGACTGGCGCAATCGTGATAAATGGGACGACTACCGCGCGGCGGTCGGTGACATGGTTGATCGCACCAGCACCGAGATATCGCCCTGGACGCTGGTGGAAGCCAATGACAAGCGCTGGGCGCGGGTCAAAGTCCTGCGCACCATCAATCTGGCGCTGGAAGAGGCGTTCGAAAAGTCCGACAAGCACAACAGGAAATTGAAACAGCACAAGAAGTGAGCGATGGTTACGCATACGCGGGGTGAATGATTGTCGCGGTCGGTAATGCAGTGGACTTATGCTCGGTCCACTCTCAACCGACAACAACAATGAGGTATGCCATGCGTGAAGTGGTGATCGTCGACAGCGTGCGGACCGGCCTGGCCAAATCCTTTCGCGGCAAGTTCAACCTGACCCGTCCGGACGACATGGCGGCCCATTGCGTCAATGCGCTGCTGGCGCGCTCGGGCATCGATCCGGCCAGCGTCGAGGACTGCATCGTCGGTGCCGGTTCCAACGAAGGTGGCCAAGGCTTCAACATCGGTCGCAACATCGCGGTGCTGTCGCGCCTGGGCACCGGCACTGCCGGCATGACCCTCAACCGTTTTTGCTCGTCGGGCTTGCAAGCGATTGCCATCGCCGCCAACCAGATCGCCTCGGGTTGCAGCGACATCATCGTCGCCGGTGGCGTCGAGTCCATCAGCCTGACCATGAAAAGCATCAACACCGACAACCTGATCAACCCGCTGCTGAAAGAGCAGGTGCCCGGCATCTATTTCCCGATGGGCCAGACGGCCGAAATCGTCGCTCGTCGTTACGACGTCAGGCGCGAAGAACAGGATCTGTACGCGCTGCAAAGTCAGCAACGTACCGCTCAGGCTCAGGCCGATAGATTGTTTGACGATGAAATCGTACCAATGGCGGTGAAGTATCGGGTCGAAGACAAGGCTACCGGTGAGGTGCAGATCCTTGACGGCATCGTCGATCACGATGACTGCAATCGCCCGGGCACCACTCTGGAAAGCCTGGCGGGATTGAAACCGGTGTTTGCCGAAGACGGTTCGGTGACGGCGGGCAACTCTTCGCAGCTGTCCGATGGCGCGTCGATGACGCTGGTGATGAGTCTGGAAAAAGCACTGGAACTGGGGTTGAAGCCCAAGGCGTTCTTCCGTGGTTTCACCGTGGCCGGCTGCGAGCCTGATGAAATGGGCATCGGCCCGGTGTTCTCGGTGCCGAAATTACTCAAGGCCAAGGGTTTGCGGATTTCCGACATTGATCTGTGGGAACTCAACGAAGCGTTCGCCTCGCAATGTTTGTACAGCCGCATTCGGCTGGAGATCGATAACGACAAGTACAACGTCAATGGCGGCTCGATTTCCATCGGCCATCCGTTCGGCATGACCGGCTCGCGTCAGGTCGGGCATCTCGTGCGTGAATTGCAGCGCCGCAACGTGCGTTACGGCATCGTCACCATGTGTGTGGGTGGCGGGATGGGCGCGACCGGGCTGTTTGAAGCGGTGCGTTAAATCCGGAAGATTTGTATTGGCTGATTAACCGCCTTCGCGAGCAAGCCCGCTCCCACATTGGATCTATGCCACACACTAGATCCCTGTGGGAGCGAGCCTGCTCGCGATGCAGGCGCCACGGTCTACAGATTCATCCGCAAAAGCAGCATCCGCTCGATGTAAGCCTGTACCTCCCGCGCCAATTTCTCCGGGTTTTCAAACGGTCCCTCCAGGGTGTTTTCCCGGGTGCTGAAATACAATTCCCCATTCACACGACACATCCGGTCACAGCGAAAGTGAGTGGCGGGGGCATTGTCCTGGGCGCGTTTGCCGTACATGGCGATCTCCTGAGGAATGTTCCTGTTGGCGAATCCCATGAGCTTATGCATGAACCACTTGCAACGCCTGGCCAACCGATCGACGGCAGAGCGCCAATTTAATGGTGCGACCTGCACAGTTTCATTCGCGGCCAGCGCCCAACTGTCCCTGTGTGCCGAACGGCTCTAAGCCTAGAATGACCGTTCTCGCCACTTGGCTTCGGGGTTCGCAATGCACATTTCATCGGGTCGCTGGGTTTACGGTCTGTTCCTGGCCTTGGTGACCGCGCTGCTGTGGGGAATCCTGCCGATCAAACTCAAGCAAGTGCTGCTGGTGATGGACCCGGTGACAGTGACCTGGTTTCGCCTGATCGTATCCGGCGGGTGCCTGTTCATTTATCTGGCGGCGACCAAACGCCTGCCGAGCCGCAAGGTACTCGGGCCGCGTGGTGGCTGGTTGGTGTTGATGGCGGTGCTCGGTCTGGTGGGCAACTACGTACTGTACCTGATGGGCCTGAACCTGCTTAGCCCCGGCACCGCGCAACTGGTGGTGCAGATGGGCCCGATCATGTTGCTGATCGCCAGTCTGTTTGTGTTCAAGGAACGGTTCAGCGTGGGGCAGGGGATCGGCCTGCTGGTGCTGTTGATCGGCTTTGCCCTGTTTTTCAATCAGCGGCTGGCCGAGTTGCTGACCTCGCTGACCGAGTACACCACCGGCGTGCTGTTGGTGCTGTTGGCGTCCACGGTCTGGACGTTCTACGCCTTGGGCCAGAAGCAATTGCTCACGGTGTGGAATTCGCTGCAGGTGATGATGGTGATCTACCTGTTCTGCGCGCTGTTGCTGACGCCGTGGGTGCATCCGCTGGAAGCGCTGCAACTGAGTCCGCTGCAAGGCTGGCTCCTGCTGGCGTGCTGCATGAACACCCTGATCGCCTATGGCGCGTTTGCTGAGGCTTTGGCGCATTGGGAGGCGTCGCGGGTCAGTGCGACGCTGGCGATTACGCCGTTGGTGACGTTCGCTGCGGTGGCCGTGGCTGCGTGGTTGTGGCCGGAGTATGTGCATGCCGAGACGATCAATGGTCTGGGGTATGGCGGGGCGGTGCTGGTGGTGCTGGGGTCGGCGCTGGTGGCGTTGGGGCCGTCGCTGATTGCCGGGCTCAGGGCCCGAAAGGTGCGGATGGCGGCAGGTTAGACCGCGTCATCGTTCTTCGCGAGCAAGCCCGCTCCCACATTTAACCGAGTTCTATCAGAAGAATGCGGTCCCCTGTGGGAGCGGGCTTGCTCGCGAAGACGGAGTGTCAGGCGCTACAAAACTCAGCCCTTGGCACCGGCCTCCAGCATATTCTCCGGCCTTACCCACGCATCAAACTCTTCATCCGTCAGATACCCCAATTGCAACGCCGCCTCACGCAAGGTCAGCCCTTCGGCATAAGCCTTCTTGGCAATCTCCGCCGATTTGTCGTAACCGATGTGCGGATTCAGCGCTGTCACCAACATCAACCCACGCTCCAGATGCTCAGCCATTTTCTCTGCATCCGGTTCCAGGCCGGCGATGCAATGCTGCTGGAAGTTGCTGCAGCCATCGCCCAGCAGGCGGATCGATTGCAGCAGGTTGTGGATGATCACCGGTTTGAACACGTTCAATTGCAAATGGCCCTGACTCGCGGCAAACCCGATGGCGACGTCGTTGCCCAAGACCTGACACGCCAGCATCGATAGCGCTTCGCACTGAGTCGGATTGACCTTGCCCGGCATGATCGAGCTGCCCGGCTCGTTGGCCGGCAGTTTGACTTCGGCGAAGCCTGCTCGCGGCCCGGAGCCCAGCAGGCGCAGGTCGTTGGCGATTTTCATCAGGGTCACGGCGAGGGTTTTCAGCGCGCCGGACAGCGTGGTCAGCGGCTCATGGCCAGCCAGGGCGGCGAATTTGTTGGGTGCGGTGACGAACGGCAGGCCGGAGAGGGCGGCCAGCTCGGCAGCGATGGCTTCGCCAAAACCGTGGGGCGAGTTCAGCCCGGTGCCGACCGCAGTGCCGCCCTGGGCCAGTTCACAGACGGCCGGCAGCGCGCTGCGGATCGCCCGCTCGGCGTAATCCAGTTGCGCGATAAATGCGGACAGTTCCTGACCGAAGGTAATCGGCGTCGCGTCCATCATGTGGGTGCGGCCGGTCTTGACCAGTTTCATGTGCCGCGCGGACAGCTCGGCCAATCCGCCCGACAGTTCGTTGATCGCCGGCAGCAGTTGCTGTTGCACGGCCTGGGCTGCCGCGATGTGCATGGCGGTCGGGAAACAGTCGTTGGAACTCTGGGAGCGGTTGACGTGATCGTTGGGGTGAACCGGCGACTTGCCGCCGCGAGCATTACCGGCCAGTTCGTTGGCGCGACCGGCGATCACTTCGTTGACGTTCATGTTGCTCTGGGTGCCGCTGCCGGTCTGCCAGACCACCAGCGGGAACTGGTCGTCGTGGCTGCCATCGAGCACTTCGTCGGCGGCCTGTTCGATCAGCCGGGCGATGTCGGCGGGCAGGTCACCGTTGCGGTCATTGACCCGCGCCGCGGCTTTCTTGATCAGCGCCAGGGCATGCAGCACGGCCAGCGGCATTTTTTCGTTGCCGATGGCGAAGTTGATCAGCGAGCGTTGCGTCTGAGCGCCCCAGTAGGCTTCATCCGGGACTTCCACCTGGCCAAGGCTGTCGGTTTCGATACGGCTCATCATGCACACTCCTGTAGGTCGATAGCGCAGTTTAGGCCGTGATCGCCGGCCGTGGTTCCATCAGTCTGGTTTTTGACCATTCAACCCCTCTAAATCAGGCCCGACAAGGCTTGGGGTTGAGCGACACACTTTTTTAGGTGCAGAATGGTCGCCCTTGGGGTAATGACCTCGCCTGCTAGAAAAGGAAACTCGATGACTCGTCTTCGTGCCATCTGTACCGCGGTTGCACTGGTTTGCGCCAGCGGCCCTGTTTTTGCCGATACCGCCAGCCACAACGCCAGTGCCGAAGCTTTCCTGACTCTGGCGCACGCTGACAAATTGGGCACTCCGGTGTACATGCAAGTGCAGCAAATGTTCGCTCAGCGCTTTGCTCAGACCAAAGCCCCTGAATCGAAAAAGGCCTTGCTGGAAACCTACCAGGCCAAAGCCAACGCCGCGCTGGACCAAGCCATTGGCTGGAACAAGCTGAAGCCGGACATGGTCAAGCTCTACACCACCAACTTCAGCGAATCCGAGCTGAAAGACCTGGTCGCGTTCTACCAGTCGCCACTGGGCAAGAAAGTCCTGGAAAAAATGCCGCAGCTGACTCAGCAATCGGCCCAGATGACTCAAGCCAAGCTGGAAAGCGCCGTGCCTGTTGTCAACAAACTACTGGCTGACATGACGGCCGAGCTGGAGCCTAAAGGCGCCGCCGCTCCAGCCAAGAAAAAGCCTTAAGCGGAGTTCGGTATGACCATGCAACAACGCATCGAATCGACGCTGGGCCTGTTGCAGCCGCAGCATCTGCAAGTGCTGGATGAAAGCCACATGCACAGCCGTGGGTTGCAGACCCACTTCAAGGCCGTGGTGGTCAGCCAGCAGTTCGAAGGGCTCAACCGCGTCAAGCGTCACCAGAAAGTCTACGGCACGCTCGGCGAGCTGATGGGCGAGTTCCATGCGTTGGCGCTGCATACCTACACGCCAGAGGAATGGGCACAGATCGACGCGGCTCCGGCCTCGCCGACCTGTGCTGGCGGCAGCAAGCATTAAGCATCGGTTTTTTGCTAGAATCCGCAACGCGCCGCTCACCCGGCGCGTTTTTTTTCGCATCCGGTTCACCCCTTACGAGGGTAGCCACCTGGAGAATCACCCATGACACAACAGATTGTCGTGGCGGCACTGTATAAGTTCGTCACTCTGGAAGATTACGTCGCCCTGCGGGAGCCATTGCTGCAAGCGATGGTCGACAACGGCATCAAAGGCACGCTGCTGATCGCCGAAGAAGGCATCAACGGTACCGTGTCCGGCAGCCGCGAAGGCATTGACGGGCTGATGGCCTGGCTCAAGAACGACCCGCGCATGGACGACATCGACCACAAAGAGTCGTATTGCGACGACCAACCGTTCTATCGCACCAAAGTCAAACTCAAGAAAGAGATCGTCACCCTCGGCGTCGAAGGCGTGGACCCGAACAAAAAGGTCGGCACCTACGTCGATCCAGAAAACTGGAACGCGCTGATCAGCGATCCGGAAGTGCTGTTGATCGACACCCGCAACGATTACGAAGTCTCGATCGGCACCTTCGAAGGCGCCATCGACCCGAAGACCACCAGTTTTCGCGAATTCCCCGACTACATCAAAGCCAACTTCGACCCCGCCGTGCACAAGAAAGTCGCGATGTTCTGCACCGGCGGCATTCGTTGTGAAAAGGCGTCGAGCTATATGCTCAGTCAGGGCTTCGACGAGGTCTATCACCTCAAGGGCGGCATTCTGAAGTACCTCGAAGCGGTGCCGCAGGAAGAAACCAAATGGCAGGGCGACTGCTTCGTGTTCGATAACCGTGTGACCGTGCGCCACGACCTCAGCGAAGGCGACTACGATCAATGTCATGCCTGTCGTACACCGATCAGCGTCGAAGACCGCACATCCGAGCACTACGTGGCCGGCATCAGTTGCCCGCATTGCTGGGATAAGCTGAGCGAGAAGACCCGTCGCAGTGCCATCGACCGGCAAAAGCAGATCGAACTGGCCAAGGCTCGCAACCTGCCTCATCCGATCGGCTACAACTACAAGCAAACTCCTTCCGAGGTTTGAACCATGTCTGCGCAACGCCTGCTCTATGTGATGGACCCGATGTGTTCCTGGTGCTGGGGCTTCGCGCCGGTGGCCAACGCGCTGGTCGAGCAGGCGCAAGCAGCGGGCGTGGACGTGCACCTGGTGGTGGGTGGTTTGCGCACCGGCAGCGGCTCCGCGCTGGAGCCGACCACCCGGCGCTATATCCTTGAGCATTGGCAGGCGGTCAACGAGGCGACAGGCCAACCGTTCAAGCTGGAAGGCGCGTTGCCCGACGGGTTTGTCTACGACACCGAACCTGCCTGTCGGGCGCTGGTGACCGCGCGCAGCCTGGCACCGGATTGCGCGTGGAAACTGCTCGGGCTGATTCAGCACGCGTTTTATGTCGAAGGTCGCGATGTCACGCATGCCAGCGTTCTGGTGGAGCTGGCGGAGCAAGCCGGTCTGCCGCGCATCGAGTTCGCCGCCGCGTTCGACCGTGCCGATCAGCACGCCGCGACGGCGGCCGATTTCACCTGGGTCCAGGACCTGGGCATTGCCGGTTTCCCTACCTTGCTGGCGGAGCGTAATGGTCAATTGGCGCTGTTGACCAATGGCTATCAGCCGCTCAGCGCATTGTCTCCGTTGCTCGGCCGCTGGCTGGAGCGCGCTGCCTGTGCATGATCTGCCCGACGACGAGCCAACTGTTTCACGTGTCGACCGTCTGAGCTGGGCAGAAATCCGTCGCCTGGCGCTGCATCACAAGAAATCCCTGTGGATCGCCAACGGCGTGGCGGTGTTGGCAACCCTGTGTAGCGTGCCGATTCCCTTGCTCCTGCCGTTGCTGGTGGACGAAGTACTGCTGGGCCACGGCGACGCCGCGCTGAAGATCATGAACCACGCGTTGCCAGACGACTGGCAAAAAGCGACGGGCTACATCGGCCTGATGCTGCTGGTGACCTTGTTGCTACGCTGTGGCGCCTTGTTCTTCAACGTGGTTCAGGCAAAGTTGTTTGCGGCACTGGCCAAAGACATCGTGTATCGCATTCGCACACGGCTGATCGAACGGCTCAAGCGTATTTCCCTGGGCGAATACGAAAGCCTGGGCAGCGGCACGGTCACCACGCATCTGGTCACCGACCTGGACACCGTAGACAAATTCGTCGGCGAAACCCTCAGTCGTTTCCTTGTGGCCATGCTGACCCTGGTCGGCACCGCCTCCATCCTGATGTGGATGCACTGGAAGCTGGCGTTGCTGATCCTGCTGTTCAACCCACTGGTGATCTACGCCACGGTACTGTTGGGCAAACGGGTCAAGCACCTGAAGAAACTCGAGAACGACAGCACCTCGCGCTTCACCCAGGCGCTGACCGAAACCCTCGATTCCATTCAGGAAGTGCGTGCCGGCAACCGTCAGGGCTTTTTCCTAGGGCGCCTGGGGCAGCGCGCCCGGGAAGTGCGCGATTACGCGGTGAACTCGCAGTGGAAAACCGATGCCTCGAACCGTGCCAGCGGCTTGCTGTTCCAGTTTGGCATCGATATTTTCCGTGCGGCGGCGATGCTCACCGTGCTGTTTTCCGACCTGTCCATCGGCCAGATGCTGGCGGTGTTCAGCTACCTGTGGTTCATGATCGGTCCGGTGGAACAGCTGCTGAATCTGCAGTACGCCTATTACGCGGCGAGCGGCGCGCTGTCGCGGATAAACGAGTTGCTGGCCCGGGCCGATGAGCCTGAATACCCGGGCGGTGTCGATCCGTTCAACGGTCGCGAAACCGTGGGCATCGAAGTCCAGGGATTGAGTTTCGGTTACGGCGACGAGCTGGTGTTGAACCAGATGAACCTGTCGATCGCCCCCGGCGAAAAGGTCGCGATTGTCGGCGCCAGCGGTGGTGGTAAAAGCACCTTGGTGCAGTTGCTGCTGGGTTTGTACACGCCGCTCGCCGGGACGATTCGCTTCGGCGGCTCGACCCAGCAAGAGATCGGCCTGGAAACCGTGCGCGAAAATGTCGCCGTGGTCCTGCAACATCCGGCGCTGTTCAACGACACCGTGCGCGCCAACCTGACCATGGGCCGCGAACGCAGTGACGAAGCCTGCTGGCAAGCGCTGGAAATCGCGCAATTGCACGCCACGATTCGAGAGTTGCCCAATGGCCTGGACAGCATCGTCGGACGTTCCGGTGTGCGCTTGTCCGGCGGCCAGCGTCAACGTTTGGCGATTGCACGGATGGTGTTGGCCGAGCCAAAAGTGGTGATCCTCGACGAAGCGACCTCAGCGCTGGATGCCGCCACCGAATACAACCTGCACCAGGCGTTGGCGCGGTTCTTGAGCAACCGCACCACGCTGATCATTGCGCACCGGTTGTCCGCGGTGAAGCAGGCCGACCGGGTGCTGGTGTTTGATGGCGGGCAAATTGCCGAGGATGGCGACCATCAGCAGTTGATTGCTGATGGTGGTTTGTACGCCAAGCTGTATGGGCATTTGCAGCAGCATTGAGCGGGTTGAACTTAGTTTGGGTTGCTCGAAGAGCTGCCAATGCTGCAGGATTTGTTGCTGAGGTTGTCAGGATTGTGCTTGGCGTCCATTAGGGCGCTTGCCCCATATCACGTTGAGCGCATCGACCCCATGGTCATAACCGAACCCTTTCAGAATGATTGAGCATGAGTCGCACGGCGGCAGGGTAGTGACAACGTTGATCGATTTGATGTCACCAGTGTTTGGGTATTTATCACTGATGTAAGCGATCAATTTACTTTCGCTGTCTACGGATGTTGCCCACTTGATAACGTTGGGTCGGGTCGGATCGGTAATTGGGTGAGGGATCGATAGCAACGCCTCACCACTCGATAGTGTTAAGGAGTCAAGGGTTGTCGACTTCCTCAACTGGTCGACGTTGAAATAGACCGAGTCACCGTACTCAACTTGACTTTTATTGCCCGCGAACAGGGGGAGGTGTCTGGTATTGTTCCTGGTTCCAGAAACGCTGACGTAAACTTCACTCTTTCCTGTAGCGGTTCTGACTTCGGCAAAAGCGATATTACGCAACTTTTTCCGATGATTGGGTTGAATGAGCTTTTGTAGATCCTCCATCGCATTGTCAATCTTCGTGCTGTTGGATGCCACACTTGTAGCCCTTGAAAAAAGGGTGTCGAATCTATTCGCAACGTCTTGCTGTAATTCGATGGATGTCATAGTACTTTTGGCCCATAAACTCGCGCCATCTGAAAGTGTGGCGGCCATTGCCCTTGTTGGGCCATCAAACAATAGTGATGTTGCGGAATAGGCTGTCACGTTCACCCACTTCAATTCATCGATAGGGTTCGCCGCTACTCCAATGTCTACCGCGTATTCATCAAGTTTATCCAGCGCCTGATGAACCTTGTCTTTTCCATGAATACACACCATGTTGTTCGCATTCAAGGATCCTATGTATATGCGTCGTAACTCTTTTTCGACCGTGTCTTCCAAAAGTTGTTGTTCGGACACCTTGCTCATTTGCAACGACCCTTGGACGCTGTCGCTGGCTGAAAGCTTGACCATGTAGTAATCATCCATATGCAGCTTGGCGAATACGTACCGATGGCTTTTGTCCTTGGAATAAACGACGAGCGCGCCGACTTCATGTACATCATCGATTTTTTCGGCGCTGCCGGTCACTTTCAATCCTCCATAGATTCCCTGCTGAAATTCGAGGCGGGCGTTGATGGTTTTCTTGGGTATAGGCTTTTTTTTGGTAAGACCGATCCATTTAGGCATGCCCTTGTAAGTAATGAGTTTACCGTCTATGACCTCGTAAATTTTCTCTTCAAACGCCAGTAGTTGACGGGATTGGGTTGATGTCGATTGAGAGGGGGTGAATCTGCCGTCCCCGAACCATGGAGCCCAACTATCCTCAACATCCATAAAAGTGCCTGCGGTGGGGCGCTCAGCAGGATGGTCGGTGATGACGTACCTGGTTTTGCAGACTCCTTCGGGGGCCCTGCGAGAACGACAAGGAACAGTTTTGAGACTCTCGCTTGCATCGAGGCTGTCGACTCGCGACAAAGCATTTTCATGATTTCGGTATGGCACGTTGTCGATGAACACAGTTGTTCTACCATCAACCTCTAATGTCGTTCTAACTTGAGCTGTTTCGGCAATTACATACAGCTCCTCATTATCTGTAATGCCTATTTTCTGATATGTCGAAGGGCCCATTGATATGTCATGCGCGGGCAAACTGGGTCCGAACGGTTTGCCTGAAACGGGATCGACTGCATGGAAGGCTGGCGATACAGCAGAACCGGTATTGCGTACAGGTACATCTTCCAAGCCTTTGACTGACGCTAGTCGATCACCGGTCGACAAAGGCCTCCAGCGGCCCGCACCGCCGATTTGTGGCAGGCTCTGAGCAAATTCGTAGTGGCCGGCCTTGCCCGCCATAGCTTTGATTTTGAAAATGCCGGATCTACCCAGCTTTACCCCTCGGGATCCCAGTGCCTTGAGCAGCGAGCCGACTCCGTCAACCGGATTCAATGCTTGCAGGGTCAAAATCGACACCTCTTTAGTCAGTGACGCAAATGCGGTGAGCCTGGCGAGTATTGTCAGCCGGCTTGCATTGCCCAGCAGTTTTATCGAGCCGGAGACCAGTTTGCCGATGGGCAGGCCAAATGAAGCCAGGTCCATCGACAGGCCGAATGCACCGTTCACCTTACGTTCTGTATCATCGGAGGTTATGTCTTCGATAGACGTCCAGAACGGTACAAGAGTCTTGGCGAAATTCTCGAAGCGTTTCTGAGAGGCCGCGGCGCGGTCAAACTGTGTCTGACCATAAGCAGCGTGGTGAAGCGCTTCCGGATCAACGAACAGCAGTTCGGTAGCGATGAAGTGACTGATTTCCTGGCTGCGTTTTGAGTTTATCGTCAGGGCTAGTCCGTCGGCGCTCTCCATAGTGCTGCCGGGGGGCATGAACGTATGGCCCAATTGTTCGATGATGGCCTCGCAATGCGCTACATCCAGCGGTTTACTGCCTGTTGAGTGAGCTTTCCAGTCAAAGTTTAATGTCTTATGGCGCAAGACTTCGACGGGGTAGGGGTTCATGCCTATGTGCCAGGTCTCGGACTTGAGTAGACCGCCAAATAGCTCCGTGTCTAGATTGCCGATGCGACGTATGACTCCGGCTCTTGGCAGCAGTTCAAATGTGCTGGTAACACCTTGGTATGTAGTCAGCAACAGCAGGCCATTACGGGCGCGGAGCGGTAATATTTTTTCAGGCGTTTCGTACTTGGCCTCTACTTTATACGTTTCCTTTCTCAGGGTGTATATCTTGAGCGTTCCCAATTCCAGCGCCTGCCGGTCAGAGAATGTAAGTGATGACAGCAAGCTTTTTATTAGTGTTTTATAGGCGCCAGTCTGCGAAATTATATGGTCTTTGAAGTGTTGTTCAAATAGTTCTTTGACATTGCAGATGGTGTTGTATTTTTTGCTGGATGAAGTGTCTCCGGTACGTAGTTTTCTATCTTCATCTAACCAAATATAAAAACTGATGGCGTTGCTATTTTTTTTGATAACTGCCCATGTTTTTTTGCCGTCAAAATTATTGTCCGCGACGACGTCAATGGTCGAGTGTCTTTTCATCCAGTTAAGGTATCGGGCGGGCTCCGCCAGTTCATGATCACTCCAGAAGGAATTGATTACAGAATCTTTGTCAGATACTTTAGGGAAATCATGATCGATGACGGATTTTGCAATGGACAGGCGTTCGGGCGTCGCTTTATTGAGTTTGCTGAGCGCGTCGCTCAAAGCATTGGTGTATGTGTCCAGTTCTAATATCGCTAAGTCAATTTCGGTCTGTGTATATTCTTCATGTTGTTTTTGTGGAATTAAACCCTGGGTTGTCGCCCACTCCACTGTCGGCAGTAGCCTCGCGAGAGCTACAGCACGCAGTTGCTCTTTTTTCGCGCCCTCGTTTATTTTCAAGGGTGTATTGACCAGCTGTTGGAAGGTTTTTCTGTACAGCACCTTGGAGTCGGTAAAATTTATGAAGTTTACGCCGCTCACAAAGTTGACCCAAACAACGGAGCTTCTATAAGGCAGATCTTTCGGAATGTCGCTGATGCGGAATTCGGTGGGGAACTCGTGGAGGAACAGCCTTGCCATGACAGTGGCTTCTTTTTTTGAGATGGCCCGTCTTGATGTGAATAAATGATCTTTAAATTCCCTCCATATATCTCTGTAGCTTTTTCCCCAGTTTAAATTGGATTTCAGGTCGTAACCGGCGATCCTGTCAGGGTATTCAATAGTTTGCGATTTGAACCAGATTTGCAGCGCTTGGGCTACCACTTTGGTGCGTACATGAGGCGAGGTTTCTTCACCCACTTTTCCGCCGTACCAATCCATCGTTGTCAGCAAAACGGTTCCTAATTTTTCGGCTTCCGGACTTTGCAGGATCTTTTGAAGAAAAACTGTTGGCTGGACATCAACCGTTTCAGGCATGGCTGACGCAAGAATGTCGTTGGCTAAATGGGTCAGCGGGGATGTAACTCCTTCAGGTAGAAATGATTGGATGACTCTTTTGATTTCGCCTGTAATGAACTGCCCTTGCAATTCATCACGGGATTCGGTTGTCAGGACACCTTGAAAAGAAACCTGTCGATCTTCTTTCTTAAGAATTGGTTTGAGGTCCAGTATGTTGAAATCGTCCTCGAGCCCCAATTGAAAAGTTGCGTTCTTTTCTTCAAGGGTATCGATGGCGGCTTGATGTTCAGCGGTGTTGGCCGGATCCCAAGGGTGTAACCCGTAAAACGTGGCAATCCTGGGTGCCGAGATCAGGCGGTCATAGCGAATTTGTCCGCCCAGCAAGGTGGCAGCCTTTTCGATCCGGGTTCGAAGTGCTTGCCAGTTTTCGTTTCCTGTCAGGGGCAGTTCGATCTTGTTTGCACCTTCGCGATTTGAAGTCTCATAAACAAAGCCCCGTTCTTTCAAGGTGACGATCAGATAGTGCGGGGAGACATTGTTTTTTTTGCACAGTGCACGGTAGTCGGGATCCACAAGCAACTGCTGTAACGCTTCCTGGCCAGATTCGTTTTCATGATTCAAGGGTGAAAAAGATCGTGGCCTGAGTAGCGTTTGGGAAAAACCAGATAGTGAACCCACCTCCTCACGTAAAACCGATCGCAACAGTTCATAGTCCTGGAGTTGACCCTGATGGACCTGAGCGGTGGTCGGGGATGAAGTGCCTGGGGCGTTTGAAGCGCCATTTGAAGGGGTTGTTTGCATGATGCGGCTTCTCTTGTCTTGCTTCGGTTGGTTCCCTGCGGTTCAGCAGGGGGATCGGTACCGATTACAAGGACCTGGAAGAGAGTCCGTGCGGTATATATGTATCGCGAGGGGACCGCAGTGTGTTTTTTGTTGATCACTTGCCGGGACTTAGAACGCACCCTAGTCTAGCTGTAGCGATCACGTCGGGATGCTGATCTGGTAGTGCTAAAACAAGGGACCTCATGAATCAAACGCGGACTCACGGAACGCCACGGTTGTTGGGCATCGTCTGGCCATTTATCGCTGTCGTGCTGTTTCAGGCGATGCTCGGTGGCGTCAGCCTGTACGTGCTGTCGGCGGTTCGCGGCTACGTTGCCGGTGAAAGCCTGTGGTCCAAAGGCCAAAAAGACGCCATCTATTACCTCAATCTCTACGCCGACAACCGCGACGAGACGATTTTCCTCAAATACCAGAACGCCATTGCCGTACCTCAGGGTGGCCACGAGCTGCGTGTGGCGCTGGATCATCGGCCACCGAATATCGAAGCGGCACGGGTGGCGATCCTCAAGGGAGGTAACCACCCGGATGACATCAATAGTGTGATCTGGCTGTACCTGAATTTCCGGCACTTCAGATACCACGAGAAAGCCATCGACCTCTGGAAGGTGGGCGATGCGTATCTGGTGCAACTCGATGCCATTGCGCGGGAGATGCATCAGCGCATCACCACCGATCAGGCCACCGATGCCGATATCAAGCGCTGGAAGGATCAGATATTCGTCATCAACGAAAGTGTGACACCGGCAGCGAAGGCCTTCAGCGATGCCTTGGGCGAAGGCTCGCGGATGATCCTGCGGGTATTGCTGGTGACCAACCTCGCCACCGCCCTGGGCTTGATTGCATTAGCACTGATGCGCACCCACAAACTGCTCAAGCACCGCAATGCGTTCGCCGAGGCCCTGCAGTTGGAGAAGGACCGGGCGCAGATCACCCTGCAATCGATTGGCGATGGCGTGATCACCACGAATGTCGACGGCGCAATCGCCTACATGAACCCGGCCGCCGAGGCGTTGACCCACTGGAAGGCCGAGCAGGCGACGGGTTTGCCGCTGGCGGCGCTGTTCAATCTGCTGGACGAGAACGCTCAGGCCGATGGCTTCACGTTGATCGAGCACATTTTGAGCGGACAGCTGAGCGGTGGCAGCGAACACTCAAAACTGATCCAGCGCCTGGATGGCAGCACGGTTTCGGTCACCCTGGTCGGTGCGCCGATCCGCAACGCCGGCAAGGTCAGCGGTACCGTGCTGGTGTTGCACGACATGACCCAGGAGCGGCAATACATTGCCAATCTGTCCTGGCAGGCGACCCATGACGCCTTGACCGGGCTCGCCAACCGCCGCGAATTCGAATATCGCCTGGAACAGGCGCTGCATAACCTGGCGCGGCAGTCGGGGCGCCATGCCCTGATGTTCCTCGATCTGGATCAGTTCAAACTGGTCAACGATACCTGCGGCCATGCGGCGGGTGACGAGTTGCTGCGGCATATCTGCGCTCTGTTGCAATCCGGTTTACGCGAAGGCGATACCCTGGCCCGGTTGGGTGGCGACGAGTTTGGCATCCTGCTGGAGAACTGCGCCCCGGAAGCCGCCGAGAAAATCGCCGAGGGCCTGCGTCAGACCGTGCAGAACCTGCACTTCGTCTGGAAAGGCCGACCGTTCGTGACCACTGTGAGCATCGGACTGGTTCACGTCGCTCAGAATCCGACCACCCTCGAAGCCTCGCTGCGTGCTGCCGACATGGCCTGCTACATGGCCAAGGAAAAGGGCCGCAATCGGGTTCAGGTCTATCACCCCGATGATTCGGAACTGTCCCTGCGCTTCGGCGAGATGGCTTGGGTGCAGCGCTTGCACATGGCGCTGGAAGAAGACCGCTTCTGTCTGTACGCCCAGGAAATCGCGCCCCTTGGTCATATCGAGAAGGGCGGTGGACATATCGAAATTCTGTTGCGTCTGCATGACGAAGCCGGACGCATGATTTTGCCCGACAGTTTTATTCCGGCTGCTGAGCGTTATGGTCTGATGACGTCCCTAGACCGCTGGGTTGTACAGAACGTTTTCAAAATTATTGCCCAATGCATAGCCGAACAGCACAAAGGACCATTGGCCATGTGTGCGATTAATCTGTCAGGCACAACTATCGGAGATGAGGCGTTTCTGCACTTCCTGCGTGAACAGTTTGTTACTTACTCCATACCGCCTGAAATGATTTGTTTTGAAATTACTGAAACCAGTGCTATTTCCAATCTCGCAAGTGCAATCAGATTTATTAATGAACTCAAAGGTTTAGGTTGCCACTTTTCACTGGATGACTTTTGCGCCGGAATGTCCTCATTCGCATACTTGAAACATTTACCTGTAGACTTCTTGAAGATCGACGGGAGTTTCGTAAAGGATATGCTGGACGACCCGATTAACCGCGCCATGGTCGAAGTGATCAATCACATCGGTCATGTTATGGGTAAGCGTACGATTGCCGAGTTTGTTGAAACACCCCAGATCGAGCAGGCATTGCTGGAGATCGGGGTGGATTACGCTCAAGGGTATGTTATTGAACGCCCGCATTTGTTTACCCGCGACAGTTTACAAAGTCGTCCAGCCAGGCCTCAGCCTTTGTTATTCAAGGCGCCTGGCACGTTCCGTTGAAATCTCTTGCTGATCCTTATAATCACAATCAAAAGGAGCTCGACAGTGATCGACACATTCAACCGAACCGGACCGCTCATGGACGTTGCAAGTTATCCCGCCTGGGCTCAAAGCCTGATCCAGGATTGCAGCGAGAGCAAACGCCGGGTTGTCGAACACGAACTGTATAAGCGTCTGCGTGATAACAAACTCAGCGCAAAGACCATGCGCCAGTACCTGATTGGTGGCTGGCCGGTAGTCGAACAGTTCGCGTTATATATGGCACAGAACCTGAGCAAGACTCGTTTTGCCCGCCACCCAGGTGAAGACATGGCGCGTCGCTGGCTGATGCGTAACATACGCGTCGAATTGAACCATGCCGATTACTGGGTGCACTGGAGCCGTGCTCACGGTGTCAGCCTGGAAGATCTGCAAGCGCAAAAGGTTGACCCTGAACTTCACGCCTTGAGCCACTGGTGCTGGCACACCAGTTCGTCGGATTCGCTGATCGTTGCCATTGCCGCCACCAACTACGCCATTGAAGGTGCGACCGGGGAGTGGTCGGCGCTGGTCTGTTCCAGTGGCGTCTACGCGGCATCATTCCCTGAGGAAGATCGCAAGCGGGCCATGAAGTGGTTGAAGATGCATGCCCAGTACGACGATGCCCATCCGTGGGAAGCCCTGGAAATCATCTGCACGCTGGCGGGGATGAACCCAAGCAAATCCCTGCAAGTGGAATTGCGTCAGGCCGTCTGCAAGAGCTACGACTACATGTTCCTGTTCCTGGAGCGCTGTATGCAGCTTGAGCATGCGCAAAAGGCCCCGGTCGCGCGTGAACGCATGGAGCTGGCCGAGAGCTGATCGGTTAATACACACCATTGAAAAAGCCCGCTCCCCCTGTCTATATCAATAGGGGGGGCGGGTTTTTTCGTAATGGCAGCAAACCGTCAGGCGCTGATCTTCAGCCCGACCAGCCCGGAAATGATCAGCGCCACACTGGCGAGCCTGAACAACGCCATGGATTCACCGAACAGAATGATCCCGGCAATTACCGTCCCGACCGCACCGACACCCGTCCAGATCGCGTAGGCCGTGCCCAGCGGCAATTCCTTCATGGCAAGGCCCAGCAAGCCAAGGCTGATGGCCATGGCGGCAACGGTCAATGCTGTGGGGAGAGGGCGGCTGAAGCCATCGGTGTATTTCAGACCGACGGCCCAGCCGACTTCGAACAGGCCGGCGAAAAACAGAATGATCCAGGACATGAGAGACCTCCATCGATTGACGGGGTCGTCCCCAGATTAATGACTCGATCGAGCCGCGAGGTCGTCCTCGCGTTTTGCAATAGAGTGCCCATCATTAACCCAGGGATCAAGTTTTCGGATCAGTCGGTGGCCTGTTGAGCCGCCACCTCCCGATCTTCTTTCTCGCTCATCCGGCGGAAATACGTCGAAAGCAGCGCCCCGGAGATGTTGTGCCAGACACTGAACAACGCACTCGGCACCGCCGCCAGCGGCGAGAAGTGCGCACTGGCCAGGGCCGCACCCAGCCCGGAGTTCTGCATGCCGACTTCCAGCGCCAGGGATTTACGCTGGGCCAGTGGCAACTTGAACAGCCTCCCGGTGAAGTAACCCAGCAGATAGCCGAAGCTGTTGTGCAGCATCACTACGGCCATGATCAGCAGGCCGGATTCGGCAATCTTCGCCTGGCTGGCGGCCACTACGGCTGTGACGATAATGACGATGCTCACCACCGAGATCAGCGGCAGCACCTCCACCGCATGGCGAACCCGATCACCCAGCAAGCGCTGGGCAACCACGCCAAGCACGATCGGCAACAGCACCACTTGCAGGATTGACCAGAACAGCTCCATGAACGACACCGGCAACCAGGCTGAGGCCAGCAGCCAGATCAGCGCCGGGGTCAGTAGCGGGGCGAGGAGGGTGGTGACAGCGGCGATGGCCACCGACAGCGCCAGATCGCCGCGGGCCAGCCAGGTCATCACGTTCGACGAGGTGCCGCTAGGGCAGCAGCCGACCAGGATGACGCCGACAGCGATCTCCGGCGGCAAGTGAAAAGCCTGGCAAAGCAACCACGCCACACCGGGCATGATCACGAAATGCGCAACCACGCCCAAGGCCACGCGCCATGGATGGCGAGCGACTTCGGCGAAGTCTTCAAGTTTGAGGGTCAGGCCCATGCCGAACATCACCAGGCCCAACAGCGGCACGATCGCGCCCTTCAGGCCGATGAACCAGGTCGGTTGCAGGAACGCCACGACGGCGAAAATCAGTACCCAGTAAGCGAAGGTGTTGCCGACAAAACGACTCAATGCAGCCAGTGCGCGCATGGCCTGATCCTTGTTATTAAGTAACGCCATAAAACCAATGTGGGAGCGGGCTTGCTCGCGATGAGGGGCTGACATTCAACAATGATGTTGACTGACACTCCGCCTTCGCGAGCAAGCCCGCTCCCACATTAGACATCACCAGCTTTTAGATCCCCTGCGGAGTCTCTTCGCCACCCAACGCTTCAACCAGCGCCGGCAGGAAGTCGCCGAAGGTCAGCATCATCAGGGTGAAGCTGGCGTCCAGTTGGCCGAGGGCTTCTTCGCCACCGTCCTGTTCCGCCTGGTCTTGCAGCAGGTCTTCGAACTTCAGGCGCTTGACCACCATCTTGTCGTCAAGCACGAAAGACAGCTTGTCTTGCCAGGCCAACGACAGCTGAGTGACCACTTTGCCGGTGCTCAGGTGCAGCTGGATTTCTTCGCTGGTCAGGTCCTGGCGCTTGCAACGCACGATGCCGCCGTCTTCGTGGGTATCACGCAGCTCGCACTCGTCCAGCACGAAGAAATCGTCCGCGGCTTTCTGGGTGGTGACCCATTCAGTCATGGTCGCGGTAGGGGACATCTTCACGGTCAGCGGACGTACCGGCAGCGTACCGATCACTTCACGCAGGGTGGACAACAGGTCTTCGGCACGTTTCGGGCTGGCCGAGTTGACCAGGATCAGGCCCTGTTTTGGCGCGATGGCGGCGAAAGTCGACGAACGACGAATAAAGGCGCGCGGCAGGAAGGCCTGGATGATTTCATCCTTGATCTGATCGCGTTCCTTTTTGTAGACCTTGCGCATTTGTTCGGCTTCGATCTCTTCGACCTTTTCCTTCACCGCGTCACGCACGACGCTGCCCGGCAGAATGCGCTCTTCTTTACGCGCGGCGATCAGCAGAAAGTCGCCGCTGATGTGCACCAGCGGAGCATCTTCGCCCTTGCCGAATGGCGCGACGAAACCGTAGGTGGTCAACTCCTGGCTTGCACATGAACGCGCCAGTTTGGTGGCCAGTGCAGTTTCCAACGCCTCGGCATCAAAAGGCAGATCTTGGGTCAGGCGATAGATAAGCAGGTTTTTGAACCACATGGGGCGAGTCTCTCCTTTATACAAAGGGGGGCATTATTCTCTTCGCGGCGCCATAGGCCAACCCTTCTCTAAGCCTTTGGAAGGCCTGAAAAAATTAATTAAAAAAGTGCTTGCCAGAGGTGTGGTCGCTACGTAGAATGCGCGCCACACCGAAAGTGAAGGGTGATTAGCTCAGCTGGGAGAGCGTCTGCCTTACAAGCAGAATGTCGGCGGTTCGATCCCGTCATCACCCACCATTCGCTTCCAGTGTTACGCGCAGCGGTAGTTCAGTCGGTTAGAATACCGGCCTGTCACGCCGGGGGTCGCGGGTTCGAGTCCCGTCCGCTGCGCCATATTCGGTTATCTGGAACGCTGAACGCCAGGTCACCACGGAAAAGCCCGCTTAACGCGGGTTTTTTTCTGTCAAAAGTTTGTACGTTGTTCCTGCAGGTCGCGTCGTTTTATGGGTTTTCAGATTTTTTTGAAAAATTATTCAATTAAATCAACACTTTATGAAAATCTGTGGCACAATGCGCCCCGCAACGAAGGTAAAGGGTGATTAGCTCAGCTGGGAGAGCGTCTGCCTTACAAGCAGAATGTCGGCGGTTCGATCCCGTCATCACCCACCACTTACTTTCAACGCTACGCGCAGCGGTAGTTCAGTCGGTTAGAATACCGGCCTGTCACGCCGGGGGTCGCGGGTTCGAGTCCCGTCCGCTGCGCCATATTCGGTCACCTGGAACGCTGAACGCCAGGTCACCACAGAAAGCCCGCTTAATGCGGGCTTTTTGCTGTCTGGGGTTTGGCTTCTGCCGAGGCGCAACGAAAGAAAGCGACCTTCGGATCGCTTTTTTTCGTTCTGCCTTCTTATTGTTCGGCGTTGCGGTTGTGTCGGTAGTCGCTCACGGCTTCGTATACAGCTTTGCGTAACCGGTTGATGCCGCCAATGGGGCGATGAGCCTCAAGGCCAAACCACGGGTTGAACGACTGGTTATCGCATTGCACGTTCAGCGCAGGCGTATCGAAGTCCTGGGCGGGTACGTTGATCCGCGCCACGGTCTCGAACAGAGCATCGCTTTGCTGCCACTCAATGCTCGTGTCTTCGATCGGCATGTACTTGGCCGGGTCCTGGCGTTGTATCTGCAGGACGAAACAGGCCGGCATCCGCTCGGTCGACAGTTGCTGGTTCAGCGCATTGCGCAGAAAGTTCGGCAACTTCTGGTTTTGTGAGGGAAGGGTGTAAGTCGGGCAGCTTGCCGGATCGGGCATGACACGGAACTTGGCATTGGCTTCGCCGAATTTGTAGGGCGAAACCGAAAAGTAAGTCGTCTGGGTCGGGCTTTCCGGGGCGGGTGAAAGTGTCGCCAGCGCGATAAACAGATGGCGAACCTGCCAGGTCCGTGGATCCCAACCCGGGAAGAACGCCATCACCTTCTTGCCGTCAGCCTGTGCGGCTACATTCTGACGGTACTCGGCGACATCGCTGACGAAGAAATTCGGATGGCTAAACATCACGAAATCCTGTTCGCCACGACTCTGTTGATCGTTCAGCAGTTGTTTACCGGGCACATCGAGCAACTTGATTGCCATGCCCCGTGCATCGCGGATGCTGTCGAACTGCGGGTAGGCATTGCCGTTGGACAGTCGCATCGTCGCTTGCCAGGTTTTGCCGGGTTCGCTGAACACACCCTGACGCAGTTCGTCCGCCAGATCCGGCAGCACCTGAACCTCGGCCTTCACGCAGCCATGGGCCTTGGCATGGGCGTCGCGCAGGTAGCGGGTGCTTTCACGGTGCTGATCGACGATGCGCACGGCCGTCTGGATGATGTCTTGAGTCATCGCTGGCTCGCCATCCGGGACCAGTTCTTCAGCCGAGACCGGGCCGCTGTGCTGCCAGGCAAACCACGCCGTGGCCAGCCCCCAGACGAGCAATCCAAGACCCAGCGACCACAACAGGGTTTTTCCGAGAAAGGCGCCAAAACGCATCCAGAGTTTGCTCATGGCAATTGTGCCTCTAACGGGCCGCCTAACACTTTCAGATACTCCAGCAGCGCCCAGCGCTCTTCTGGTTGCAGCAGGCGACCGATGACGCCGTTGCCACGCTTGCCTGCCCGAAATTCGTGGCCGCTGTTGTGATTGCCGGTGATTCGCGTGTCGAATAAAAATCCATTGGTGAAGGCCTCGGTGCGATAGCCGAGGTGCCTCGGGTCGTACTCGAAAGTGCCTTTGTAGAAGGTGGTTGTGCGTTCATCCTGGGGCGAGAGCAACTGATAAATGCTTGGCACCGAACCGTTATGCAAAAACGGTGCGGTCGCCCAGACTCCCGCCAATGGTCGCGCTTTGTAGGCGCGCAATTCGCGCACGCCAATCGGCAGGCCGAAGCCATCCATGCCCGGTCGTTCGGCCGCAGGAATTTTTGCTTCACGGTAGGCCTGGTTTCCGACGAAAGCGGTGATGTAGGCCAACCCTTTAGCCGATGAGAGCTTGCTCAAATCCAGCGATTCAACGGGCGTCGGCTGCAATTGCACATCCAGTTGCGCCAGCTCTGCCGGGTCCCATTTCAAGGCTGTGAGGTCGAAGCGATGGTCGGCGATGTTATTGGCCGCGCCCGGGTCTGTGCCGACGTACTCCACGGGCAGCATTTTCAGATGTTGCACCCAGCGCCCGTCGCTTTGGACCGACCGAGGTACATGGCAGCCGGCGCAGTTCTCGGTAAATAACTCACGACCTTTTGCGGCCTGGGTTTTGTCGATGGCGCCCAGCAGTTCTTCCGGCCAGGCCGGTGGTTTGAGCCGTTGCAGGGTTTGTTCGATCAGGTGCAGATCGCGCAAGCGGACACTGGACGGATAACGGGCGTCTCCTTTAAGCGGTTGGCCGTTAGCGTCGAAGAAGTTCAGCGTGGCGCCCACGCCCAAGGCCTCACCGATGTTGCGGGCCATCGGTTGCTGCGCCGAACCGTTCCACTGCACCCAGTCGAAGGTCCACATGTCCCACAGTTGCGGATAGTCGACCGGAGCGTTGGCTACACGGTAGTTGGCGGGGGAAATAGCATCGCCGAAACTGGCGTTGGCAATGCGCCCGAAAGCGTCGGTGCGGCCGGGGCCTTCTTCGGTCGGGTAGAGCCCGCGATGGGTGTCGTTCCAGGCCACCTTCAAGAAGGTGTCGAGAGAGACTTTGACGTCTTTGCGCAGTTGTTGACGCCGGGCATCGTAGTCCTGGCCCAATACGTTGCGTGCGAAACGTTCGAATTTCCACGGGTTGTAGTAAGTCGACGTCAGACTCGCTACCAGCGCTTGTCCGAAACTGCCGCCGCGCAACGTAGGAACGCTGGATGGCAGAACGTGCTGCGCCGAACCGCCATCGATGCGCACGGCCTGGCCGTTAAAGCGCAGTTCGCCGGTGTGGCAGGCGGCGCAGGTGATGTCCAGAAACTCGTCCTGGCTTCCAGGGTTCTGATGACGGGCAAAGCCCACGGGCAGATTGCCGGGATTGTTGGGCGTGGGTCGCTGGCTGGGGTCGATCAGAAAACCGAAGCGGGCGAGGTATTCGGGGGCGGCGAATCGCTGTTGCGAGAACGGCAGTTCGAGGGCCTTGAACCAGTCATAGCGCAAGCCTTTGACCTGAGTACCCTGGGGCGTGAAGTAGTAAGTCTCGCGGTCACTGGCGCTCCATTGCTCCAGGTAATGCACCTGCTGCACGGGTGACCAGGCCGGCAGTTTCGGGTTGGCGACATAGTACAGAACCACGGCGAGGCCCAGCCCCAGCAGGACTGCGAACAGAACCAGCAAGCGAAAGAAGAGGCGCAAGATAAACATCCTTGTCGATTTGAAGCTTCCTTATGCCTCAGTGCCTGAGGTGCGGCAAGTGGCCATTACGCCAGACGTTGGGGGATCCGGTATCGGTCTCTGTGAGCGCAAGATGACAGAAGCTTCATCAGTCCGTTCCCGAAATGCGTTAAAACACCTGAACTTATCAGAAGTTTCCTGCTCTCATGCCGGTAGCCATTGGTCGTGGCCGCCTGATAAGCTCGCGGCTTTACTCGATTGCCCTTTAGGCGCATGAACAAGGAAATAGCATGAAACAGCATCGGTTGGCGGCGGCGGTGGCCCTGGTTAGCCTGGTACTTGCGGGTTGTGATTCGCAGACCAGCGTAGAGCTGAAAACCCCGGCGCAAAAAGCTTCCTACGGGATTGGCCTGAACATGGGCAAGAGCCTGGCTCAGGAAGGCATGGATGATCTGGACTCCAAAGCCGTAGCCCAAGGCATCGAAGATGCCGTCGGCAAGAAAGAACAGAAGCTGAAGGATGACGAACTGGTCGAAGCCTTCGCAGCACTGCAAAAGCGTGCTGAAGAGCGTATGGCCAAAATGAGCGAAGAGTCGGCAGCTGCCGGCAAGAAATTCCTCGAAGACAACGCCAAGAAAGCCGGTGTAACCACCACCGCTTCGGGCCTGCAGTATGAAGTGGTCAAAAAAGCCGATGGCGCACAGCCGAAGCCGACCGACGTAGTGACCGTTCACTACACCGGCACCCTGACCAACGGCACCGTTTTCGACAGTTCCGTCGAGCGTGGCAGCCCGATCGATCTGCCGGTCAGCGGTGTGATTCCGGGTTGGGTCGAAGGCCTGCAACTGATGCACGTTGGCGAGAAGTACAAACTGTACATCCCTAGCGAACTGGCTTACGGCGCCCAAAGCCCAAGCCCGGCGATTCCAGCCAACTCGGTGCTGGTATTCGACCTGGAACTGCTGGCGATCAAGGATCCAGCAAAACAAGACGCTCCTGCCAAGTAATCAGCGTCTGCTCTAAAACAACGCCTCGCTTATGCGGGGCGTTGTTGCATCTGGCGTTCAGCAAAGGTAAACAAAGCGAACGGATGCTGTAGGCTGGAGTCATAGCCATTGAGGGCGCCCGTGCTAGCCGCGCCAGAGCGCCAAGTCAATGAAATCTTGGGTTTTTTTATGTGAGTAAAAAACGCCCGATCTGAGTTGGGCCCTTATGAAACGGGGCTTTCAGCCGTGAAAAGCAGCTCTGTTCACAAGGTTATCCACAATTTGTGTGGATAACATTTCAGTGGGAGGAATAAATGAAAACACCCTGGAATTTCGCTCGTTTCCTGCCTCTGGCCGGACGCCTGCTCGCGCGTGGACGTTTGCCGACCTTGCTCTTCGCGGTAGCCAGCAAAGGTGCCAGCCAGGGTAACCGGCTGGGCAAGCTCAAGGATGATCTACGCCTGTTGCAGGCACTCTGCCTGGCTTACTGGCGCGGTGAGTATCGGGCTATCAGCCCCAAAGCGTTGATTTCGGTGGTGGCAGGCCTGATGTACTTCCTCAGTCCGCTGGATGCCATTCCGGACTTCATTCCAGTGTTCGGCATGCTCGATGACATCGCGGTGCTGGCCTGGCTGATGAAAGTTCTCGACGATGAGCTCAACGCCTTCCGCGCCTGGCGCAAGCGTCAGTTGCCGGAAAAGCTTGCAGTGGTTGAACGCCTGCCCGATACCCCGGATCAACTTCAACTTCAGGGTCCGAAAAAAAACTGAACTGATTCAGTCTCATCCATAGATTGATACCCCCGCGACCTTGGCCGCTGTTAGGATTACACTTCTAGGGAAAAGTGCCGACTCGCTAAGTGTTGTTGTCCTACGGGGTAGTCATGGATATTCAGATAATTACACGCGAAGGAGAGCCCGAGTATGCGGTTCTGCCATGGGCTCAATATCAGGCTCTACTGAAAGCAGCAGGCATCAATGAACAACCGCCGCAGGTCGCCCCAGAGCGTCAGGCGGCAACACCAGACCAGATTCTTCCGGGTCTGGATCAACTACGCAGTTTGCGCGAAGGGAAGGGCATCGCCATCGAGGCGTTGGCCCGCACGGTAGGCATCAGCCCGTCTTATCTGGCCTTGATCGAAAGTGGCGAGCGTCTGCCCGACGCTGCGATTCGCCGCAGCCTGGCCTGGGAATTGACGGTGCCAGGGTGGAGGGATGAATCGTGAGCGTACGCATCAGTCGTCAACATTGGGACGGGTTGCTGGGCGAACTGGATCAGGCGCGCCGTCAGCGACATCTTTTGACCTATCGGGCGCTGCTGGAGCGTTTGCAATTGCCGACGCCGGCCATGCTGACCCTCACAGCGGCCCTGGAGCATCTGGCCGCGCTGGACGCCAAGGCCGAGCAGCCATTGCGCAGTTCGCTGGTGATCAGTCAGGGCGCCAGTCGCCTGCCGCGTACCGGGTTCTTTGAATGTGTCGAGCGTCTGGGGCGTTTCTCCGGGCCGTCCGATGGGGTGGCCGCAGCGTCCTGGCATGCCTCGGAAGTGGTTCGGGTGTTCGAGTATGAGTACCCGGAATCTGCGGAGGCCTGAGTGTTTTTAAAACTCAAGGCGCGGGCCAGCTACTGGCTGGCTCGCCGCTTGTTTCACTGGTCATGGTTTGTACGTCAGCCGCGTGGCTGGAGCTGGCTCGAAGGCCAGTTCGCACGCATGGCGAACCTGGGTGATGTCGGCGCCCAGAGCTTCTATGGGCACATCCTGACCTTTCGCGGCGTCGGTCTAGGGGCTCGTGAGGAAGGTGTTCGATTGCTGCGCCTGGCGGCGTTGGCGGGGGATGGCAAGGCGGCGTATCAAGTTGGCATGATCAGTCTCGCCGGAACGCCGAGCAAGGCGCCGGATGCGGTTGAAGCTGCGCGGTTTTGGGAGATGGCTGCGAAGGCCGGGCATCCGTTGGCTGAGCTCAAGCTGAAAGAGTTGGCGGCTCGTGGTCATGGGCAATAACCCAAACCTGTGTTGTCTGAGCGGACGCCATCGTCGGAACGCCGCCCGGAGCAAGCTCGCTCCCACAGGGGATTTGTGAACGACGCAGATCCAATGTGGGGGCGAGCTTGCTCGCGATGGCGTCAGACAATTCAGCGTTGACCTTCCAGCAAGGCATCCTCTTTCCCAGGCACCGCCAGACTATCAATCACATGCACGCTATACCCCGGCACATTCTTCGCGTGATGCTTGGCTTGCGATGCCATCTCCGCCAACTGGCTTGCATCGAGTTGTCCACAGGCCTGTGGATGTAAATGCACCACGCCGATCGACAGTGACAGTAACGCAAACTCCTGGCGCACACCCTGACGGTTTGGAGCAATGAAGCAGCCGGCTTCCAGATGTTCGCTGCGATAAAAGCGTCGGCATTGGCTCTGGAAGTCGTCCAGCAGTTGGTTCAAGCGTTTGCGCCAGTCTTCCGGGCCGAGTACCAGCAGGAAGTCATCGCCGCCGATATGGCCGACAAAGTCGCGGGAAGGGTCGACGCGATCATTCAGGCATTGCGCCAGACACAGCAGGACTTCGTCCCCACGGCCGTAGCCGTAGATGTCGTTGAAGGGTTTGAAACTGTCGATGTCGACGTAGCAGATCACCGATTCCCGTTGCTGTTGCAGCAGTCGCGTCAGGCATTGCTGGATCGGCACGTTGCCCGGCAGCAGGGTCAGCGGGTTGGCGTAACGGGCTTGCTGGATCTTCAGTTCGGTAATCAGTTTGAGTACGTCGATCACTCGGCCCAGTCCCAGGTAACCGCCGTTGAGGGTGATGATGAAGTCTTCTTCGATGCGCTGCCGCGCGCGGCTGGTGATCAGGCGACTCACTTGTTGCAACGACTGGCTCATCTCAACGGCGAGGAAGTCATCGCTCATCAAGCGGCTGATCGGCTTGCGGGCGAACAGGTCGGTGGCAAAAGGCTTGAGCAGTGCATCGGAGAGCGAATGCCGGTGGACGATGCCGCAGGGCTGACCTTGCTCGTCGAGTACTGCCAGGGAGTTCAGGTTGGCCTGGCGGCGAAAGGCTTCCAGCACCGTGGCGGTCGGTGTATCGCGACCCACTGCCGGTTGGTCGTTGAGCAAAGCGCTAAGGTCGCTGACTTCATCATTTAACGCCACCGCTGTGCTTTCCCGTTTGGGCATCAGGGCTCGGGCATCACGAGGTGGATGTTCCTGGGGGCGGCAGAGCAGATAACCCTGAACCAGGTCCACGCCCATCTCGGTCAATACCGCGAGTTCTTCCGGCAGCTCGATACCTTCTGCGATCACTTGTGCCCGTGAGGCCTTGGCAATTTGCAGGATCGAGCCGACGAATTCGCGCTTGAGGGCGTCCTGGTGAATGCCGTCGATGAAGTGTCGATCAATCTTCACGTAGTCCGGGCGCAATTCAGACCACAGCCGCAAACTCGAATAGCCCGCGCCCAGATCATCCAGAGCAATGGAAAACCCCATCGCTCGATAGTGATGCAGAGCGGTTTGCAGCAGCTCGAAATCGTCGGTCGGGGTCTGTTCAGTCAGTTCGATCACCACCTGACTTGGCGGTATGCCGAAATCCTGCAGCAGTTGCAGGGTGCGACCGGGTTGGTGGGCGGCTTCGAGCAGGGATTCAGGGGAAACGTTGAGGAACAGTTTGCCGGGCAGTTGCTGCTCATTGAAACGTCGGCAGGCGCTTTGACGGCAAGCGATTTCAAGCTCGCTCAGGCGGCCGGCCTGACGGGCCACGGCGAACAGTGCGAGAGGTGAGTGCAGCGGACTGTTGGAGGGGCCGCGACTAAGGGCTTCGTAACCGACAATACGTCGTTCAGAGAGGGAAATGATCGGCTGGAACAGACTGTGCAAACCGCTTTGAGTCAGTATGGAACTCAAGGCACTCAGCTGTTCTGTGGTGGTCATGGCTTTCTCTGGCGATAAAAAAAGGACTGGGAGCACTCTCTTGGATGAAGAGGGGCTCCCAGTCCTTTATTTCACGACAGAATGATGACTGTTTGATGACGCTCCGGGGAGCGTCAGCATTAAATTGCCATCATCTTGCTTGTAACAACTTAGTGCTTGGCTACCGCGGTATTGAGTTTCAGGTAGTCCAACAGAATCCGCCCGGTCTCGCTCAGGTAGGCATCGTCTTCTGGTTTGGTCTTGTCTGGCTCGGCCGCGATGGCGTCTTCGTCTTCTTTCTTCAGCTCTTTGAGCGGTTCTTCACCCTTGGCCTTGCGACGGATGTTTTCCATGACAAGTTGCTTGGCTTCGATATCGGCGTGTTGGGCACGACGATCAGCTTCATTGAGGCTGACGGTTTTTTCCGCCATCAGTTTCTGCGCCAGGGCCAGTTTGTCGCGGATGAACACGAATTCCGCGTCTTTGGCTGAACGTACGTCATGCTCGGATTTGAGCTGCGAAATGTACGGTTTGAACGGGTCGATCGCAGGCTTGATGGCCGCGCGGATGGTGTCCCACGGCATGGCCTCAGGCAGTGCGCTTTCGCCGATTTCCTTGGTGTCGATGATCGACGGGTAATCGATGTCCGGCAGTACGCCCTGATGCTGGGTACTCTGGCCGGAAACCCGGTAGAACTTGGCCAGGGTCAGTTTCAGTTCGCCATGGTTCAGCGGCTGAATGGTCTGCACGGTGCCTTTACCGAAGGTCTGGCCGCCGATGATCAACGCACGGTGATAGTCCTGCATGGCGCCGGCAAAAATCTCCGAAGCCGAGGCAGACAAGCGGTTGACCAGCAACGCCATCGGCCCTTTGTAGAAGGCACCCGGGTTTTCATCTTCCAGCACATCGACCCGGCCATCGGCATTACGCACGAGAACGGTCGGACCTTTGTCGATGAACAGGCTGGTCAGCTCGGTGGCTTCCTGCAGGGAACCGCCGCCGTTGTTGCGCAGGTCGATGACCACGCCGTCGACCTTGTCTTTCTGCAACTCGGTCAGCAGTTTCTTGACGTCGCGAGTGGTGCTCTTGTAGTCCGGATCGCCAGCACGGAAAGCCTTGAAGTCCAGGTAGAAGGCCGGGATCTCGATGACGCCGAGCTTGTAGTCCTTGCCGTCCTGTTTCAGGTTGAGGACCGACTTCTTCACCGCCTGGTCTTCAAGCTTCACCGCTTCGCGGGTGATCGGGACGATCTTGCTGGTCTGGTCGTTCGGCGCATTGCTGGCCGGGATCACTTCCAGGCGCACCACGGTGCCTTTCGGCCCACGGATCAACTTGACCACTTCGTCCAGGCGCCAGCCGACCACGTCGACCATTTCCTTGTTGCCCTGGGCAACGCCGATGATCTTGTCGGCCGGTGCGACTTGTTTGGTCTTGTCGGCCGGGCCTGCAGGCACCAGACGCACGACTTTCACCTGGTCGTTGTCGCTCTGCAACACGGCGCCAATGCCCTCGAGGGACAGGCTCATGTTGATGTCGAAGTTCTCCGCGTTATCCGGCGACAGATAGTTGGTGTGCGGGTCGTAGGACATGGCGAAGGTATTGATGTACGCCTGGAAGATGTCTTCCGCACGGGTCTGGTCCAGGCGCGCCAATTGGTTCTTGTAGCGCTTGGTCAAGGTTTCCTGAATCTGCTTGGAGTCCTTGCCCGCGATCTTCTGCCGCAAGACTTCGTCCTTGACGCGTTTGCGCCACAGGTCGTCGAGCTCTGCGGTGTTCTTGAGCCAAGGGGCGTCCTTGCGATCGATCAGCAAGGTTTCCTTGGTGGTGAAGTCGATCTTGTCGACGCCTTTGTTCAACTCGGCAAGGGCGAAGTCCAGACGCGCTTTGACGCGGTCCAGGTAGCGCTTGTAGATGGTGAACCCGGCATTCAGGTCGCCGCTTTTGAGGAAGTCGTCAAACTGGGTTTTCCACTTGTCGAATTCGGCAATGTCGCTGGCCATGAAGTAGCTGCGCGACGGGTCCAGCAGTTTGAGGTAGCTGTCATAGATGATCACGGAGCGCGCGTCATCGAGCGGGGGCTTGCTGTAGTGATGGCGCTTGAGCAACTCGACGACGTTCAGGCTGGCGATCACTTCGTCACGATCAGGCTGAAGCTTGTCCCAGCTATTGGCTGCAAACGAATTGGTCGACATCGGCAACAGACCGATACCAATGAATAGGGCTAGGGCGGTGCTGGGGAAAAAATGCTTCATGCTGATTCGACGCGGGGACAATTGATCACGCATATTAGGCCGTCTTTGAAGTCGCCGGTACCACCAGGTTCTATACGAAAACTGCCTGCTAGATTTCGTATAGGCCCCAGGGCCGGTCGCATAATGCAAGAAAGCCCGGCGCTACAGCTACGGGCTCAGTCCAGACTCACTATGGAGGCACTGTGAAAGCATTGCAAGGCGTTGAAGGTCGAGTGGAGTGGCTTGAAGAGCCCAGTCCTACATGCGATGTAGGACAAGTTCGGATTCGAGTGGCGGCTGCGGGTCTCAATCGCGCCGATTTGTTACAGAAGGCGGGTCTTTATCCGCCACCGCCGGGAGCCAGTCAGGTACTGGGTCTTGAGTGTTCGGGGGTAATCAGCGAGGTGGGGGCTGGTTCGTCCTGGCAAGTCGGGGATCGGGTTTGCGCCTTGCTGGCC
>NZ_JAGYGJ010000053.1:0-45033 GCF_019947405.1 Pseudomonas sp. GL-B-26 | reverse complement strand
GGGCGGGAAGATTGTCGTCAGCGGCACGCCGCAGAAAGTGGCCAAGAGTAAAAAGAGCCGGACGGCACCCTTTTTGGCCAGAACCCTGGGCTAAATCAAAAGATCGTCCGAACGCGGCCCGATCTTTTGATTTTGATTCGGCCTTGCGATGGAACCCTGTCCCTGAAATACAAAACGCCCGATGCGGTGCATCGGGCGTTGGGGTGAAACAGGTGTAAACCTGTTTCAGGACTAGACAAGGGTTATTTGCTCGGATGAGCAGCCTGGAGTTTTTTCGCCATATCCAGATGCTTCTTCAGCGCTGGCAGCATTTTTTGCGCGAAACCTTTCAAGTCCGTGGCGCCTTTGGTTCTGTCGTCCGTCACCGTGTTGGCTTCTTTCTTGAACAGTTCGATAGTGTCTTCGTGAGCCTTCACCTGATTGTTGGCGTAGGCCGCATCGAAGGATTCATCGCGCAAGTCGAGGATTTTCTCTTTTGCCTGTTTGACCAGCGTCGTGCTGTCCGGTACCTCGATGTCATTCTTTTTCGCCAGCGCCGCCAGTTCATCGTTGGCCTTGGAATGGTCGGTAATCATCATGTTGGCGAATGCCTTGATGTCCGCCGATGAGCTTTTTTCCAGGGCCAGTCGGCTCGTTTCGACTTCCGCGATACCGCCCGCGGCCGCGCTGTCGACGAAGTCATTGGAAGTGGCGGCGAAAGCCGTGCCCATGCTGGTGCTCAAGGCAACGGCCAACGTGAGGTGGCGCAGGGTAAGTCCGTCCATTGGTTTTTCTCCACACAGGTTTTCATGGGCGATCGATTGATCGTTAACGTGTGGAGGCCGACGAGCGGGCAAAGGTTTTATTGCGTTTGCGGCAGGGCGACGAACGGGCACCGCTGGTCTGATAGGCGGTCGACAGAACGGGCTAACCGAGGCCATTCTGATAGTTGGTGAACGCAATTGATCGCGTTTGCCTCCGATCAACAAACGGAGGTGTTCCATGCCGGTGCCACACGACCTTTATCAGGATCTCAAGCTTTCAAAGGAAGATATCCAGCAAAAACGCACCAAGGATCCGTTACTGGATTCACTGATCAACAAGTATTCGCAGGCGGATGCCGAGGTCGTAAAGGCTGAGTCCGCAAAATCGGATGCGCCCAGTGATGACGCATTGAAGAAGCTCAAGGCGAAGCGCGTGGAGGTTAAGCAAAAGATCGTTGATCGACTCCAGACGCCGTCCTGACGCGCCCTGTCTGGTCACCGACGACCGGTGACTGAAAAATTGGAACGGCGATAAATACCGGCACCTCGAATGTTCAGAGTCCGAATTTACGGCTCCATGCGAGGTGCCCCATGACCGAACGCACCACCATCAATCCAGCGCGGTACTCAACGGCAATCGCGCCATGTGTCTGGCCTTCAACGACCCGAAATACAACCAATCCCCATACTCGCGAACGGTAGTGATTGGCGAGTAGTTGTCGCGGCTACCGTCCTGCAAGTTTGCGATGACTTTACCGTCCAGATCCAGGCCCAGCGCGAAGGCGCGTTTCTCCACCGGTTTAGGCAGGACAGTCATGGCTCGCACGATCATTTTGCGCACGAAGGGATGCGGTGCGGTGGCATCGAGCAATGCGTTGCGCGGTGCATAAAGCGCCACCCAGAAGCGGTCGCGGCCATTGAACGCGAGGTTGTCCGGCAACCCTGGCAAGTTGTCGATGAATAGATCTCGGGTGCCGGCTTTGGGCCCGCTCAGCCAGTAACGACTGATACGATAGGCGCCCGTTTCGTTGACCAATACAAAGGCATCGTCCGGTCCCAGCGTCACGCCGTTGGCGAATTCCAGCTTATCCAGCAGGACCGCGGTTTTGCCGGTCTGGAAGTCATAACGCAGCAAGCGGCCATCGCCGCCATGCTCGATGATCGCTTCGCCGTCACTGCCGTAGCCAAAGCGGCTGGAGGCATCACTGAAATAGGCGTAGTGCCCGGATTTGTCGATCGCCACGTCGTCGGTGAAACCGAAGGGCACGCCGTTGGCCGCCGTGGTCAATGCAATCAATCGGCCCTGGGCATCCAGTGACAGCAAGCCCTTGACCCCGTCGGCAATCACCAGCAGACCATTGGGATGACGGGCCAGGCCCAAGGGTCTGCCGCCCGTATCGGCCAGGACCTTGGTGACCTTGCCGTCGAGGCTGGTACGGATCAGTCGGCCGTCATGCAAACCCGTGATGAGAACGTTTTCCTCCAGCAGCAACGCTTCCGGCCCGTCGATATCTGCGGCGCCGACGCGCTCCACGCCTTTTAGGCGCTGATTGTCGGCGTAGATGCCGCTGGTGAGAGAGGGTGCCGGTGTCGGTGTCCAGGCCACCGGCTGAACCTTGGTCGGCATCAGCAGCAGAAAAGCGCCGATGGCAACGATTATCAGCAACAACAGATGGCGAAACTTGACGGTTCGACTCATGCGCCGACTCCTGCCGGGGCCAATTGTTTTTGCGCCATCTCGCGCAACGCCAGCATCGACGCCGCCGACTCACGATCGATGCGCCGCTTGAGCAGCAGTCGATTGGCAATGCGCATCGCCAGGCCGCTGAACTGATACTCCAGGGTGCGCACAAAGCGTGTGCCATCGCCCCGGGCCTCGCACTCGTAAGTCACCACTAAAGACAACCCGTGATCGTCATGGGCCCAGGCACTCCAGCGGCGTCCTGGCAGGTATTCGTTAACCTCCCAATGCAGGTGTCCCTCACGCCCGCCCGCCTTGATGTCTTCCTCGAACCGCCCCCCGGCATGCAGCGGACCGCTCTGGCCATCGACCTTGAGGGACGAGGGATGCCACTCCGGCCAACGGGCCACGGTGCTGGCATAGGCGAGCACGTCAATCGGGTCTCCAGCAATGTCGATCTGATGCTGCATGCGGGTCATGGTCGTTCTCGTCGGGTGCAGATCCGTCGGCTCCGGTTCCCAATAGAGGGTGCCGAACAGGTAGTCCATCAGCGGAAAAACGATATTGAAATTGCGTTCCTGCATCAGCTCACGACGGTGATGCAGTTCATGCAGGCGGCGCATCTGGCGGATCCATGGCAAGCGTGTGACGGGGTTCTCCGCTGGCAGGTGCTCGCAGGCATGGAACACTTCATAGGTCAGGTAGCCGAGGACCAGGCAGCCGCCGAACAACCCGGCGACGTTGGTATCGAACTGCTCAAGCAGCCACCAGACGGGTAGGGTGATGACGACCGTGTGCAACACGATCAGCCAGGCTGGAAACAGAATCACCCGCCAGTCCCGGACACTGTCGTAGGTCATGTGGCCGGGGGCGAAAAAGCTGTGATGGTCGCCGGCATGGCGTGCGTAGAACATTCGCGCGAAGTTTTTTTTGTGATGCCCCAGGTGTCGATGGACCATGTACACGCCGAAGTTGAAGAACAACAACGTCAACGGCATCGCCAGCCATTCCAGTGGCTGCACCTGGTGTACGGTGCTCCAGAATCCGCCGATGGCCAGCAACCCGAACAGCAACACAAAAGCGCCGTGCAGCCATGGGTTGTAGAGCGGATGAATGTCGGCGCGGTAGCGGGCGCGGAATGCTTCGGTGGTCTGCCTCACTGCGTTCACCTGTTGTTTTTGTTATCTCCAGCAGATTAGACGATCCCGGCGTTTTGGCTGGCCTAACCTTGAGGACGCAACCGCCATGCTTCGGTGCAAACCGGATTCAGGTCAGCGGGTTCCAGCGTTGCGACCAGTCATCGTCGGATTTGATCACTTCGCGCAGCAGGTCGAAGGCTCGTTGCAAGGTCGCCGAGTCGCGGTCGCGGGAGTAAACCAGATAAGTCGGATAGCTGAACTCCGGGGCTTTAGGCACTTGCTCCAGCACACCACTTTCCAGATAGCTCTGGACCACCCGGGTGCGGAAGTAGCCGCTGCCGCCGTTTTCCAGAATGTACTGCAAGCCCAGTGGGCCGAGGTTGAAGCTCAATGCGGCTTTGGCTTTTTCCGGCAGGGCCGCATCGTGCTGGCGGCGGAAGTCCGGGCCCCAGTCGATGTACACGTAGGGATCGGGTCTTGCCGCCAGGCGGATAAGGACCAGTTTTTCTTCCAGCACCTGTTCGACTTGCAGGCGTGGCCAATACTCGGGCTGGTAAACCAGCGCCGCATCCAGAACCCCCAGTTCCAGTTGGCGCAGCAGGTTTTCACCGTCACGGATTTCCATGCGCAGGGCGTGGCTGGGGATCTTCTCGCGCAGCGCACCGGCCCAGCTGAGCATCAGCGGGTTGCACAGACTGACCTCGCCACCGATGTGCAACACGTCGCGGTAACCCTCGGGCAACGGCAAGTCCCGTCGCGCCGCTTCCCAGGTTTCGACCAGTTGATTGGCGTAGACCACGAAGGCTTCACCGTTAGGCGTCAGGCGTGCACCGGCGCGGTTGCGCACGAACAACGTACTGCCTAGCTGGCTTTCGAGTTTCTGTACCCGCGCCGTGATCGCGGTCTGGGTAACGTGGAGTTTTTCGGCGGCTGCGGCAAGGCTGCCGTGGCGGACGATTTCCAGAAAGGTGCGGGCGAGATCGATGTCCATGGGGCGGCCGGTGTCGGAGGTGCAGGCATTGTAAGAGCAGGGGCTGGCAACGGATACCTCGCAGGCCGGTCTTCGAGTTTGAAATGGCGTCATTGGTTTATAAGAAACAGGGTGTTTCTGGAAGGGATTTTGTCAAGTTGAGCATAGGGGGATTCGTTGATGCGGCGATGAAGTTTCGCTGAGTGCGATACTTGATGATGTGTGTTAGGTAGTCCATTGCTGCTTGCTCTGTAGGGGGTTTTTCCGGAGTTACGGTTGACGATTTTTTGAAATGTTTTGCATGATCTTCTTGGTTGTTCGATGTAACAAAATGGTTTTAGCTTGAGTTGTCTTTTGAATGGCTTCGGCGATTGTCAATAACTTTTACCGTGTCGAAGTCATGATTATTTAAAGGACTTATTTCAACTGAAAAGGAATTTCAGCCAGTGTCGAATAAATATGCTTATACGAAACAGGATGTAGAAAAAGTTTTCCATGAAATGGAAGAAGAGTTGTTCGCGTCCAGAACGCCAGGTGCGGACGATGAATCTGTGCCAAAGATGCTGGTGGTCGTTGGCGTGGAGGGCGCGGGTAAAACGCATTTGCTCAATGAGTTGCTCAAAACTTCCCGTTATTCAAATTACGTCCCGCTGTACGAGCCTGAATATCGCACCCGTCATCCGCACTACGACGAGATCGAGAAGCATGGCGTGGTATATGCCTACAAGCAGACTGAAGCGTTTGTCAGGGATCTGGGGGCGATGATCTTTGATAAGTCCCTTGAAGACAAGTACAGCATTATCATGGAGGCTGGCCTTGAAACCCGTGAGTTTGCTGGTTTTCAAACGGGTGAGCATGCTTGTCTCTATGAGTATGAGGTTCATGTCATCGCGAGCAAAAAAGATTTTGCGCACGTGTCGACCATCGTGCGGGCACTGGACAGCGTGAAGGGGAACAAGCTGGAACGCTTCGTTTCGCTACGGGACATAGATGCGGGCATGGCGAATGCCAAGGCGGTGCTGACTGCCTTCGAAGAAGCCTGTTCCAAGGTACAAGGTTCGGAAATTACGTTGTATGACCGTAACTTTGGTACCGATAAAAGAAGCAGGCAGATTTGCCGCAGTCAGTGCGTAAAAGTCGGGGAGTTGACGCCGCAGCCGATACACAACGGGAGTGTTTCGGTGCCGGTGGCCATAAATCAGGTACGTATTGAATACACGTCCGGTGCTGTCCTGTTCGGGGTATACAAGGCGTTTTCCGATATTGCCGATGGAGCGATCTTTCACCGTTATGGTCGTGAAAAGATGGTGCTTGAATGTCACGCTGCTCTGGCGGGTACTCTTCAGCTGGATCGGATGGATGCGGAGTTGGCAGTGAACAACCTCTATTCTTACATTCTTAAATACGCCATTCGTTAATACACAGGAAAGCCATCGTATAAAAATAAACGGTTCGTTTTGAGCGCCGTACTCGTTGATGATTAAACTGTCGAACGTGATTGCCGGAACTGCAAATGAGTTCCGGCTTTTTTATGGGTTTTTTCTAAAAGGCGAAACACGAACAACCAAACGCCCCCCAAAAACCTTGAAAGTCACTGACCGGCGCGGCCGACAGTCTCGCTCTCTCGTGACTGTGCGCATGCACCGCGCAAGCCCCGACGCATTGATGAACCTGCGCCGTCAGCGGCGCCAGGGGTTTCCAATGGCCCGGTACTTTGGCAACGGGCGACCACTCAGGCACCACCGGGACGGGAGGCGGCCCGAGTTTTTCAAACTCGACGCTGCCGTAGACGATCTTGCCGTCAACGATGGTCAGTACCGATTCGATCCATTTGACTGCTTCATCCTCGATGTGGAAGTAATCCGCCGACAGCGCAATCAGGTCCGCCAGTTGCCCGACCTTGATCTTGCCTTTTTTGCCTTGCTCGGAGGAAAACCAGGCGCTGCCGTTGGTAAAGAGTTCCAGCGCGGTATCGCGGCTCAAGCCTTGCGGGTACAGCGCCAGACCACCGACGGTGCGACCGCTGATCAGCCAGTACAGCGAAGTCCAGGGGTTGTAGCTGGAGACGCGCGTGGCATCGGTGCCGGCGCCGACCGGAATGCCTTCGGCGAGCATACGAGCGATGGGCGGCGTGGCTTCGGCAGCCTTGGCGCCATAACGGTCGACGAAGTATTCGCCCTGGAATGCCATGCGGTCCTGGATCGCGATGCCGCCACCGAGGGCCTTGACCCGTTCGATGTTCTGCGGGGTGATGGTTTCGGCGTGGTCGAAGAACCACGGCAATCCGTCGAACGGAATGTCGCGATTGACCTTCTCGAACACGTCGAGCATGCGGCTGATGGATTCGTTGTACGTGGCGTGCAAACGGAACGGCCAGCGCTGTTCTACCAGATGGCGGACCACCGGTTCCAGTTCTTGCTCCATGGTTTGCGGCAGGTCCGGGCGGGGTTCGAGAAAGTCCTCGAAGTCGGCCGCCGAGAACACCAGCATTTCCCCGGCACCGTTGTGCCGTAGAAAGTCATCGCCCTGACCGTAGTGGGAGGTGCTGGTCCAGTTCTTGAAGTCGGTCAGCTCTTCCTTGGGTTTCTGTGTGAACAGGTTGTAAGCAATGCGCACCGTGAGTTGTTGGTCTTTGGCCAGTTGCTGGATGACTTGATAGTCGTCTGGATAATTCTGATATCCGCCGCCAGCATCGATGGCGCTGGTGACACCCAGGCGATTGAGTTCGCGCATGAATTGGCGGGTGGAGTTGACCTGGTATTCCAGTGGCAGTTTCGGCCCTTTGGCCAGGGTCGAGTAAAGAATCATCGCGTTGGGGCGGGCGATCAGCATGCCCGTCGGGTCGCCATTGGCATCGCGCTGGATTTCGCCACCTGGCGGATTCGGCGTGTCACGGGTATAGCCGACCACCTTCAACGCGGCGCGGTTGAGCAGTGCGCGATCATAGAGGTGCAGGACGAACACCGGGGTATCCGGCGCGGCCTTGTTCAGTTCATCAATCGTCGGCAGGCGTTTTTCGGCGAACTGGAATTCGTTCCAGCCACCGACTACCCGCACCCATTGCGGCGTGGGCGTGCGGTCCGCCTGATCCTTGAGCATACGCAGCGCGTCAACCAGGGAGGGGACGCCTTCCCAGCGCAGTTCGAGGTTGTAGTTGAGGCCACCACGGATCAGGTGCAGGTGCGAGTCGTTGAGGCCAGGAATCACCGTGCGGCCGTGCAGGTCGATAATTTGGCTGCCGGGGCCTTGCAGGGCCATGGCCTGGGCATCGCTGCCGACCACCACGAAGCGTCCGTCCTTGATCGCGACGGCGCTGGCTTGGGGTTTTTTGCGATCGACGGTATGCAGGCGTCCGTTGTACAGAATGAGGTCGGCGGGGGCGTCGGGCATGGTTTTACTCCCTGCGATTAGCGGGCTGATCCAGGCACCGACGGCACCTGCCGAAAGGCCTTGCAGTACACGTCGGCGGTTAATTCCGTCGTGGTCGTCAGGTGGGCTCATGGGCAGTGCTCCGCGTAAAGGCTCTTCATAAAAAAGCGAAGGCAAACAGCCGATGTCTGACGCATGCGGCCAGAAGGAATATAGACGGCAAATCCACAGGTAGCCGTTTTCCAATGGTGAAAAACGACGAATCCCGCCTCGAGGGACGGGATTCGTTTGCGGCAAGGCGTGCTCCCGAAGGTCGGGAGCGGCGCGCTTAGCTCGGGAACAGCTCGGACAGTTTCATGGCCAGCATCATGTCGCCTTCAGCGCGCAGTTTGCCGCCCATGAACGCTTGCATACCGTCAGTCGAACCGTCGACGATGCCTTCCAGGGTTTCGCCGTCCATGACCAGAGTCACCTGGGCGTCCGGGTTTTCGCCTTCCTGGAGCTCGCAAGTGCTGTCCTTGACGATCAGCGAGAAGTTCTTGGTGTCGTCGATGCGGAAACCGAATACCAGGTCCAGGCCGGCAGCAGCGGCTGGGTTGAACTTGGCTTTCATTGCTTGTACGGCATCAGCTACGGAGGTCATGGTTCGATCCTTTCTTGGGTAATTAGAGCTGGGTGAATACAGCCAGGGTCACAATAGTCCGGACTCAGCGAAACGTGATGAGTTCCGGGGTCTTCAACAGTTGCAGGTGCGCATGACTGTTGAAAGAAGACAGAGCCACCTCGCGACCGCGAAACTTCAGCAGGTTGAGCGAGGTGTTGACGATTTGCCAGTTCAGTTCAAACGCCTGCCTGGCAGGCATTTGTGTAATGAGATGGAGCAGGGCCGTGATAGTGCCGCCGGAGGTGAACACGGCGATTTTCTGGGTGTTGTCGGCGCTTTCGAGGATTCGCTGCAGACCGGCCTGCACCCGTTCGACAAACCCCAGCCAGCTTTCCAGGCCCGGTGTGTCATAGGTGCCGGCGAGCCAGCGTTCGATGATCAGGGCGAAGATGCGCTGGAACTCACCGCGGTTTTGCGCGGCATTGCGCAGGATGTGCAGCGCTTCGGGTTCGTCCGGTAACATGGCCGGCAGCAGCGCGCGGATCACCGCATCGGCGTCGAACTCATTGAAAGCGGAATCGATCTCCAGGACGGGAACCGGCAGGCCTGCCGCAGCGAACTGTTCCAGTGCGCTGTTGGCCGTGTGCTGCTGGCGGCGCAGATCGCCCGAGAGGCAGCGATCGAAGCTGATACCCAGCTCGGCGAGGTGCTGGCCGAGGACTTCTGCCTGGCGAATACCGGTCGGCGACAGAACGTCATAGTCGTCTGCACCAAAGGAGGCCTGGCCATGTCGAATCAAATAGATACTGCCCACGTCCGCGTCATCCCGGTACGTTGAAGGTTCGGCGAGGTTATGAGGATGACGGTGAGCTGTCAATGAAAAAACATACGCTTGTTTGAAATGCCCGTTACAGGGCTGTTGCCAGAGGTTTCACGGCTGGCCGACGGGGCGGCGCTGGAGGTATCTCGCGCGCATTTTTGCAGCGCATCGTATTAAAGGAGTCCCTGTGGAGTTTTTTGCCAACTGACTTGATCCCAACATGATTGCCTATGCGGCTCTGACGCGCGGGTCGTACCTCGGAACTGCCTTTGGCCTGGCTAACATCGTGGCTGCACCATTGGGCTTTGATCAGGCGGCGATGGTGCGAACTTCGATTCTTCCTGAGGTAGCAAAAGAGGGACCCAAAGGAGAAAGCATGGCTGTACGGCCTGAGTGACCTCGACAAGTCCGGTGAAATTCTTACAGGTGCCCTGAAGCAGGTCCCAGCGGCTGGCTTGGTTAGCAGTGCTGCGCAGGTCGGATACAACCTTGCAGGAACCATTAACAGTCCCGACATGGCCCTGCAGTACCGTACAGACATCTTCAACGGATTCCGGGGGGTAATCCCCAACGATCCTATGAGCCAGCGAGCGACCGTTGAGATGTTTGAGCGGTGGGGCATCGACACCACGAAGTAAATCGCTGTGGCTTCAAAGGGGACCTTAACGGGTTCCCTTATTTTTCAAAATGACCACCTCTGAGAGGCCCCATCTGTACGGCCTGCAAATACCCCCACTAAAAGCAGAGGGGGCTAGAGGTTACTCTTTCAGGAACCCTCGTATAGATAACGCTGAGGCTGCTCTGTCTGATGATTATCGCCAATCCTTATACCTATCACGAACAGCCAATCTGGCCATCCAGGCAAAGGCAAGCAACCAGACGTAATAGCCATAGGTATACCCTATAACGGTGAGCCTGCCGTCTTCGTCGTACCAAGTAGCGTGCTGCAATTGCACCGACAGTCCTGCCATTAATGCGAGTAAGGCATAGATTAGGCTGCGCTTGGCGGTCCGGGTGCGGTAGGCGGCGATGAGCAAGGGGTTTGCTAACCAAGCGGCGTAACCGTAGACGATTGACAGAAACCCCATGATGAATGCACACGATCCCGGCAAAGTGTCTTGGGTGAGTGTTCCATGCAGCCAGTTATCATCTTCTTGCCACACCGCTGGCAGCACGAGGCTAAGTAGGTACAGGGCCAAACCGAAATCACGTAGTTCGAGACGTCGCTTGCGCCATTTCATTGCTGTGGTGCTCCGTCACCGCGTGAAACTCTTTGCTTGTTGGTCATATTTGCTTAAGGGCGGAAAGGGTCAAGTTCCCCCTTGCATGGTTTCAAACGAGTAATAACGTCAGCGGAAGTTTTCGCGGTGTCGATCCTGCCTGTTTCATCAAGGTTAATTTCTGTTGTTGTTCCCCATTTCGGCGTGATGGCGATGCACCTCCGAAGCCCCTTGTTTGACCACCAATCGAACATCATGAAGAAATCCTTATCGGGGAAGATGTGACCAATATCTGCTGTCCCTTGGCCGGGGAGAATGCCTCCTTTGTCAATACGGTGCTGGGTGTTCCAGATATAGCGCAGCTCATCCTTTCCATCCTTGGGGTAATTGACGACTACTCTCGGCAACGTCACATACCAAAATACAAGTAATGCAAGCAGGAGTAGGGTTACTACTCGTCGTTTACTCAGCTTTCTTACAAATGTGGACACGAGTGCCATCTCCCCAATCCTCTGGTTTAATTGCAAGAACTTTTTCCATGATCATCTGAGCGGTAATTCCCCCGTTAGGATGTTCGGCGAATAGTTTGATCCCGATACTGATTGATATACGGTCCTGGTCGTCGTCGTAAGCCCTCAACCCATCGACACCTTCGGCCGCATGGGGCCACTGCCGTTTACCCCAATCAAATATCTTCCTGACGGATTCGGACGCGATCTGCTCAAGACCCGCACCGTCGGATAGGGCGCTTTCCGAAAGGCCTCCAGCTCGTCCCACGTAGCCGTAGTGAATGTTCGACCAAATGTCATAGAAATAATCGTAGTCACCCTGTTTGTGGTACACGACGCCGTCGTACTTCTTTGCCAGCTCCACTTTGTGGTCCCACTTACGGCCTTGGCCAACTCGCTCAGTCCAAAGCCCCATAGCTGCCGCCACATTTGCAGCACTAATAGCTTGAGGGCTGGTCGTTCCGATTTGGGCGTACCAAGGCAGCTCCATTTGCTTGCGCGTTTCTTCCGCAACGTCATAGCTGAGCAGTTCTTTCATCTTCAAGACGGAGGGGTGATGGATGTTGGTATTTATCTCGCCAGCAATGTAACTCGCCAGCTCCTCCATCATGTCAGGGTCTTTACAGACGGCAGGTTGAGCTTTTGGCTCAGGCTTCGCATCCGGCTGCTTAGAGGCTGCCTTGGGATCTACCAAAGCGTTCGCCGCTGTGGCTTTCTCTACGAGCTTAGGGTCAGCCAACAAGGTCGCCATCTTCTCGTCGTCTCGTCTATAGAGCCATCTGGCCGGAATGCTCCGAGGGCCATAAAGTTGATGATGGTTGCACCGCCAGCGTCACCCATGACAAAGCCACCACCGACATCGCCTGACCCCGAGATGATTGTCCCACCGTGACTGGTAGGGCTCCCTAAGTGGGCCATTGGACGGCCATTCACTTGAATAGAAGGAAAGCCGGTGGTGACGACTGCGCCACACCCACAGGTATCGCCAACTCGGGCAGAGCCCATAAAGTTGATGTTGGTGTCAGCAGATGCAGAGGCGATAGGGGTAGTGCCGTGGCTTGGCAATGGGCAGACGTGTTTGTCACCCAATCGAGCAGAAGAAATCATTTTGCATCGTCCTTGCGTCTTTCATCCATGGTCATGAACCAGTCATATGCTGGCTCGCGGGAGGCTACCGGAAACGGAAGGGCGGGTCTGTAGGAGAAACCCCAAAGTTGGATTTGAGTATTAGAGGCCCTCAGAGATGGTGGTTATCGTCCACCTAACCCTACAGCTCAAGGAGGGCTATGCGATGACTACACGGTGGAAGACCTGTGTTGCTGTACTCCGCACTCTGGCTACCCATCGTGTCACCTATCGATTTCTTGGTTTGCTCCTTGTCACTCTGGGAGCTGCTCAAGGTGGTCCTTTGGCCGAAGCCCTTGGGGATGTCGTCTGCGTTCTACTTGGAGGCTGCGCCGAGTGACTTCGTGGCGATTCTGGCAGGGGCCTCGCGGATTCACTGCCTTACCTCAATGACCTCAGTGAAGCCAGTCTTGTAGATGAGAATACGATCGAAAGGGGTCTCCCCAACGCTCTCGTCTGCGGGCCAATAAATTAACTGATCTTGTGCAGGGTCCCAAAACTCAACAACGAGCAATAACCAAGTGGCTTCACATGGAGCATATTGTTGAGCCTTTGCGGCTTTCCGCGCGACTACATCCTTCACTCGTGTCACTGATAAGAGCGGCGTGCGGAAGGTCTGCGACAGCTCCCATCTACATTTGGGATATTCATTTCCATCGTGAGAGAGATAGCCTATCTCCGGTGTGGCGTCGAGGGGCCAACAGCTTAGATACCCATCTGATAGCGTTGAAATTTCCAAAGCATACGAAGCCAGGTCTTTCGCGATTTGTTTAATACGTTTTGGTTTAATCAGATTCAATTCGCAGAATCCTACATAAAGCGCGATCTTGCGCCCGCCACGCGATAGGTAGATTTCTTCAGCTGAGTCGATCACCTTGAGTCGATTAACGCTCTGAAGTTGTTCGCTATCCTTAACATCACCATCCTTTATGTAGAGGTGGGCAATCTCTATCCCAAGCGTACTCTGGTTGTTCTCGCCAAGAATTACCACATCAGGCTTGTCGCCGTGCTCAACGGTTCCAAGTGGCAGCTCATAGTGTTTACTGAACAAGTCGAAGTATTTCTTCTCGATCTTCTGTTTTTCGGTGAGCTGCATAGGACTCGCCTCATCGCTGGTAGATGCGCCCAGTGTAGATCGAGTGACAGTCGCAGTGGGGGCCTTCAACTCGTGATGGATGCCTTTGAGAATCTGACAGAAAAATCTGAATGACCACCTCAGTGCTTCTATGGTCCCAAAGTCCCCCGTGGGGCCCTCGCGCCTGAGCCTTATCGTGCGCCTGCGTGGGGTCCTTAGCGCGAGCTCGCAGGCCTCTGGAAGTCAGGCATTTTGGGGCCTCGGCGGTGTCACAAAGTGTTAGAACTCTGTAACAACAGCGTTAGACATACGTCGAAAGATGTCCGTAGAATGGGCCTCTCATGCCTCATTGGAAGCCTTATGGAGTTTTTTGCCGAGTACGCAGTTTTTCTGGCTAAGACCGTGACACTGGTGATCGCCATTCTGGTGGTCCTGGCCAGTTTCGCGGCATTGCGCAGCAAAGGTCGGCGCAAGTCGGTCGGCCAGTTGCAAGTCAGCAAACTCAATGATTTCTACAAAGGACTGCGCGAACGCCTGGAGCAAACCTTGCTCGACAAGGACCAGCTCAAGGCCTTGCGCAAGGTCGAGGCTAAATCCGAGAAAAAGCAAAAGAAAAAACCTGAGGCAGCCAAACCTCGGGTGTTCGTGCTGGATTTCGACGGCGACATCAAGGCGTCGGCCACTGAAAGCCTGCGCCATGAAATCACCGCGCTGCTGACCCTCGCCACGCCCAAGGATGAAGTGGTGCTGCGCCTTGAAAGCGGCGGCGGCATGGTTCACAGCTACGGCCTGGCGTCCTCGCAACTGGCGCGTATCCGTGATGCCGGTGTGCCGTTAACCGTGTGCATCGACAAGGTCGCGGCCAGCGGCGGCTACATGATGGCGTGCATCGGCGAGAAGATCATCAGCGCGCCGTTCGCGATCCTCGGCTCGATCGGCGTTGTGGCCCAGTTGCCTAACGTCAACCGCCTGCTGAAAAAGCACGACATCGACTTCGAAGTGCTGACCGCCGGCGAATACAAACGCACCCTGACAGTGTTTGGCGAAAACACCGAGAAGGGCCGCGAGAAGTTCCAGGAAGACCTGGACATCACTCACCAGCTGTTCAAGAACTTCGTTTCGCGCTATCGCCCGCAACTGGCCATCGACGAAGTGGCCACTGGTGAAATCTGGCTCGGTGTTGCCGCGCTGGACAAGCAACTGGTGGACGAACTCAAGACCAGCGATGAATACCTCGCCGAACGTGCGAAGAAGTCCGAGCTGTACCACTTGCACTACGCCGAACGTAAAAGCTTGCAGGAGCGCATTGGCATGGCGGCCAGCGGCTCGGTCGATCGTGTGCTATTGAGCTGGTGGAGCCGGTTGACCCAGCAACGCTTCTGGTAATACTCAAAAAGCATCATCGTTAAAAAAATGAAACCGTGGATATCTCCCCCGGTTTCATTTTTTTTTGCGGGTTTTAAGTCCATACGTTTTCCTTCCGGTGTTTGCGAATTTTCCTGAGGTCATTGTCGATCGCTCCCGCTTCCGGTTGATCCGTGGTCAGTTAGGGTGGTGTTCCTGAAACGCTTGCAATGGAATGCACCATGACCGACTACCCTCACAAAGACGACAATGCACCGACCTTTCCCGGCATGCGCGAAGAGCTGAAGTCCGCTGTGGATGCCGCGCTGCCGCAGACTCCCGGCCAGTTTGGCGGACACCTGATCAAGCAGAAGTGGGGTCAAGACATTGACCCGACGACAGCGCAGCTGGTGACACTCGATTACGACTACGTCGGGCGTTCTGCGCAGAACGGCGTCCATCAGGGGCGGGTGGCGAGTTCCATGTCCCTGGCGCAGGTGCTGATTTCCAACTATCAAACCGTGGGCGACGGGCGTTTCGGCGAAACAGCGTTTGGCTTGTACACGCCACCCGATGTCGGGCCGTCCATCGTTGTTACGGAACACGTCGATGAGTTGGCCGAGCCCGGTAATGACTATCACCATTCCTACGAAGGCATTTATCGCCGAACCGTTCCGCAGCGCTACGGACCGCTGACCCAGATCGCCGTGAGGCCCGCCGATTTCAAGAAATGGGTCTGGGAACTGAATCTCCAGGACCGATATCAGGCTTACCTCGATCAAGCCTGGCCATCGGATGAAGTGATTGTCGCCCCCAGACCCCATGCGCTGAAAACCTCGGCCAAAGCGGCCTTCGTCATGGCCGCTTTGCTGCAGCAGCATGAGAACAGTCTGACCCCAAAGGGGAGCGAGCTGGCCATGCAGGCGGCAGGGCTGCCGTCGGATCAGGCATGGGCAACGCTGACGGTCGAACAACTGCAGACGCCCACCAGGGTGCCCGCGATGCTCAAGACGGGACGCCTGAAGCTTTATCGCTACACCGCGGAAGATATCTGGGGCTACCGTGACCCCGACGGCAGGATTCTGTTGTACATCCCCGGCAACTCGTCGCCCTTGCACCTGTTTGACGATTCCGGGCAATTGCATCAATGGGTTGTGAAGCAGGGCAGGCATGACGATACAAAACAGGCCTTGGCCGCCCACTTCGCCGAGGACGATCGCAAGGACGGCACTTTCCATGCCGGTGTGTTGACGGCGCTGGATGGCATGGCGGTCTACCCGAAGGTACACAGGCTGAGGAAAGAGGCGGGGTTCTTCAACGATGACGGCCTTTGGGAACCGGCCGGATACATCGGTTTCGATGACTCGCCATCAGGCATCGATCCGTTTGCCCAGCTGGTTCTGACCATGAAGGAGGCCTCCCGGGCCAGTGTCAAAACCATTCGTGACGATGCGCAGGTCAACCGGGACAACTTGAGTGCCGTCGTCGAACCGGTCGTGCAGTGGATCAACCGTTTCGGTCCGTTGGCGTTGTTCGTGCCCGGTGGTGAAGGATTGCTGGTGCTGGCCGGTATCATCGACGCCGGGTATGGCCTTGATCAGGCCGTCAACGGCGCAACATCGAGTGATCGAGCGTCGGGCGTGACCCGCACGGTGTTTGGCTTGCTCAATGCGCTGCCGCTGGCAGGCGCAGGCGTGGCGCTCAAGAGTGAAGCTACCGAGGCCGGTGCCATTGCCGAGAGAGTGCACGAACCTGGCGTAGCGCCGAGGGAGGAGGTTGCCAGACCGACGCCGGATCTGGCCGTTGCCCCGACTCCCGGACTATCGAACCTGATACTGCCGACCCGCGTGGAACTTCTGCGCGGAATCGGCCCGTCGGTGGCGTCTTTCAGCGATGAAATGCTGGCGCAGATCGGCAAGGTCAGTACAGTCGATGACGACATGCTGCGACTGATGCAGGCCGGGCGCCCGCCGACGCCTTTGCTGGCCGATACGATCAGCCGTTTCAGGATTGATCAGGAGCTCGGGCAAACTACCGTGGCACAGGGCGAGCGAGTCGAACTGTTCAACAGCCGTTACGAAGCGCTTCAGCACTCGGAACATGAATGGGGCCGGTTGTTTCAGCGCCAATACCCCGGCCTGCCCAAAAGCGCCATTGAGCAGATGCTCGACCGCTATGGAATAGACATCCAGAGTCCGCCCGAGGCGGCTCAGGTCCGGCAATCATTCGGCCGTCTCGACAGCAAGGCCCGCCAGTATCAACAACATGTGCGGTTCAATCGTGCCTATGAAGGCTTGTACCTTCGGTCGGTGGTTAGCCCGGAGTCGGACACACTGGCCCTGCATTCCCTCAAAAATCTCCCCGGATGGCCAAAAAGCCTTCGAATTGAGGTGCACGACAGTTCCCTCGCTGGCCGTGTTCTGGATCGTAGCGGTGCGTTTGACGCCGCCAGTGTTCGACGGTTGATCAAGGTGGGAAACCGTTACCAGAGTCGCGATGTGCCAACGGGCTTTTATGAAGTGGTCCTGGAAATCTTGTCCGGGGACGAACGTGAGGGGCTGCAACTTTCATCGCTCGATCCGGCCCGCGAGTTGCGGCTGAAAGTCGGCGAGCGGGCAATGCCTCGATCCGAACTCGTGCTCGGTCTGGGCAGGATGGATTCCGGTCTGCCCTTTGAGGCGCAAGGGCTGCGCGGTGGCGGCTACCCCGGTACGCCGCAGGCCGAAGGGTTGACGCACGAGATGATGAGGTTGCAGCTCAAGGAGCTTTATCCGGATTTCTCGAACGCTGAAGCAGATGAACTGTTACAGCGTGCTGGTGGCAATGCTCAGGTACACATCGATCAGCTGAAGCAACAGTTTCAGCAGCTCAACATTGACTTGAGTGGCTGGATCGATCAGGTGGCGGAAGACATTGAGGACATGGACATTCCCTTCCTGAACGAAGCTGACAACGAGGCACAGGGGCTGACTGATGAGCAGATTGAAGAACATAACGCGGACATGGTTCGGAACACCATGCACTACGAGCGTGAAACCAGGACCGAGCTGGCTGACGAGCTGATCGCCCTCTGGCAAAAGCGGGCATCGCAAGATCAGCGCGTCTATTCAGGCGGACAGCTTGTGGGGTTCAAGCTCGACCTGGCGGGCGAGGACTATCATCGATTGCCGGTCATGAACATCCGGTTCAACGAGGTCGTCGAGTTGTCGATGCCGCACTTCCATGTAACCGAGCGTGAAACCTTGAGTGGGTTCCTCGAGTGTTTTCCGAATCTGCAGACCTTGAATCTTGAGAGTGCCGAGCTGACTCAATTCGACGCCGAGGGTAGGGCGCAGACCTTTCTGCCGACGGCCATGTTCAGCCTGACTCATCTCACGTCGCTGAATCTCAGGGCCACGGGCCTGGTGTTCACCCAAGAGACGGCGTCGCAGTTGACCGGGTTGGTCAGGCTTCACACGCTGGACCTGAGTGAAAACCCATTGAGCGTACCTCCCGTGCTGCTCGGGATGAATGACTTGCGTCAGCTGAACCTGAGCGACACCCAGATTACCCGGTGCCCGATCGGCATCAGAGATGAGCCCTACATGATCTCACTGGATTTGCGTGATAACCGCATTACCCGGGTTCCGCCCGCGGTGATGAATCAGGCCGTCTCGGTGGAGCGTGTGCAGCTGTGGGGTAATCCACTGACGGACGAGGACACGCTGCGCCGACTGATCAGTCATCGTGAGCAAACGGGAATCAATTTATGGCTGAGCGCGCCAAGTGCTGACTATGGACAGCCGATTGTGTGGCTACGAGACTGCGACGAGCCGCTGCAACAGTCCCGACAGGCCCTTTGGCAGCGGCTGGCAGGTAAGCCCTCCGGTACGCGGTTTTTAGGCGTAATAGACAGGCTGAGCCTGATCGCCGACTTTCAGGTCAGTTATCTGTCGATTCAGGCGCGAGTCTGGCGACTCTTGGAGGCGGCAGATCTTTCAGACGCAGTATGGAGTCGATTGAGCGCGGGGCGTGGACGGTTTGAAAACCCATTGGTGGCTTTCAGGGCGCTGGAACAGCGCGCAGGCCTTTAAACGGATTTATCCGTGGGTTCGGTACAAGGAGGGAGCCTTGAACCCCGCGAAGGGGTTCAAGGTTTGACGATCAGCGGCGACGGAACAGCGGCAACGGTTCGTCGGTGGCGGCCTGATAGGTCACCGAGAAGTCCTTGAGACCTTCAAGGGCTTCGTACGGGTCTTTATCGGCGCGGATCGCAAAGGCGTCGAAACCGCAGCGGTGCAGGTAGAACAGCTGGTCGCGCAGCACATCGCCAATTGCCCGCAATTCGCCTTTGAAACCATAACGGTCACGCAGCAGGCGGGCGTTGGAGTAGTTGCGGCCGTCGGTGAAGGCCGGGAAGTTCAAGGCGATGACCTGGAAATTTTCCACGTCGTCACCGATTTCTTCCGCTTCTTCATCGGCATCCAGCCATACGCCCAGGCCGCCATCGCGGGCCTTGAGCATGCGGCTGTGTTCGCGCCACAGCTGCAACGGGACGATGTAGTCGTCGCAGTTGCTGATCTCGTCGATGTTGAAGTCCTTGGGCAGCAAGTGCCAGGTTTCGTCGACGACTTCGTTGTTCTTAATTATTCGCTGCATAGACACGCTCCTTGAAGAGGTCGATGCCAATACGCTGATAGGTGTCGATGAAACGCTCGTCTTCGGTACGTTGTTCGATGTACACGTCGATCAGCTTTTCAATCACATCAGGCATGGCTTCCTGGGCGAAGGACGGGCCGAGGATTTTGCCCAGGCTCGCGTCGCGACTGGCGCTGCCACCCAGGGACACCTGGTAGAACTCTTCGCCTTTCTTGTCCACCCCGAGGATGCCGATGTGGCCGACGTGGTGGTGACCACAGGCGTTCATGCAGCCGGAGATGTTCAGGTCCAGTTCGCCGATATCGAACAGGTAATCCAGGTCTTCGAAGCGACGCTGGATCGACTCGGCGATCGGGATCGACTTGGCGTTGGCCAAGGAGCAGAAGTCACCGCCCGGGCAGCAGATGATGTCGGTCAGCAAGCCGATGTTCGGCGTGGCGAAACCCTGCTCACGCAACTCGCCCCACATCGCGAACAACTGACTTTGTTCAACGTCGGCCAGAATGATGTTCTGCTCGTGAGACGTGCGCAGCTGGCCGAAGCTGTAACGATCGGCCAGGTCGGCAACGGCATCGAGTTGCTTGTCGGTGATGTCGCCCGGTGCAACACCGGTCGGCTTCAGGGACAGGGTCACGGCCACATAACCCGGCTTTTTGTGGGCCAGGGTATTGCGGGTGCGCCAGCGCGCGAAGCCCGGGTGTTCTTTATCGAGTTCGGCCAATGCCAAGGTCTGGTTGTCCAGAGCCTTGTACTCGGGGTCGACGAAGTGTTTGGCCACACGATGCACTTCGGCTTCGGTCAGCGTGGTCTGGCCACCGCGAAGGTGCTCCATTTCCGCATCGACTTTTTGCGCGAAGACTTCAGGTGTCAGGGCCTTGACCAGAATCTTGATCCGCGCCTTGTACTTGTTGTCACGACGGCCGTAGCGGTTGTAGACCCGCAGGATGGCGTCGAGGTAGCTCAACAGGTCTTGCCACGGCAGGAATTCATTGATGAACGCGCCGACCACCGGGGTACGGCCGAGACCGCCACCCACCAGCACACGGAAGCCCAGCTCGCCAGCGGCGTTGTGCACCGGCTCAAGGCCGATGTCATGGACTTCGATGGCCGCACGGTCGGAAGTCGAACCGTTGATGGCGATCTTGAACTTGCGCGGCAAGTAAGCGAATTCAGGGTGGAACGTGGTCCATTGGCGGACGATCTCGCACCACGGGCGCGGATCGATCAGCTCGTCGGCAGCGACACCGGCGAACTGGTCGGTGGTGACGTTGCGCAAGCAGTTGCCGCTGGTCTGGATCGCGTGCATCTGCACGGTCGCCAGTTCGGCAAGGATGTCCGGGATGTCTTCCAGCGCCGGCCAGTTGAACTGTACGTTCTGCCGGGTGCTGATGTGGGCATAGCCCTTGTCGAAATCGCGGGCAATCCTGGCCATCATTCGCGTCTGGCGCGAAGTCAGTTGGCCGTAAGGCACCGCCACCCGCAACATCGGCGCGAAGCGCTGGATATAAAGGCCATTTTGCAGGCGCAGGGGGCGGAATTCTTCTTCGCTCAGCTCGCCTGCCAGATAGCGTCGGGTCTGATCACGGAACTGCTTGACGCGGTCCTCGATGATCCGCTGATCGTACTCGTCGTATACGTACATATAAGTCCTGTTCTCAGGCTTGGGCCGGTCGGATCCAGTTGCGTTTTTCGCTTGCTGAAGTTTCCGATACTGCCTCGGCAATTCTGCGCGCACGGCCGCGCACTCCCAACGGAGCCGGGGCAAGATACCAGTTTGCAGTTATGCGCAAAAGTGATGTTTGAGTATATGTAAAGAACCAAAACGACTAATGAAGGCCAACGAGCTAAAACCCACATTTGTGGTGCGGGCAATCATCGTCTTAACTGTGCTCGAGTCTTTATGCAATCACCGATAAAACCGACAAGAGGCGATGCAATGAGCAACCCTACCAAAACGTCAAAACCCGATAGCACGGTCGATGCTTGGGCCATTCTGTTCCTGATCATCCTGGTCGTGGGCACTGCGGTATTTTGGGTCAGTCATCAATAACCGACCTCGTCCGGGTCCCATACCGACGATTGTCGGACAATAACCGGAATAAACGCCGTTTTCCGGGACTTCGCTGGCTATAATGCGCGGCGAATTGCCGGGGGGCTCGAACGATCAATGTTGAAGTTTTTCTACTCATTCCTGCTGATGCTTGGCGCAGTTTACGGCCCCGTTGTGCGCGCGGAATCGGTATTGTTCCTGAGCCCTGGAAAGACTGACGAAGCCTTCTGGATCAGCTATTCGCAATTCATGCAGGCGGCAGCCACGGATCTGGGCATCGATCTGCGAATTCTCTATTCCCGACGCATGCCGGAGCTCACGTTGGCGCAAGCGCGTCAGGCGCTGCAAGGCCCTGATCGTCCGGACTATCTGGTGTTCGCCAACGAACAGTACGTCGCCCCGCAGATCATTCGCCTGGCCCAGGGCAGCGGGGTAAAGCTGTTTATGGTTAACGCTTCGCTGACGGCCAATCAGCAGAGTCTGCTGCGGGATCGCTCTGATCAGTTGGGCAGCCTGGTGCCCAACGATGAGGAGGGTGGCTACCTGATGCTCAAGGAACTGATTCGCCAGCATCCGCCCGCGGCGCCCGGTCAGGTCATCGAGTTGCTGGCGTTTTCCGGCCTGAAGATCACCCCTTCGGCGCAACTGCGCGAGCAAGGCATGATGCGGGCCTTGGCCGAGCACCCTGAAGTGCGCTTGCGCCAACTGGTTTACAGCGGCTGGACCCGGGAACGGGCCTACGAACAGGCCAAACTGCTGTTCCGGCGTTATCCGAAGGTCTCGCTGGTGTGGTCAGCCAATGACGAAATGGCGTTTGGCGCCATGCAGGCGTATTCGGAGACGGGTGGGATACCCGGCAAGGATGCGTTGTTCAGTGCGGTCAACACCTCGCCGGCGGCGTTACAGGCGAAGGTCGACGGACGCATCAGCGTGCTGTTGGGCGGGCACTTCACGTTGGGCGGCTGGGCGCTGGTGGAGTTGCATGATCTTGAACTGGGTGTGGATCTCAGCCATTACGGCGGCCGAGACCGGCAAATCCCGTTGCTGCAATTGATCGACAAGGCACAGGCCAAGCGATTGCTGGCCATGGGGGAATCACCGGATTACGGTGTGAACTTCCGCCGTCTTTCAGCCAAGGGCCGGTCGACGTCGTATCGCTATCCGTTCAGCCTGCAAACCTTGATGCGCTAAACCCCGGCCAGATGCACCACCAGTTGCACGATGCCGTACAGCGTCAATGCGAACACCGCGGTGAACAAAATCCCCAGAATCACGAAATGACTGGGCTTGCCGTGAGTGAAGTCCCGCGCCCGGTTCTTCCCGCTCTGCACCCCGAACGCCGCCGCCATGACGCTGTGCAGCATCTGCCAGAAAGTGGGCGGCTTGTTGTCGGCTGGATCGTCCATAAACCCCTCGTCTGCCGTTTGAGTAAGACAAGCATAGACAACCCACGGAAAGAAGATCGCCCCAGGCGCTACCCGGTATAAATATGTACCGCCCTGGACGACAAACCTGCTGATTGACTGGTGCTTCATTTAACAGCATCAGGTATTGCCACATGAGTGGAATCCCAACGGCCCAGGAAAAGGGCCTTCACAACCATTTCATCAAAAAAAAGCTGCACGATCGGATACGCCACCTGACCCCGGCAAACATCCAGGCTCTGGATCGGGCGAGAACACCAGGAGGCCTGGCCGAAAATGCCATGCCAGACTGGTTTCAGAAGGCCTCCAGCGACCAACGACAAACCGTACGGGACGACCAGAAGCGCAGTCGAACCGCCAACGAAACCCTGGCAAAAACACTCACCGGGCTCAAAGGGGTCACCGAATTCGCGAAGCCGTTGCTCGAAGCAGCGTTGCAAAAAAAGTTCGGGTTGAAAGTTGATGTTGCGCAGACCTGGTTCTACGAGCCCTTTGCAGGCTCGCTGATCACTCACCAGACACTGCTGCAATTGGCACTGCGCAATTTTGAAGAACACCAGGCGTTTGATGAACATGACGTCATTGCTGAACGAGGTATGCGGGCTGCCTCTCTGGAAACTCAAGGAGGACCTTACGGTTGGGACTATCCGCAAAAGGGCCCTTCAACGCGCTACAGGATCAAGAAGCTACCGATAAAGCCCGCCGATTTCGCCTCGCTGTGCCGTGAACTGGATATCGGCAAGCAGTATCAGGAACATCTGACGGCGATGTTTGACGCCGCGGACAGGGCGGCCACCGTGCGCACCCAAACGCTCGGCGCGTGGGCGGACAGTCTGCGGGTGCATGCCCATATCGCCCACCTCAAATCGCTGATCACGCCATCGGCCTACAGCACATTGCTGGCCGTGCTCAACGGCGACAAATCGGCAACACTGGATGGTGAGCGCGTCACTTGCAGTCAGTTGCATGTGCTGGGGTCGCCTGTCAGTGAGCTGTTTGTCATTGGCGCAAGCCGGCGCAAAGGTAAAAAGGTCAACTTCAGCTGGACCAATCCCGGTGTAAACCTGTTTGACGTACTGGGTTACCAGGACTCGCGGATCATCGTCTGTATTCCGGGCGATCCGGTGGCGCCGGTCATGGAATATGCCTCGCTCAAGTCCTTTGAAAATGACCTGAGCTACAGGCTGCGCGATATGAACTACCAGCGCTCTTTCCTCAGGCTCATTCCTCACGGTGATGCGGGCAAGTTCCTCGGCAAGATCAAGACTGCTCTGCAAACACTCAAATGGAACCCGGATTTCCCACACCGTAAAGAAACCCTCTTGGGGCACATAGACGGAATCTACGAAAATGTTTACCGGGACGAGCCGGCTCTTGATATCAGTGAAGAATTTTTTGGCACGGAGCTGTTCGGCGAGCTGTACACGCGGCACCAGACGCGCCTCAAGGAGACAGCCGAGCAACTGGCGGTACCGACGGCCAAGGTCGATCATGACGCCTGGTATGAACGACTCGCCCGCTATGCCGAGTGGGGGCTGAACATACTCAACGTGGCGGCTTTTTTTGTGCCCGGCCTGGGCGAGGTAATGATGGCCGTGATGGCTGTGCAACTGACCACAGACATTTATCACGGGGTTGAAGCGTGGAGCATCGGGGACACGGATCAGGCCTGGAGTTATTTGAAGTCGGTGGCCGTGAACGTGGCATTCATGGCGGCTGTAGGCGCGGCTGTCAGTAAAGCGCCGAAAGTGCTGTCTACACCCATCGTCGATGGCCTGGTCAAGGTCAAATTGCCGTTTGGCAACGAACAGTTGTGGCGGCCTGGCTTGACGCCTTACCTGAGCGACAGGGTCTTGCCGGCGGGGCTCAAGCCCGACAAGCTTGGGCAGTATGAAGTGGGCGGCAAGACCTATATCAGGCTCGACGGTAACGTCTACGAAAAAACCTTCGACCCCACGCTGAACAAATGGCGTTTCAAACACCCGACGGACCCGAACGCTTACTCCCCCGTTCTTGAACACAACGGTGAGGGCGCGTGGCGCCATCGTTTCGAGCGCCCGCTGGGGTGGGATCGTGCCACCTTGTTACGACGTCTTGGCCCGGTCACCGACGGTATTGACGCGGCGACGCTGGAGAAAATCGCCGATATCAGCGGCGTTAACGACGACGCGTTGCGCAAGATCCATACGGATAACCTGCGCTTGCCATCAGCGTTATCCGACACGTTGCGGCAGTTTCAAATCGACCGTCAGCTCAATGAAATGATTGAACAGATTCGTCTCGATCAGCCGGTGCCGGACAGCCGCTACAACGCGATCTTGCCACACGTGATCAATATGCCGCGTTGGCCGCAGGGGCGGGTGATCGACGTGTTCGACAATGCAAGCCTGAGCGGTGCTTCGTCCCGCTATGGTGAGGCGTCGACACCCGTGAAGCCGAGCATCAGGATTTCCCGTGAGGATGTGTCTGCCGGGAAATTGCCCGAACGAGTGCTTGCGGCACTGGAGGAGGAAGAAATCGTTCGCTTGCTGGGGGTGAAGGTGCACGGGTCGAGGCAGAGCGTGAAACGGTTTTTCGACAACAGCTTGGCGACCACCTTTCGGGCAACAAAACCTCATTGTTCGACACACTCAGCCAGGATTCCAAGGCAACAACGCGTGAAATTCAGGCGCTGCAGCGTACTTTCCCCAGTCTATCGACGGACGCGGCGCAAGGAGTCCTGGCCAATGCCACCGCCAAGGAACGGCTGCACATCAAACAAACCGGCCGACTTCCCACCAGTCTGTTGCTCAAGGGGCGTGCGCGCGCCCGGGTGACTCGGCTGAACAAGGCCTTGGCCGGACTGCAGCTGGAGAGCATGGCGTCATCCGACAGCCAGCGCCTGGCGCTGCACAGCCTTGAAAAACTCCCCGACAGGCCGAAAAGCCTGCGCCTGGAAGTTCGTCAGGGCGATTGCGGCGGAAAACTGCTCGACACCATCGGTAGCGAGACGGCCGAGCAAGTCAAATACCTGGTCAAGGACGGCTATCAACATCATCAAGCCAATCAGTTCCAGGCCTTCGACCAGCAAGAAAACTCGTTGAGCAGCGTACCGAAAGAAGGCGACAACTTTTTCTCTTCGGTCATGCATGCGTTGCCGGACGACGTCCGCACTCAGTTGGGCATGCCCAATGTGACGCAGGGTGCCAGGTTACAAAAGACGTTGACCACCTACGCCATGGGCCACCGTGATCAGATGATGGAAACCCTCGTGCCCAACGCCGCCATGCCACGATTCCGTTCGCCGGTGCGACTGGCCGACGGCAGGGTCGGCTACCCATTGAGCGGGCGAGGTGCCGGAGCAAAGGTGAATCCCTCATTGGTCTCCAGGTTGCGGGATGTCTATCCGATCTTCTCCGATGAGGTGGCGGAATTGATGGTCATCAAGCTTGCGCGTGATGGCATGACCGAAACGCAGATCGCCCATTTTCTGAACATGCGGGGCCGGGAATACGAGGCCCTGACGGCGCAGCTCGAACAATGGATAACCAGCGGCGGCCAGAATACTGCCCGCCATCAAGTCGCACGAAACATTCGATACGTCTGGCAGCGGAGGGGTATTTACGATGGCGATGCCAGTGTTTCTCTGGACGTGGGCGCTGCAGACAGCCTGCCGGAACTGGCCGGCAACTTTCCTCACGTAAGTCGTCTGAATATGAGTGTTGGTGGAGTATTGAGTCAGACGCCGGAAGCCTTTGTGCGCCAGTTCCCCAACGCCCGGTCGCTGACGTTGGGAGTCCAGGATGGCGTCGATAGGGTTCAACTGGCCGAGAGACTAAAGGCACTGCCGGGTATTCGTGAGCTGGAGATGGCAGGGCCGCTGGGTCCGGAATTCACCGACGCTGCCCAATCGGTGATAGACGCGATGCCACAACTGCAACGATTGGACGTGATCGGCATGGCGGGCGAGCTGGATGTCAGTCGCCTGACTCAACTGCATTCGTTGAGTGTGTACGGAACGACAGAGGTCTGGCCGAAGGGCGCTCTGCAATTGCCGCAGCTCAGGTCGCTGGATCTCACTCACTCAAGCGTCAAGACACTTCCCCCTGAATGGCTATCCGGTCATGAATCACTGTGGCCCGGCATGAAACTCAACTGGGCCAGGCTGAGCACTGAGGACTTCGTGAAGGCATACGAGTATGTGCACGACAATCCTGCGCATTTGCTGGATACCGGGCAAATGCTGGATCGTTATTGCCAAGGCACGCTACACAACGCCCTGGAGACAAGCGACGAGCTTTCGAAGATTGCCCTTGGGCGAATGAAGGTTGAGGGGTTGGCAGGGCGGGTGTTGCTGGCACGGATCAATGCACTGCGCCAGGATGGACAGGCATTGCGACAGCAACTGGAGGCGTGGCAGCAGCGAACAGCAAGAGTCAATGGCCGGCAAGTCAACATTCGGGAACGAGAATCCGTTGCCCGGCGAATCCGTGAGTGTTGGCGTGATGGTCTGCGTAAACGCTATGGCGGTACGCAGGAGGCACAGTCTTCGCAGCCTCTGGCCGGGTCTTCAACGGTGTGGCCATTGCCTGGCATGCCGCGACAAATCATTGCATCGACTCTTGATTTGTCCGGCTGGCCGCTGGGCGATCTGCCTGAACTGCCAGCGCTGTCAGCAACGAATTTTGCCCATGTGCAAACCCTGCAAATGTCGGGTGTGGTGGCCTCATCCGAGGATTTCAGTCGTTTTTTGAGCGGCTTCACCGACATTCGTGGGTTGGATCTGAGTGGCAATCAACTGCAGGATCTCCCGTCGGCATTGGGCAATCTCGGAAAACTCAGTTATCTGGAGCTGAGCCGAAATCACCTGACAATTACCCCGAGTATGCAGCAACGCTTGAACCGGTTGTCTGCCCTTGAAAGCCTGGACTTGCGCTATAACCGGCTCGATTCGCTGGATGTCAGCGCCATGACCCGCTTGAAGACCCTGCGTGTGGGTCATTCCGCCATTAAGGACTGGCCAAAAGGTGCATTGAACTTGTCCGGCCTCGGCAAGCTCGAGTTGAACAACAGCGCTATCACGACGATTCCTGAGGCTGCCCTGACCGGCCATGACGCTCTAAGGATCGATATGACTGGCTGTCGATTGACGGCCAAGGCCCGCACCGATTTGCTGGCGAGTACTTCTTCCGAAACACCCATGGGTATCTCCAGAGCCAGCTTGCAGGCGGGCATTACCCTGGGTGAGCCAGAGTACTTTCCGGTTCTGGTCGCGCAAAATCCGGACTTGTTATTGCCGCTGCCCGTTGTACCTGGCAATGACCTGACACGCTTGACCCCACAAGCCCGCTTGCGAAGGCTTGATCCGGACCTGCCAGGCGTCGAGGCGATACGGATAATTGATGAACTGACGTTACGCCATGGCGGCGCTGGCCCCCTGTATGAGCAATTGGCCAAATGGGACAGACAACATCAGGCATTGACGAAGACCCTGAACACATGGATCGAAACCCAACCACAGCGGATGGGTGAATCCTCTCCTCCTGTGTGGATTGCAGCCACCGAGCGTCGTCAGGCGGCTGACCGGATAATGGCGTGCTGGAGGCAGAACCTTCGCGGGGCGCAGGCCGTGGAGAGCGCATCGGGAGGTTACATCCTTGATCTGTCCGATAACCCCTTGGGCAATCTCCCGGCTCTACCCGCCGACTTCGCTCATGTCGGTGCGTTGAACCTGAACAACGTTTATCTGAGAGAGGAGGGGCTAAGCGATTTCCTCGGCGCGTTTACTCACGTTCATACCCTGGCGCTGAATGCCAACGCATTGAGTGCCTTGCCAGAGTCCGTGACCTCATTGAACAGCCTCAAGCGACTTTCGGCAGTCAATAACCGTTTTTCCAATGCACCTCAGCTCCAGCGTCAGCTTGCAGGATTGAGCAACCTGGAATCATTGAACCTGTCCGAAAACTGGCTTGAGTCGCTGGATGTCAGCCCTCTTACCCGTTTGCAGGCCCTCGATCTGAGTGGCAATCGCCTGGTCATCTGGCCGCAGGGAACGCTTCAGCTCCCCTCGCTCAGCGCGCTGGATTTGCGCGACAACATGATCGAGTCCATTCCGTCGGTCCTGATGGCCGATGAACACAGGGAATTGCGTGCGGGCACGAATCTGGCCAGCAACGAAACTCTGGATGGCGCGAGCCTGCTAATGCTGCGTAATCAGGTGCTGGAGGGCGAGCAGATAGTGGGATGGACGCCAGAAGAGATTGATGAGGCGTTGGAGCGGATTGATAGCAGTAGCGACAGCCGCAGCTTTAACGACAGCGATAGCGATGACTCGATTGCAAGTGACGTAGAAGTAGATTTGGATGAGGTGACAGGTACTGACGCCCGTGAGCGATGGATCGCTCCGTCAGCAGCCGACTCAGAGGAATTGATACGGATATGGAATGACTTCGAGCAAGCGCAAAACAGTAAGTTCTTCTTCAATCTGCTGACCAGAATGGAAGGTACGACAGACTTCCTGACGGGACGTCCTGATCTTGTGCGGCGGGTCCATACCGTGATGAGGGTGGCCGATAGCGACGCAGGTCTGAGGGATACGATCTTCGAAATGGCGAGGTCTGGCGCAACCTGCGTTGATGGTCAAATCCTGTTGTTCAGCGATATAGAAGTTAAGACTTTCGAATGTGAGACCGCGAAGTCAATTTCCCCGGGCCAACAAGGTAAAGTCTTGTTCAGACTTGGCAGGAACCTGTTTCGCCTTGGCGAAGTCGAGAAAATCGCTAACCGCGACATTGTCCAGCGACAGGCAAGCCGCCGTTCAACTGATCCGGCGGAAGTGCGGTTAGCCTATCGTATCGGCCTTGCCGAGCGACTTGAGTTGCCGGGGCAACCAAGAGGCATGCGCTACAGCGGCAACGTAACGCCTGTCATGCTGGATGCGGCCCATGCTGAAGTGATCGCGGCAGAACAATCATCGGCATTTGTTGATGATTTGGTCGGCCGCCAGTACTGGAGCGACTATTTGAAGGACAAATACCCTGAACGGTTCGCCCAGGTGCGAGAGGGGTTTGCAGGCAGAGAGCATGAGGTAGACGAGGCGTATCCAAATTACGGCGAAGGCGCGGAGGAACAGTACAAGACCGCCATGCGGGTGATAGAGGCAGACCTTCTCTTCGAGCAAGGAAAGTTGGTGCGCGAATTGTCTGAAAAAGAACGGACGCTGGTGGGGCTGTAACGTTTAGCGGCAGCTTTCACAAGAACCCCGGGAGTCGCACCAGTCGACTCCCGGGACCATCATCAGTTGTCGTAACCCAGGTTCGGCGCCAGCCAGCGCTCGGTCACGCTCAACTCCTGACCCTTGCGCGACGTGTAGCTCTGCACTTGATCCTTGTCGATCTTGCCCACGGCAAAATACTGCGCCTGCGGGTGAGCGAAGTACCAACCGCTGACCGCTGCCGCCGGGAACATGGCGTAGTGCTCAGTGAGGAACACGCCGCTGCGGCCGGCTTTCATTTCCGAGGCCTCGGGGTCCAGCAACTTGAACAGTGTGGATTTCTCGGTGTGATCCGGGCAGGCCGGGTAGCCCGGGGCAGGGCGGATACCGGTGTATTGCTCTTTGATCAGCGCCTCGTTGTCGAGCGTCTCGTCCTTGGCGTAACCCCAATAATCTTTACGGACCTGCTGGTGCAGCCACTCGGCGCACGCCTCGGCCAAACGGTCGGCCAGTGCCTTGACCATGATCGAGTTGTAGTCGTCGCCGGCATCCTGATAGGCCTTGGCCACTTCTTCGGCGCCGATCCCGGCGGTGGTGATGAAACCACCCACGTAGTCGGTCACTTCGCTGTCCTTCGGTGCAACGAAGTCAGCCAGGGAGAAGTTCGGTTTGCCGTCGGTCTTGATGATCTGCTGACGCAGGTGATGCAGCTTGGCAATCGGCTTGCCGTCATCGCCATAAACTTCGATGTCGTCGTCACGCACCTGGTTGGCCGGCCAGAAGCCGAACACCGCGCGGGCGCTGATGAGTTTCTCGTCGATCAGCTTGGCGAGCATTTCCTGGGCATCGGCGAACAGCGCGGTGGCGGCTTCACCGACCACTTCGTCCTGCAGAATGCGCGGGTACTTGCCGGCCAGGTCCCAGGAGATAAAGAACGGCGTCCAGTCGATGTATTCGGCCAGGACTTTCAAGTCGATGTTGTCCAGCACCTTGGCACCGGTAAAGGTCGGTTTGACCGGCGCGTAAGTGCTCCAGTCGAACTGCGGTTTCTTGGCGATGGCCGCCGGGTAACTCAGGCGCTCGGTACGGGCGCTACGGTTGGCAGTACGCTCGCGGACGTCGATGTATTCCAGGCGGGTCTTCTCGACGAAAGCCGGTTTCAACTCCTTGGACAGTAACTGCGTCGCCACGCCCACGGCGCGGGAAGCGTCGGTGACGTAGATCACTGCGTCGTTGCTGTATTTCGGCTCGATCTTCACTGCCGTGTGCGCTTTCGAGGTGGTCGCGCCGCCGATCATCAGTGGCAGATGGAAGTCCTGACGCTGCATCTCGCGGGCCACGTGGACCATTTCATCCAGCGATGGCGTAATCAGGCCGGACAAGCCGATGATGTCGCACTTCTGCTCCTTGGCCACTTGCAGGATTTTTTCGGCCGGCACCATCACGCCGAGGTCGACGATGTCGTAGCCGTTACAGCCCAGCACCACGCCGACGATGTTCTTGCCGATGTCGTGCACGTCGCCTTTTACCGTGGCCATGAGGATCTTGCCCTTGGCTTCCGGTTTGTCGCCTTTTTCCAGTTCGATGAACGGGATCAAGTGGGCCACGGCCTGCTTCATCACGCGGGCGGATTTCACCACCTGCGGCAAGAACATTTTGCCCGCGCCGAACAGGTCGCCGACGATGTTCATGCCGGACATCAGCGGGCCTTCGATCACTTCGATCGGGCGAGCGAACGACTGACGGGATTCTTCAGTGTCTTCAACAATATGTGTGGTGATGCCTTTGACCAGCGCATGCTCCAGACGCTTGTTGACGTCCCAGCCGCGCCATTCTTCGGTTTCGGTTTCCTTGACGCTGCCGTCGCCCTTGTACTTGTCGGCAATGGCGAGGAGGGCGTCGGTGCCTTCCGGGGTGCGGTTGAGCACTACGTCTTCAACGGCGTCACGCAGCTCGGCCGGGATCTGGTCGTAGATCTCCAGCTGACCGGCGTTGACGATGCCCATGGTCAGGCCGTTGCGGATCGCATACAGCAGGAACACCGAGTGAATCGCCTCGCGCACCGGGTTGTTGCCCCGGAACGAGAACGACACGTTGGACACGCCGCCCGAGGTCAGCGCGTACGGCAGTTCGTCACGGATGTAGGCACAGGCATTGATGAAGTCCACAGCGTAGTTGTTGTGTTCTTCGATACCGGTGGCCACGGCGAAGATGTTCGGGTCAAAGATGATGTCTTCCGGTGGGAAGCCGACTTCGTTGACCAGAATGTCGTAGGAGCGTTTGCAGATTTCTTTCTTGCGCGCTTCGGTGTCGGCCTGGCCGGCTTCGTCGAAGGCCATCACCACCACGGCGGCGCCGTAGCGCTTGCACAGTTTGGCGTGATGAATGAACTGCTCGACGCCTTCTTTCATGCTGATGGAGTTGACGATGCCCTTGCCCTGGATGCACTTGAGGCCGGCTTCGATCACTTCCCACTTGGAGGAGTCGATCATGATCGGGACGCGGGAGATGTCCGGTTCGCCGGCAATCAGATTGAGGAAGGTCACCATGGCCTTCTTCGAATCGAGCATCCCTTCGTCCATGTTGATGTCGATCACCTGGGCGCCGGCTTCAACCTGCTGCAGGGCGACTTCCAGGGCTTCGGTGTAATTGTCTTCACGGATCAGCCGGGCGAACTTGGCGGAACCGGTGATGTTGGTGCGTTCGCCGACGTTGACGAACAGCGAGCTGCGATCGATGGTGAACGGTTCCAGGCCCGAGAGGCGGCAGGCCTTCGGGATGTCCGGGATTTCGCGCGGCGCATAACCGGCGACGGCGTTGGCGATGGCTTCGATGTGGCCCGGCGTGGTGCCGCAGCAACCGCCGACGATATTGAGGAAGCCGCTTTGGGCAAATTCTTCGATGACCTTGGCGGTTTCCGACGGCAGTTCGTCGTACTCGCCAAATTCATTCGGCAGGCCGGCGTTCGGGTGCGCGGATACGTGGGTGCTGGCCTTGTTCGACAGTTCTTCCAGGTACGGGCGCAATTCGCTGGCGCCGAGGGCGCAGTTCAAACCGACCGAGATGGGCTTGGCGTGGGCCACGGAGTTCCAGAAAGCTTCGGTAGTCTGGCCGGAGAGCGTACGGCCGGAGGCATCGGTAATGGTGCCGGAGATCATGATCGGCAATTCGACGCCGAGTTCTTCGTACACACCTTGCACCGCGAAGATCGCCGCTTTGGCGTTCAGGGTGTCGAAAATGGTTTCGATCAGAATCAGGTCGGCACCGCCTTCGATCAGGCCTTTAGTGGCCTCGGTGTAGTTTTCCACCAGTTCATCGAAGGTCACGTTGCGGTAGCCAGGGTTGTTCACGTCAGGCGACAGCGAGCAGGTGCGGCTTGTAGGGCCGAGCACGCCAGCGACGAAGCGCGGCTTGTCCGGGGTTTCCAGGGTCTTGGCGTCTGCCACCTTGCGCGCCAGGCGTGCGCCTTCTACGTTTAGCTCGTACGCCAGGCCTTGCATGCCGTAGTCAGCTTGGGACACTTGGGTGGCATTGAAGGTGTTGGTTTCCAGAATGTCGGCGCCGGCATCCAGGTAGGCTTTCTCGATGGCGCCAATCACGTCCGGGCGCGTCAGGACCAACAGGTCGTTGTTGCCCTTGACGTCACTTGGCCAGTCGGCGAAGCGTTTGCCGCGGTAATCCTGCTCTTCGAGCTTGTAGCTCTGGATCATCGTGCCCATGCCGCCATCGAGAATCAGGATGCGCTCTTTGAGGGCGTGCTTGAGAGCTTGAAGGCGAACACTGCGATCGGACATTTGGACTACTCGGAAAGACCATGACGAAGGGGCGGGATAATAGCAAACCTGCGTGGTTTTAGAGCATGTCCCGGTTTTGCATGAATATCGCTCATGTTGGAGCGGGGGGCAGACCGGTAGAATCGCGACGTTTTTTCATGATCGGGACCAGGGATATGTCTTATCGCGTCATCAGCATTGTTTTGCTGTTTTTAAGCTGGGGCGCCGCCGCGCAGGATCCGGCCATTTCCTCTGCCATTTCCTACAGCCGCGACATCCAACCGATCTTCACCGAAAAGTGTGTGGCCTGCCATGCCTGCTATGACGCCGCCTGTCAGCTCAACCTGGGCAGTGGCGAAGGGGCCGCTCGTGGCGCGACCAAGGTCCCGGTCTACGACGGCCAACGCCGCCAGGCTGCCGCGCCGACCCGGCTGTTTTATGACGCCTTCGGTAAACGCGCCTGGCAGCAAAAGGATTTCTATTCGGTGCTCGACGCTCAAGGCAGTCAGGCCGCGTTGATGGCGCGGATGCTCGAGCTGGGCCACAAAACGCCTTTGCAACCCAATGCCAGGTTGCCAGAAGAGATCGTTCTGGGCCTGAGCCGGGAAAACACGTGCGCGATGCCGGCCGAGTTCGACGGCTACGCCAAATCACATCCCAAAGAGGGCATGCCGCTGGCGGTCACCGGTCTGACTGACCAGCAATACCAGACGCTGCAACGCTGGCTGGCGTCCGGCGCGCCGATTGACGAGCAAGGTCTTGTACCGAGCGCCAAAGAAGCGTTGCAGGTGGTGCAGTGGGAAAACCTGCTCAATTCACCGGGCGGACGGCAAAGCCTGGTGGGGCGTTGGTTGTTCGAGCATTGGTTTCTCGCTCATCTCTATTTCAAGGACGGCGAGCCGGGGCATTTCTTTCAGTGGGTACGTTCGCGCACGCCGACTGGCCAGCCGATTGATCTGATCAACACACGCCGCCCGAATGACGATCCGGGCACTCAGGTGTATTACCGCTTGTGGCCGGTGCAAGGCGTGGTTGTGCAGAAGACGCACATCACCTACCCGTTGAGCGCGGCGAAGATGGCACGGATCAAAAGCCTCTTCTATAACGGCAACTGGCAGGTCAACGCCTTGCCGGGCTACGGGCCGGAGCGTCGGGCCAATCCGTTCACCACGTTCGAGGCAATCCCGGCCCAGGCGCGTTATCAATTCATGCTCGATAACGCCGAATACTTCGTCCGTACGTTTATTCGCGGCCCGGTGTGCCGTGGGCAGATCGCCACCGACGTGATCCGCGATAACTTCTGGGCACTGTTCCAGGCGCCTGAACATGATCTCTACATCATCGATCCGAATTATCGCGGCCAGGCCACGCCGTTGTTGGCGATGCCGGGGCAGAACGACGATGTCGGCAGCGTCCTGAGCCTGTGGCATGACTACCGCGACAAGCGTAACGAGTACGAGGCGCTGCGCCGTGACAGTTACGCCGACGCGCCGGCGCCGAGCTGGTCGACCTTGTGGGCCGGTAACGATAACGCCTTGCTGACGATCTTCCGGCATTTTGACAGTGCCTCGGTGAACAAAGGCCTGATCGGTGACGTGCCGCAAACGATGTGGCTGTTCGACTTCCCGCTGCTGGAGCGCACCTATTACCAGTTGGCGGTCAACTTCGACGTGTTCGGCAACGTCTCCCATCAGGCGCAAACCCGGCTGTACTTCGACCTGATCCGCAACGGCGCCGAGCAAAACTTCCTGCGCCTGATGCCGGCCGATTCGCGCGACGACTACCTCGACGACTGGTACCAGAGCGGCGGCAAATTCAAGATGTGGCTGGACTACGAGGCCATCGATAACGACAAAGAGACGGCGCTGGTACTGGACGAAAAGGACCCGAAACGCGATTTCACCCTGCAGTTGCTGGCCCGTTACGGCGACCTCAACGCCAAGCCGGATCCGATCAACCGTTGTGACGGCGCTTATTGCTCGCGGCCGAACATCGATCTGGCCTTGCAGAGCGCCGAGCAGGCGTTGAGTCGTCTGACTTCGCGTCCGGCGGCCGGGCTGAAGGTTATCGATCAGTTGCCGGAAGCGACTCTGCTGCGCATCGAAACCGCGAGCGGCAAGCGTGAGGTTTACAGCCTGCTGCGCAACCGGGCGCACAGTAACGTCGCGTTCCTGCTCGGTGAATCCCGGCGTTATCAACCGGGGCTCGACACGATCACCATTTTTCCGGGCGTGCTCAGCAGCTATCCGAACTTCATGTTCAACATTCCGGCCGAGCAAGTGCCTGAGTTCGTGGACGAGATGGAAAACGCCAAGGATGCTAATCGCTTCGAAAAAATCGTCGAGCGCTGGGGCATTCGCCGCAGCCATCCGCAGTTCTGGTTCTACTTCCATGACCTGAGCCGGTACGTCCACGAGACCGATCCGGTAGAAGAGGGCGTGCTGGACATGAACCGGTACGAGAATCTTTGATTAAGGGCCCTGTGGCGAGGGGGCTTGCCCCCGTTGGGTTGCGAAGCAGCCCTCTGCATTCTTCAGATACACCGAGTTGTCTGGTTTACGACTGCTGCGCAGCCGAACGGGGGCAAGCCCCCTCGCCACAGTTCCCGACAAAAATACTAGGACTTTGTACGGCGCGATGATTGGCGTAAACTGCGCCCAAGCCTGCGAGGAGTTTCCATGACCGCTATTACCATTACCGACGCCGCCCACGATTATCTGGCTGATCTGCTCTCCAAGCAGAACACCCCAGGCATCGGCATCCGCGTCTTTATCACCCAGCCTGGCACCCAGTACGCCGAAACCTGCATTGCTTATTGCAAGCCGGGCGAAGAAAAACCTGAAGACACGGCGCTGGGGCTCAAAAGCTTCACCGCTTACATCGACTCGTTCAGCGAAGCGTTCCTGGACGATGCGGTAGTCGACTACGCCACCGACCGTATGGGCGGCCAGCTCACCATCAAGGCGCCAAACGCCAAAGTACCGATGGTCAATGCCGACAGCCCGATCAACGAGCGTATCAACTATTACCTGCAAACCGAGATCAACCCGGGGCTGGCCAGCCACGGCGGTCAGGTCAGCCTGATCGATGTGGTCGAAGACGGCATCGCCGTGCTGAAGTTCGGCGGCGGTTGCCAGGGCTGCGGCCAGGCAGACGTTACCTTGCGCGAAGGCATCGAGCGCACCTTGCTCGAGCGCATTCCCGAGCTCAAGGGCGTTCGTGACGTCACCGACCACACGCAGAAAGAAAATGCCTACTACTGAGTAAGGTGTTCGCTGCAAACATAAAAAACGGCGCCCCGTGAGCGCCGTTTTTTTATGGGTGAAATTCACTGACGCCTTCGCGAGCAAGCCCGCTCCCACATTTGATCGCATTCCAATGTGGGAGCGGGCTTGCTCGCGAAGGGGCCCTATGGGCGATACAAATGCGCATGCCCCGCACGGTACAGCGATGATTCACTGAAGTGATCACTGCCCAAAACCCGACCCACCAAAATCAACGCCGTGCGTCGAAATCCCTTGGCTTCAACCTTCTGGGCAATATCCGCCAACGTCCCCACCACCCAGTCCTGATCCGGCCAGGTCGCCCGGTGAATCACCGCAATCGGGCAATCCGCGCCGTAATGCGGCAGCAATTCGGCCAGGATTTTCTCCAGATGATTAACCCCCAGATGGATCGCCATGGTCGCCCCGTGCTGCGCCAGGCTGCCGAGCTCTTCGCCGGCGGGCATCGCGGTTTTGTCGGCATAGCGGGTCAGGATCACGCTTTGCGATACGTCGGGTAACGTTAGTTCCGCGCCCAACAGCGCCGCGCAGGCCGCCGTCGCCGTGACACCGGGAATGATTTCAAACGGGATGTCGAGTTCGCGCAGGTAGCGGATCTGCTCGCCAATGGCGCCGTAAAGACTCGGGTCGCCAGAGTGCACCCGGGCCACGTCCAGGCCCTTGGCATGGGCGGATTTGATCAGCTCGATGATCTGTTTCAGGTGCAGTTCGGCGCTGTTGACTACCTGTTCGGCGCGATGGCCTTCCAGCACGGCGGCGGGCACCAGGGAGCCGGCATAGATGATCACCGGGCAGCTGCGAATCAGCCGTTGGCCTTTGACGGTGATCAGTTCCGGGTCGCCGGGACCTGCGCCAATGAAGTAGACGGTCATCGTCGGTTCCTGTGAGAAAAAGGGGCTGGGCAAAGCTTCAGATGAAGATTGCTCATGATCGAAGGCGAGGATTATCGAGGATTTTAGGCGGCGCCGGCCAATGCCAAGGTGGCCTGGGCATATTTTTGTCGTGAAATCAGCAATTTTGCCGGTGCCTGGGTCAGTTGTTCGGCCAGGGCCAGGGCGGCACTTTCCGCTACGCCGTAGCAGCCGGTGCGTTCGAACGCGATGTCCGAGCGGTGGCTGAGTTGCGGTTGATAGCCGGCCAGTTGTTCGCTGCTGAAGTACATCAACGGTAACTCCAGCTGTTCGGCCAGTTCGATCAAGCCAGGTTCTTCGCGCTTCAGGTCGATGCTGGCCAGCGCCTTGATCTGGTGAAGTTCGATTTTATGTGCCTGTAACGCCTGATCGAGCAGCGCCCGCAGCGTGCTGACGGGGCAGCCGCGCTGGCAGCCCAGGCCGACCACTAAAGTCGGCGCTGTGCTGATCTCAGTCATGCGTGGTATTGACCATCGCTTTTGCGGCGGAACAACCAGGCACTGATCAGGCCCAGGGCCAGCCAGAATGCCACGTTGGTCAGCTGCGAAGCGATTTTGAACTGAGCTTCCAGGGCTTGCGGAGCCAGCATCGAGTGGACTTCCGGTTGTGGTGCGCCGATCACGTGAGGAACGGCCAGGATTGCTACGCCGAGCACTTTCATCAGCCAGTGACGGCTGAACACGATCAATGCGATGCCAACTGCGGTGGAGGCAGCCGTGCCGATCCACCAGATCTGCCGTTGCGCCAAATCAGCCGCGGCAGTGCCCGGCAGCTCAGGCGGCAGACCGAGGGTCGGTGCCAGCACGAACGTCGCGTAACCGGCCAGACCCCAAAGCAGGCCTTGGGAGGTTTTGGTCGGAGCGCGCAAGGTGTAAAGACCGGCCAGCATCAGCGCGAAACCGACTGCTACCACCAGGTTGCCGCCGGTAGTGGACAGCACGCGCTGCCAGCCGTCTTCCGGTTCCCACGCTTCAGCATCGTGGGTGTGAGCGGCGACTGCACCTGCGGCGTGTTCGTGAACTTCAACAGCGGCGGGCTCGGATTTTTCGAACGTCTCGGCCTGCAGAATCAGTGGCGCCACCCAGAAGCTTTGCAGCAGGGTCAGCAACAGGGCGGCCAGCAGCCCGGTGAACCCTGCGGTTTGCGCAATACGCTTGATCATGTCATCAGGTCTCAATGGCACGGGAATGCGGAGCTGTGGCGGGTATCGTGCGCGGCGTTATGCACCGCTTCGATGTGCGAGAAACCGGCGAAATACACCAGGCAGGCACCCAGGATCGACGCACATACGGCGGCGGTCAGGCGTTGAGTCAGGGTGTTGGTGGTGCTGGCGGTGCTCTTATCGGTGTTGCTGCCGGTGCTGCTGATGATCGACATGGCGCTTCCCTCTGGTCTGTCAGCGGGTGATTTAGAGCGCATGGAAGACCCCTGCGAGTCGGGCACGCAGAGGTTCAAACAGCGCCCGCCCACCGCGGGTTTGTTATTCAGTGATCGTAATGGTCACTTTGTGTTGCGGGCCGGTCTCCGGGCTCACGAGGGGCACTGGCTTTCGCCTTGACCTGCAAGCATCACCTTCCCATGCCGAACTGCTGGCACAGTGGATCTGACGCTTCGCTCGCTTACCGTTGCGGGGGCAGCACCGGACTGACATGACTTTAGAGTAAAGCACATGATTCACCGGTTTCCCGTTTCACCCTCTGAAGGGCACCCGTAACAAGGCGTGTAGGAGAGCATGGGCGGGGGTTGGACGTCAATTGGCAAGGGTTCTCAGTTGGAAACTGCGGCGCTCCCTTCGCGAGCAAGCCCGCTCCCACATTTGGAATGCATTCCCCTGTGGGAGCGGCGGTGCGACGATTCGACTTGCTCGCGAAGGGGGCGCCATAGAACTCAGGTGAACATTGACCCGCCCCCACACGATGCGTAGCCTTGCGCTTTCGAGGTTCTTCGGCGTCTGCCGAAGCTAAGAAGGGAACGCGGTCGATGCCGCGGCTGCCCCCGCAACTGTGAACGGTGATGTTCGCTGCCACGCCACTGCAAACCCTGTGCAACGGGTTCGCGGGAAGGCGCAGCGAATGCCAGGCCCACAAACCCGGCACACCGTCAGCCAGGAGACCTGCCTCGACACAGATTCTCACTACAACCGGGCGGGGTGATCCGGTGGCGGAACTCTTGCGCGCGCACATCCGTCGCAGCGATTGTCGTCCCGTATGCCCGCCACCTTGCCAAAGGGCATCCGATGAAAACACTGGCCAAACTCCCCGTCACCATCGTTACCGGCTTCCTCGGCTCGGGCAAAACCACCTTGCTGCGGCACATGCTCGACAACGCTCAGGGCCGTCGCATTGCGGTGATCGTCAACGAGTTCGGCGAGCTGGGCATCGACGGCGAAATCCTCAAGCAGTGCTCCATCGGCTGCACTGAAGAAGAAGCCAACGGCCGCGTCTACGAACTGGCCAACGGCTGCCTGTGCTGCACCGTTCAGGAAGAGTTCTTCCCGGTGATGCGCGAACTCGTCGCCCGTCGCGGCGACCTCGACCACATCCTCATCGAAACCTCGGGCCTGGCCCTGCCAAAACCGTTGGTGCAAGCCTTCCAGTGGCCGGAAATCCGCAGCGCCTGCACCGTTGATGCGGTGATCACCGTGGTCGACAGCCCAGCGGTTGCCGCCGGCACCTTCGCGGCTTTCCCGGACCAGGTCGATGCCCAGCGCAAACTCGACCCGAACCTGGACCACGAATCGCCGCTGCACGAACTGTTCGCCGACCAACTGGCCAGCGCCGACCTGGTGATCCTCAACAAGGCCGACCTGATCAGCCCCGAAGACCTGGCCCGTGTGCGCCTGGAAGTCGCTGAAGAACTGCCGCCCGCGGTGAAAGTCATCGAAGCCAGCAGCGGTCGTCTGCCACTGGACGTGCTGATCGGCCTCGGCGCCGGCTCCGAAGAACACATTGACAGCCGTCACAGCCATCACGATCACCACCATGAAGGCGAAGACGATCACGACCACGATGCCTTTGACTCCATCTCCATCGAACTGCCGCAAGCCGACGAAAGTCTGCTGCTGGACGCGCTGACCCAACTGGTGGTCCAGCACGGCATCCTGCGCGTCAAAGGCTTCGCGGCGATTCCGAACAAGCCGATGCGCTTGCTGATCCAGGGCGTGGGCACACGTTTCGACAAGCACTTCGACCGTCAGTGGGGCGCCGATGAAGCGCGCACCACGCGTCTGGTGTTGATCGGTCAGGCGCTGGATGCCGCGCTGCTCGAAACGCAATTGCGCGCCGCGCTCAGCGTTTAAGCCATGCACCTGCTCAGGACCCAGCCCGGCGGTTTCGTGTCGGATGACAACATTGCCGACCTAGGGCAAACCCCCGCCGAGCTGGTGATCCTGTGCAGCGGCGATTCCAGCCTCGCGCTGCTCGCCGAAGCGGCGCAGCAGTTGCCCGACGATTACCCGAGCGTGCGCCTGGCCAACCCGATGCAGGTGCAGAATCACGCCTCGGTCGATCTCTACTTCGACGAAGTGCTGCGCCACGCCAAGGTGATTCTGATTTCGTTGCACGGCGGCATCGCCTATTGGCGTTACGGCGTCGAGCAACTGGTGCAACTGTCGGAGCGCGGTGTGCAGCTGATTCTGGTGCCAGGCGATGACCGCCCGGACCCTGAACTCAGCGAGCTAAGCACGGTGGGTGCGGAAGACCGCGATCGGCTCTGGCAGTTTCTGCGTCAGGGCGGCATGAGCAATGCCCTGGATTTTTTCCGCTGCCTTGCCAATCGTTGGCTGGATCGCGACTACGCCTGGGCCGAGCCGCAAACCCTGCCGCGCACGGCGATCTACCACCCGCAAAAAAGCCCCGCTGAACTGAAGGATTGGCAAGCCGACTGGCAGGCCGATCAACCGGTGGCGGCGGTGCTGTTCTACCGCTCGCATTTGCAGGCGGCCAACACCGGTTTCATCGATATTTTCTGCCAGCGTTTGCAGGTGGCAGGGTTGAATCCTTTGCCGATTGCAGTGGCCAGTTTGAAAGAACCCGGCTGCCTGACGGTGGTCGAGGACCTGTTGGACGAAGTCGAAGCCGGCGTGATTCTCAACACCACCGGTTTCGCTCAATCCAGTCCCGAAGCGCCGCACTTGCGACCGTTTCGCCGCAACATCCCGGTGATCCAGGCGATTTGCGCCCAGGACAACGAACCCGGTTGGCGCGCCAGCGAACAAGGCCTCGGTCCGCGCGATCTGGCGATGCACATCGCGCTGCCGGAACTGGACGGGCGGATCATCAGCCGACCGATCAGCTTCAAAGACCTGGCCTGGCGCAGTGAGCGCAGCCAATCCGATGTGGTCTGCTATCGGCCACAACCGGAGCGTATGGATTTTGTCGCCGAACTGGCGCGACGCTGGATCGATCTGGCGCGGGTGCCCAATGCTGAAAAACGCATCGCCCTGATCCTCGCCAACTACCCGACCCGTGATGGTCGCATCGGCAATGGCGTGGGTCTCGACACCCCGGCCGCCGCGCTGAATATCCTGCGTGCGCTGCATAAAGAAGGTTATCCGCTGCCGGCCGAGTTGCCTGATAGCGGCACCGCGTTGATCCAGCAGTTGCTGGGTGGCGTCAGCAACGACCTCGAAACCCTCGACCAACGTCCGTGTCATCAAAGCCTGTCGATGGACGACTACAACCTGATGTTCAACGCCTTGCCCGAGTCCAATCGGCAGGCCGTGCTGGAACGATGGGGCTCGCCGCAAAGCGATCCGATGTGCCGTGGCGGGCGAATGATGATTGCCGGACTGCGCTTTGGCCTGACCTTCGTCGGCATTCAACCGGCGCGGGGTTATCAGGTGGACCCAAGTGCGGTGTATCACGATCCGGACCTGGTGCCGCCTCACGGTTACTTGGCGTTCTATTTCTGGTTGCGCAACACTTACGGCGCCCACGGCGTGATCCACGTCGGCAAGCACGGCAACCTCGAATGGCTGCCGGGCAAAGGCGTCGGGCTGTCGGAGCATTGCTGGCCGGATGCGCTGCTCGGGCCGCTGCCGAACATCTATCCGTTCATCGTCAACGATCCGGGCGAGGGCGCCCAGGCCAAGCGCCGTACGCAGGCGGTGATCATCGATCACCTGATGCCGCCGCTGACCCGCGCCGAAACTTACGGCCCGCTACGCAACCTCGAATTACTCGCCGACGAGTATTACGAAGCGCAATTGCTCGATCCGCGCCGTGCCCGGGAATTGCAGCGCGACATCCTGCAACTGGTGCGCGAGACGCACATCGACCGCGAACTGCAACTGGACGAAAAACTCGACAGTGATGCTGATGCGGCGATCTGGTTGCCGCGTCTGGACACGTATTTGTGCGACTTGAAAGAGTCGCAGATCCGCGACGGCCTGCACATTTTCGGCGAATCACCGACCGGGCGTTTGCGTATCGATACGTTGTTGGCGTTGTTGCGTATTCCGCGTGGCGACGGGCGTGGTGCGCAATCGAGCCTGCTGCGTGCCTTGGCCAAGGCGTTCACGTTGGGCTTCGATCCGCTGGATTGTACGCTCGCCGAGCCTTGGATCGGGCCGCGTCCGATTGAACTGCAAGCCCTCACCGATGAAATCTGGCGCACGGCAGGTGATACCCGCGAACGTCTGGAACTGTTTGCCGCGCAATTGATCGAGCAAGCCTTGGTCACTGAGGTTGAGCAGCTGAACGAGCCAGGCTGGTCAGAGATGAAAGCCATCATCGACAGCCTGCGCGAAGTCGTCGCGCCACGACTGGACGCCTGCGGTCCGGCGGAAATGCGCGGTCTGCTCGACGCCCTCAGCGGTCGCTTCGTGCCCGCCGGTCCCAGTGGTGCGCCGAGTCGCGGTCGGCTCGACGTGCTGCCGACCGGGCGCAACTTTTACTCGGTGGACGTGCGTAACCTGCCGACCACAACCGCGTGGCGCATCGGTTTCCAGTCGGCCAACCTGATTCTCGAACGACACCTGCAAGACCACGGCGATCACCTGCGTCAGCTCGGCCTGTCGGTGTGGGGTACCGCGACCATGCGCACCGGTGGCGATGACATCGCCCAGGCCATGGCGCTGATGGGCGTGCGCCCGGTCTGGGCCACGGGCAGTCAGCGGGTCGACGACTTCGAGATTCTGCCGCTGAGCCTGCTGGACCGTCCGCGCGTGGACGTGACGTTGCGCGTCTCCGGATTCTTCCGCGATGCCTTTGCCAATCTGATCCGCCTGTTCGACGCCGCCGTGCAAGCGGTCGCCGCCCTCGATGAGCCGGACGACCTCAACCCCTTGGCGGCCAAAGTGCGTGCCGAGCGCGAAGCATTGATGCAATCGGGGCTGGATGAAGACGCGGCCAAGCGTCAGGCCGGTTGGCGCATCTTTGGCGCCAAACCCGGTGCCTATGGCGCGGGCGTGCAGGGCGCCATCGATGGTCGTCTGTGGCAAAGCCGTGACGACCTGGCCGAGGTTTATCTGAACTGGGGCGGCTACGCTTACGGCGGTTCTGACGAAGGCACCGCGGCGCGAGCGCAGTTCGCTCAGCGCCTGAGCCAGGTTCAGGCTGTGCTGCAAAACCAGGACAACCGTGAACACGACTTGCTCGACTCCAACGACTATTACCAGTTCCAGGGCGGCATGCTCGCGGCCGTGGAAAGCCTCAGTGGTGAAGCCGCGGCCAGTTACCATGGCGATCACAGTCAGCCGGACTTGCCGAAGATCCGCACGTTGAAGGAAGAGCTGAACCGGGTGATTCGCTCCCGGGCAGCCAATCCGAAGTGGATCGACGGCGTGAAGCGCCATGGCTATAAAGGCGCGTTTGAACTGGCGGCGACGGTTGATAATCTGTTTGCCTTCGACGCTACAACGCAGTTGATCGACGACCACCAGTACGCGTTACTGGCGGATGCGTATTTGCTGGATCCGGCGACCCGGGATTTTGTTCGCGAGCATAATCCGCATGCGTTGCGCGACATGACCGAGCGGATGCTGGAGGCGCAGCAGCGGGGGATGTGGAAGGAGCCGGGTGACTACCGTGAAGCGCTGGAGAATTTGTTGCTCGATATAGAAGAAGACAGTTAGTGCGCTAAACCCTGTGGGAGCGGGCTTGCTCGCGAAGGCGGCGTGTCAGTCAACATCAGTATTGAATGTCCCACCGCCTTCGCGAGC
>NZ_JAGYGJ010000052.1:0-46016 GCF_019947405.1 Pseudomonas sp. GL-B-26 | reverse complement strand
CAAGCGAGGTCCGAAGGTGCCCAAAACAAAGGAGTGGCTTGAAGGCAAAGCCGCGAATGCCCACGTGTCGACGGATCGGGTGCTCAAGGCCGCTAAAGTCAAAAGACCTTGAAAGGGCTGGCTGTAAGAGCGAAACCGCCAGCCGCCACTCCCGCAGAAACGGATATGCCCCCCATCCCATCCCGAACTACATCAATCAATGCCCCCCAACAACCATATGACTGAACGGCGCCACATACGCCTGCAACGTCACCAAACCACCGACCAGAATGGCCAGGATGATCGAGTGGAAAAACACATAACGCAGGATTTCCCCTTCATGCCCGTACCAGCGTGTCGCGGTGGAGGCCACCACGATCGACTGCGCGTCGACCATCTTGCCCATGACCCCGCCGGAACTGTTGGCGGCAGCCATCAACACCGGGCTGATCCCCAGTTGCTCGGCGGTCACCCGTTGCAAGCCGCCGAACAGCACGTTGGACGCCGTGTCCGAGCCGGTCAAGGCTACGCCGAGCCAGCCGAGCAGGGTGCCGAACATGGGGTAGAAGATGCCCGTCGCGGCGAAGGCCAGGCCCATGGTGGCGTCCAGGCCTGAATAGCGGGTGAGGAAGCCCAGGGCGAGCATCGCGACGATGGTGATCAGCGAGTAACGCACGACCCAGATCGTTCGCAGGTATTGGTGGATCAGTTGCGGGATGGAATAGCCCATCAGCAGTCCGCCGAGGATCGCCGCCAGCAGGATGCCGCTACCGGTGCTGGTGAGCCAGGTGAACTTGTAGACCGCATCCTCGGTTTTAGGTGCGGGCACTACGGGCGGGACCTTCTCGATCTGCTGGTGAATCGTGGTGAACGTCACGACCGGAGCGAAGATCGGGTTCGCTTCGCGCATCGGTTTGCCTTGCGGGTCGAGCTTGGCCGAGTGGGTGGCCGGATCAATCGCCGGGCGAGTATCGAACATGTTTTTGAAACCCTGGGTGCCCCAGGCGAACACGAACACGGTGAGGATGATCCACGGCATCCACGCGCGCATCACCGCAGGCTTGGCATCGCTGGCAAAGGTCGCGCTGGCGACGGGTTTTTCGTCATGCTCTTCGGCTATTTTGGAATTGTCGACGCGCCCGGACAGCGCGGCGGAGGTATGCACGGTGGCCGGTTTCCAGACTCTGAGGAAACCGGTCAGGCAGGCCATGGAAATCAGCGCGGCGATCACGTCCACCAGCATCGGCCCGTGGTAGTTGGACACCAGGAACTGCGGCACGGCAAAACTGACCCCGGCCACCAGAATCGCCGGCCAGATTTCCAGCATCTTGCGCCAGCCGGCGAATGCCCAGATCAACCAGAACGGCACGATCACCGAGAAGAACGGCAATTGCCGGCCGACCATCATCGACAGTTCCATTTCATCCAGCCCGGTCACCTTGGCCAGGGTGATGATCGGCGTGCCCAGCGCACCGAACGCCACGGGCGCGGTGTTGGCGATCAACGCCAGGCCAGACGCGGCCAGTGGCGAGAAGCCCAGCCCGATCAGAATCGCCCCGGTCACCGCCACCGGCGTACCGAAGCCTGCGGCCCCTTCGAAGAAAGCACCGAAGCAGAAGGCAATCAGCAGCAGTTGCAGGCGTCGATCATCAGTGATGCGCGCCAGGGAATCCTGCAGCACTTTGAACGAGCCGTTCTCGGTGGTCAGCCGATGAAGGAAGATGATGTTGAGCACAATCCAGCCAATCGGCAGCAAGCCGTTGGCGGCGCCGTACAGTGCGGCCGAGCCGGCCATGTTCGCCGGCATGCCGAAGGCGAAGATCGCGATCACCAGCGCCGACGCTAGGGCCATCAATGCGGCCAGATGCGCCTTCACATGGAAAAACGCAAGGGCTGCCAGCATCACCACGACCGGCACTGCTGCCATGAGGGTTGAAAGTATCGGGTTGCCGAACGGATCGTAGATTTGCTGCCAGACCATGTTCCACCTCTGCTTTTTATTGTTGGGAGTGCAGACCCCGAGGGGGCGGTGGCTTCTAGTATAGGTGGCATTACGCCGCTGTCCTGGCAGGCCTTTTAGTGGGCCGCACTGAGCTAACATGGCCAATGGGTAAATGCGCTACTCGGACTTTAACGACGGGAGAAATGCAGCCATGACTGAACGCCATATGCACCACAAGGAAACGCTGTCGAACGGATGCAAGATCGAGGTCAAAACCGAGATCTTGAAGGACGGCTCACTGGGGATGTTCATCGGTGTTTACCGGCCGGACGGCACCGCCATTTTTGAGGACCACGATCCAAAACCGCATCTGCTGGACATGGAGGCTGCCTTTGACTGGGGGATCGAAAAGGCCAAGACCCTCGGCAACAGTCAAAAAACGTTGTAAAGCCCGGTTTTGAATACCCTCATGAAGAAGGCGACAACCACCATGAAGAAAGAGCAGGTCGGTGCAAAAGAGGAAGAGGGCGCAGATTCGGCCTCTCAGCTGATAGACGCGAGAATCAAGGAACTGGGCGATTGGCGGGGCGAGACGCTCGCTCGGGTCCGCACGCTCATCCAGCAGGCCGACCCCGACGTGGTCGAGGAATGGAAGTGGCGGGGGGTTCCAGTGTGGTCGCACGCCGGAATCATCTGCACCGGCGAGACCTACAAGCAGGTCGTGAAGCTGACGTTTGCCAAGGGCGCCTCGCTTGAAGACCCTTCAGGCCTTTTCAACGCCAGCCTCGACGGCAACACTCGACGTGCCATTGATTTGCATGAGGGCGACACGCCCGATGAGAAAGCCTTGAAGGCGCTCATTCTCGCTGCCGTGGCGCTCAACACATCGACAGCGGCCGCTCGCACTAAACCGGCTGCGAAATCCTGATCCGTCTTCGCCGACCTGGCAGTCGAAAACCACTCTGACGAGATGACTGCTATCGATGTCTCTCGTCATGAGCTTTTTAAGTGCGTTGTCGTACAACAATGTTTAATCTTCAAAACCTTCATATCTCGCTGACAACACCCGATACATCCCAGTGCTAACTGGCCCACAGACTACGTCCTCTGGACCTGATCGAATTTCTATCGAGCAGCCTTTGTCGAGACGAACGGATGTTTTTTCAGATTGACAGCCCGGTAGTGAACTCGATATAAAAGGCGTAGTTGTACGACGACAGACGATCATCGGCTGTTAAACACTAAAAATAAAAACGAGTGTCGGCCCCATCATGAATACAACTCGCCCGCGCATCGCCCTGAATGCCGCTTCCTATGGTTCGACCTTGACTGCTTGCCCATCCCCACAGTCAGGCCTGTCGCATACGACTGTCCCACCAAACGCCCGATAGCTCTTGCCAAATGTCCAACTCCAGCCGCTGAGCATGGGGTACCCATTTTCGAGCCCGCAATACAGTGGCGTGGACTCATCGCGTTTTGGCGATGCTTCGCGACACAATTGATCTCGCTTGAAACCGAGAGATCATCACCATAATCCAACAATAAAGTGATGCCATGAATCTGAACGAGCCCATCAATCCGCAACGAATCGGCCAGGCCGTCGGCAAGTACCGCTGGACGATTTGCGCGCTGTTGTTTTTTGCCACCACCGTCAATTACCTGGACCGCCAGGTACTGAGTCTGTTGGCGCCGGATCTGTCGACGCAATTTGGCTGGAGTAACACCGATTACGCGAACATCGCCTCCGTCTTTCAGTTTGTGTACGCGATTTCCATGCTGTTCGCCGGCCGCTTCGTTGACAAGATCGGCACCAAGACCGCCTATGTGGTAGCGATCTGCATCTGGTCGACCGGCGCGATCATGCACGCCTTTGCGGAGCCAATGGGCGAGGGGATTGCGGGTATCAGCAGCGCCTTGGGCCTTGCCGTGATCCCTGTTTCAATCGCCGGTTTCATGCTGTCGCGCGCCGTACTGGCGATCGGCGAAGCGGGTAACTTCCCGATTGCGATCAAGGCCACCGCCGAATACTTCCCGAAGAAGGAGCGTTCCTTCGCCACCGGTATCTTCAACTCCGGCGCCAATGTGGGCGCGATCCTGGCACCGATCAGCGTGCCGCTGATTGCCGGCCTTTGGGGCTGGGAAGCGGCGTTCATCGTGATCGGTGCGTTGGGCTTCGTTTGGGTGGCGGTATGGATTGCGCTGTACGAAAAACCGGAGCAGCAAAAGCGTCTGTCGGTGCAAGAGCTGGCCTACATCCGCAGCGATCAGGGCGCACAAGCGCTCACCGGCACTGACTCGGGTGCTGCGGCCAAAAAAGTATCGTGGTTCAAGTTGCTGACCTATCGCCAGACCTGGGCCTTTGCCTTCGGCAAGTTCATGACCGACGGCGTCTGGTGGTTTTTCCTGTTCTGGCTTCCGACCTACCTGTCGGCGCAATACGGCATGAAGGGCCAGGCCATCGTGTTGCCGCTGGCCGTGCTGTACAGCATGACCATGGTGGGCAGCATCGGCGGCGGCTGGTTCCCGAGCTATTTCATGTCACGCGGTGATGCGCCGTATGACGGCCGTATGAAAGCCATGCTGGTGATTGCTTTCTTCCCGTTGCTGGTACTGCTGGCGCAGCCATTCGGCTACATCAGTTTCTGGGTACCGGTGCTGCTGATCGGCGTGGGCGCATCGGCGCATCAGGCGTGGTCGTGCAACATCTTCACCACCGTGTCTGACATGTTCCCGCAAAAATCCATCGCGTCGGTGGTCGGCATTGGCGGTTTGGCCGGCGGCTTGGGCGGCGTTGTGATGACCAAGACCGGCGGTTGGGTGATCGACCATTACAAACTGATCGGCGATATCCATACCGGCTACATGATCATGTTTGCCATCTGCGCGCTGGCCTATCTGGTGGCGTGGAGCGTGATGAAGGCGCTGGTGCCACGTCATAAGGAAATCACCGACCTGTAAACGGCGACGCGCATGGCCTGCTGACTTCCTGTCGGCAGGCCATGCTCCCGTTTGATGTTACTTGTAGCGTTGCTCAAACACGGCCACTTGCTCCGGCATGATCAGCTGGAAGGGCACCCAGACATCCGTCTCGACCGGCTCCCCTTTGATCATTTTGATTGCCGCTTGCAGCGCGCTGGTCGCTTGCGCTTTGGGGTCTTGAAATACCGAGGCGACGAGCATCCCGCGCTTGATGGCCGCCAGGCCGTCGGGCAGGCCGTCGATACCGACAATCGCAATCTCGCCCTTGGCTTTGCCGGCTTGCTGCAATGCCATGGCGGCGCCGATGGCCATCTCGTCATTGTTGGCAACGATGGCATCAAAACGGGTACCTGCCAGCAGCCAGTTGCTGGTCAGGTCCATCCCTTTGTTGCGCTGCCACTCGGCACTTTGTTGTTCGACGATCTTGATCCCCGGATAGTCCTTGAGTACCTGTTTGACGCCTTCAGTACGGTCGTGCGTGGAGTTTTGCGCGAGGTCGCCCATGATGATCGCGATGTTGCCTTTGCCCCCCAGCTTGTCGGCCAGGTAGCGCATCTGCAGTTGACCGGCCTCAATGTCATTGGACGCCACCGTGACCACGCCTTTGGGCAAGACGCGTTCGTCCGGGTGGCGATTGACGTAGACCAGCGGTGTCTTCGCCTCGACGGCGGCGCGCGTCATGTTGGCGGTGGCAGCGGTGTCCACCGGCAAGACAATGACGGCATCCACTTTCTGGCTGAGGAAACCCTCGACCTGATTGAGCTGGCGAACCACATCACCCTGGGCGTCCTCGAACTGGATCTGGACGTTCTCCTTTTTGGCGGCCTCTTCCAGGCCGCTACGCACGTAGGTCATGAAGTTGTCGTCGACCCTGGCAATGCTGACGCCGATGCGATAGTCGGCGGCGGCCCATTGGCTGAAGAGTAATAACAGCGTGGCAAAAAGCAGTGTGCAACGACGCATGATGGTTTTCCTTTTTTGTTATGAGTCGACATTCAAAGCCGCAATGCGATCTGTAGCAGCTGTCGAGCCTGCGAGGCTGCGTTCGGCTGCGAAGCAGTCGTCAAACCAGAACTTGCGGTGTATCAGGTAAACCGCATCAGCCGGACTCACGACTGCTTCGTCCGAACGCGGCCCGAACCGAACGCAGCCTCGCAAGCTCGACAGCTGCTACAAAGAGTGCGTTGCAGCTGGCATTAGGCTCAATCCAGTGTGAAGGCTTGTCGAAAGCGTTCCAGTGCTGCTTCGCTGTCGCCGCTGGCCCAGCCCTCGAGCCCGACGACTCCGGTGTATCCCATGCCGAACAAGGCTTTGGCAATGGCCGGATAATGGATTTCACCGGTGCCCGGTTCCATGCGGCCGGGGACATCGGCGACCTGGATTTCCCCGATGGCGCTGCCTGCGCGCTGGATCAGTTCGATCAGGTTTCCTTCGCCGATCTGGGCATGGTAAAGGTCCAGGTTCATCTTCAAATGCGGGCTGCCCACGGCCTCGATCAACGCCAGGGTGTCGTCGGCGCGAGCGAAAGGGGTGCCGGGGTGGTCCACCTCGGTATTGAGGTTTTCCAGCAAGAATACCCGGCCTGCTTCTTCGCCCAGGCGGGCGATTTTTTCCAGGGTCTTGCAGGCGCTCAGCCACATGCGCCCAGTGGTGAGGGCCACGGGTTTGACCGGCAAGCCTTTGTCGCCCAGGCCAGTGCCGTGCAGGTTCAGGCTCGGGCAATTCAGTTGGGCGGCGACGGCCAGCGATTCTCGTGCGCTGTCGAGCAGGTGCTGGATGTCTTCGGGGTCGGTCAGATTGCCCGAGATGTAACCCGTCATCGAGGTGAAATCAGCGCCAGTGGCGACAAGGGCTGGAATGTCTTTCTGCGTCCAGCCCCAGAGTTCGGCGCTGAAGCCCTGCGAGTGAATTCGTTTGACGCGTTCGGTGAACGGCAGGTCGAGGAAGACCATCTCGGCACTGATCGCCAGTTTGAACGGTATGAAACTCATGAGCGGGCTCCTTGCACGCGCACCGCTTTGCCTTGCTGGAACGACTCGATGCACGCGCGGGCAATGGCCAGTGCCGCCCGGGCATCTTCGCCGCTGGCGAGGGGTTTTTCGCCGGTACGCAGGCAGTCGACAAAGTGGTTGAGCTCGGCCACATACGCATCACGCAGCAGGTCGGTGTCCAGGCGCTGGGTGTCGGCCTGGATGCCATTGGCCAAATAGCGAACCAGGTCAGACTCGTTGACGCTGCCCATGGTCAGCATGCCCGCGCTGCCGAACACTTCCCCCCGAACATCGTAGCCATAGACGGCCTGGAAATTGGCCTCGGCCGTCGCGATGGCGCCGTTGTCGAAACGGATCGTGACCACTGCAGTGTCGAGGAAGCCCTTGTCCTTGAAGTCCGGTGCGATCAGGGCATCGGCCATGACAAAAACCTCGACCGCTTCGGCTCCGGGATTCAGGTAGCGCAGGGTATCGAAGTCGTGAATCAGGGTTTCGAGGAAGATCACCCACTGCGGCGAGGCGGCCGGATTGTTCAGCGCCGGGTCGCGAGTCAGCGAGCGCAGCAGTTGCGGCGTACCGATACGACCGGCGACCACGTCCAGATGAGCCGTGCGGAAGCTTTTGGCAAAGCGCCGGTTGAAACCGACTTGCAGCGTCACCCGGGCGTCGGCAGCGGCGGCGATGGCGCGGTCGGCTTCGTCAAGGGTGATGGCCATGGGTTTTTCACAAAACACCCCTTTGCCGGCGCGGGCCGCACTGATCACCAGTTCGGCGTGGCTGCGGGCAGGGGCGGCGATCAGGACGCCGTCTATTTCCGGGTCATCGAGTAATTGCTGTGGATCGGTATAGACCCGCTGCACACCTAATTCTGCCGCGAGGCGGGCGGCCTGACCGGGTGTCGGGTCGGCGATGGCGGCCAGGCAGGCACCGGGAATGTGCCGGGCGGCAGTCAGACCGTGAAAGCTGCCCATGCGGCCAGCACCGATGAGACCCAGGCGGATGATCTTGGACGTACTCATGAAATGACTCCCTTTTATTGTTGTTCAATGACTCGACAGCAGGAATGTCCTCGCTGGTACAAAGCAGGGAGCAAGGGCTGTGCCAATATTTAAGTCATTGATACTTAAGGGAGTATTTAAAGGTGTTTGAAATAAGTGTTCATTCAAATGACATGTCTATACTGACATGTCAAAAATATGAACATAGGAGCAAATGGTGATCCCACAGCCAATGGCCTTCAGCGTGCAAGACCTCGACTACATTACGGCGCTCGGTCCGGCGTCGTTAAACGAAGGACCGATCGCTGAGCTGGAGCAGGCCTGGCTGGCGTGTCTGAACGGTCGCACCGATCGACCTGTCGGGGTCAGGCAGGTGATTTGGGACTCCTGGTTGCGCAGCGTCAGTGCCGGCCTCGATCCGGATGATGGCCAATACCGTTTTGTCGCCCCCGACGTGCTGGCCGCAACGCTGGCGGCCAATCGTGTGTTGATCACGGCGGCGGCGGAGGTCATGCGTGGGTTGCTGGCCTACAACCCCCGGGGCCATATCAACCTGACCGATGCCGAAGGGACGACGCTGTATTTCTGCGGCCTCGATCTCACGCCGGTGGGCAGCCGGCTGCTGGAGTCGGTGCAAGGCACCAACTGCACGGGGCTGGCGCTTGCCGAAGACCGATTGGTATATGTGCTGGCCGAGGAAAACTTCGGGATCGGCCTGCGTCGGCGGCGCATGCATTGTGCCGCCGCGCCGATCAGGGATGCGCAGGGCCGGACACTGGCCATGCTGACCCTGACCGCAGAGCCGGGCTGGTTTCATTTTCATACCCTCGGCACTGTCCAGGCAGCGGCCGAAGCGGTCTCGCGGCAGATGGCGCTGCAAGCATTGCTGGAGGAACAACAAACCGTGCTTGAAGTGCTCAACGAAGGACTGGTGGTGCTGGATGAGCGGGGCTGCATCAAGGCGCTCAACCGTTACGCCCGCCAATTGTTCCGCGTGGGCCGGGACCTGCTGGGCAGTCCGTTCCAGCGCTTGGGCCAGAGTGAACTGACCGATGAGATTCTGCTGCGAGGCGGGGAAGGGCTGCGGGATCTGGACTGCACGTTTGAATTGCATGATCGCAGTCAACTGGCGTGCCTGGTGTCCGTGTGCTCGCTGGAGCAGGGTGGACGCATTGTCTCGTTGCGGGAGAACCGACGCATCCGGGAAATTACTCGCCGGATCATCGGCACCCAAGCCAGTTACACCTTCGAGACCATTCAGGGCAATTCGCGAGCGATACAGGACGCGTTGCACCTGGGGCGGATTGCCAGTCGCAGTGATTCGACCACGCTGATTCTGGGTGAAAGCGGCACAGGCAAGGAGCTATTCGCCCAGGCGATCCATAACGCCAGTGACCGTAGCAGCGGTCCTTTTGTGGCCGTCAATTGCGGGGCTATTCCGCGAGATCTGGTGCAGAGCGAATTGTTTGGTCATGTCGAAGGCGCCTTCACCGGATCGGCGCGCGGAGGCTCTGCCGGGAAGTTCGAACTGGCCGATGGCGGAACGATCTTTCTCGATGAAATCGGTGACATGTCGTTTGATGCCCAGGTCAGTCTGCTGCGCGTCTTGCAAGAAGGCGAGGTGACACGCGTGGGCGCGAAAAAATCGCAGCAGGTGAACGTGCGCATCATCGCTGCTACTCACCGCAACCTGAGTCAGGCGGTGGCCGAGGGTGCTTTCCGCGAGGATCTTTTTTACCGGCTCAATGTCCTGAACCTGACGGTTCCGCCGCTGCGGATGCGCCACGAAGATGTGCCGTTACTGGCGCGCCATTTTCTCAGCCGTTGCGCCCGCTCACTGCGCAAATCGGTGCAGGGCATCTCGCCAGAGGCGCTGGATATTCTGTCGGCCTACCACTGGCCGGGTAACGTTCGCGAGCTGGAAAACACCATTGAACGGGCGACCAACCTGGCCGTGACCGAACTGATCCAGCCGGGTGATCTACCGCTTGAAATCAAGCAAAGGCAGCGGCCATCGGCGCCGGGAAGTGTGCCCGAACCCCGGACCGCCCTGGACCTTGGCGCCCATGAAATGAATGCGATCATTGCGGCCCTGAAGGATACCCGCGGCAACATCCGCCTGGCCGCCAAACAGCTGAATGTTTCTCGGGGTGGGTTGTACAACAAGATGAATCGGTTCGGACTGAGTGCCGATGCTTTCCGTTCAGGGCCGGGCATTCTCTGACGTGACGATCTGCAATGGAATATGGATGCGATGCCGGGCCGGATCGAAGTCCGGCGCGGCCTGCAATTCCAGCAGCAAATCGACCAGCGCCGCCGCCAGCAATCGCGGCTGGGAATCGATGACCAAACTGATCAAACCCTGCGACAAGGCCTGGCGCGACAGTTCGGTCGATTCCTGCAGGATGCAGCACAGCGACGGCCGCTTCGGTAACTGCGACAGGGCACTGATGATGCCGTCGCCGCCACCGCCGACCACGCACAAACCCCGCAAATCGTCATGCCGCGCCAACAATTCCAGGGTCGCCTCTTCGGTGATGTCGCAATTATCCAGATTGATCACCGCTTCAAGCAGGCGCAATCCGGGTGCGTGTTCCGTCAGGTAACTGCGCAGCCCCTCCACCCGTGCCTGATGGCCGAGAAAACGGTGGCCGCCGAGCAACACCCCGACGCTGCCTTTGCGCGCACCACAGGTGTGAGCCATCAGCCAGCCCATGGTGCGCCCGACCTCAAGATTATCCTGGCCGACGTAAGGCTCATTCGCGGCCTCATCGATGTCGGACAGCAGCGCGATCACCGGCACGCCGGCCTCTCTGATCTGGGCGATGGCGGCATTGATCAGCGGGTGAGCGAAGCTGACCACTGCCAGACCATCGCACTGCACCGCCAGTTGTTCGATTTGAGCAACGATGGCGCTCGGTGTGCGATCGAAAACGTACTCAAACTGACAGCTCAGGTTGGCGCCGGTGTGACGCTGCGCCGCCTCGGTAATGGCGGCGGCAACATTGGAATAGAACGCCTGGGCGGTACCGAGCAAGAGGATGCCGAAACGATAACTGGGACGCCGTTCGCGGATCCGCTGACCGATCAGCCGGGCGGCGAAATAGCCGACGGCTTCGGCGGCCTGGAATACCTGCTCGGCGGTGGCCGGACTGACCGGCGCCCTGGCGTTGAGTACCCGGTCCACGGTGGCGACACTCAACCGAGCGTGCTCGGCGACCGTGGCGATGGTGGGGCGTTTAGTGTTGGTCATGGCGGGTCCCGAAAACGCCTTGATAGAAAACTATCAAGCCTTGCTGGGCCTGGATGATAGCTTGATAGGGAATGTATTCAAGGGCTTGAGGGTAATCTTTGGGCTCTCTATCTTTTCTCCAACGATGTGATCCCGCGTCGAAAAGTGCCTGAAACCATCAAGCTTGCGGAGAACAATAAAATGCCTGAACAAAACGCAGCCTATGAACACCGCGGTAAACCCGTGCCTCGGGATTATCGATTGATCGGTCCCGAAGCCGCCAAAGCGGCGCAAAAAGGTTTGGTCTCGGCCAACTGGTACCAATCGCCCATTTCTCGTAAACGCATGAAGGAATTGATGCAGCGCCGCGACGGCCCGGCCTTGCGCGATACCGCGATCTGGTTGCTATCGATGGTCCTCACCGGTTTCGGCGGTTACTGGTTCTGGGGTTCCTGGGCCTGCGTTCCATTCTTCTTCGTCTATGGGCTGCTTTACGGTACGGCGTCCAATGCCCGCTGGCACGAAGCGGGTCACGGTACGGCGTTCAAAACCCGCTGGATGAATGACGCGGTCTACCAGCTGTCGAGCTTCATGTTCATGTTCGAACCTCAAGTCTGGCGCTGGAGCCACGCACGGCACCACACTGACACCATCATCGTCGGTCGCGATCCTGAGATCGTCGAGCCGCGTCCGCCGAGCCTGATTAATATGGTGCTGAGTCTGTTCAGGATGCCTTACGCGTTGAAGACGATGGGGTCAGTCTGCCGGCATGCAATGGGGCGGATGGATGAAGAAGAGCAGACGTTCATCCCGGAATCCGAGTGGCCCAAGGTGGCGAGGGACGCGCGCGTCTGGCTGGTGATTTATGGGCTTGTCGTGGGCACTGCACTGTATTTGCAGAGCTGGTTGCCGCTGATGTTTATCGGTCTGCCAACCCTTTACGGCGGCTGGCTGTCCTACCTGTTTGGCCTGACGCAACATGTCGGCCTGGCCGAAGATGAACTCGATCACCGCAGCAACTGCCGCACGATTTACATGAACCCAGTGCTGCGCTTTATGTACCTCGACATGAACTATCACCTTGAGCACCACATGTATCCGATGGTGCCGTTTCACGCGCTGGCGCAGCTTCATGAGGAAATCCGCCACGACTGTCCGCCGCCGTACACCAGTCTGTTCGCGGCCTTCAAAGAAATCCTCCCGACAATCTGGAAGCAGCGCAAAGACCCGACTTATTTCATCCGTCGTCCTTTGCCACAATGCGCAGAGCCTGCCGCCAGCACCCAGGCAAAACCTGAAGTAACGCCGGCCTGACACCTTCCTGTCTGTACCCCTAACAAGAGAAAACGCCATGACCGATCAATGGATCGATGTATGTGCCGTGGGCGAGATTAATGAAGAAGACGTCATTCGTTTCGACCATGGCCAGCACACCTATGCCGTCTACCGCTCCGCCGACAGCGAGTTCTTCGCCACCGCGGGCCTGTGCACCCACGAATCCATTCACCTGGCCGATGGCCTGGTGATGGAGCATGTCATCGAGTGCCCCAAGCACAACGGGCGTTTCGACTACCGCTCCGGCAAAGCCCTTGGCGCCCCGGTGTGCGTCAACCTCAAGACCTATCAGGTGCGGGTCGAGGCGGGGCGTGTCCTGCTGGCCATTACGGTTTAATTGCAGGGAGTCAGTGCCATGAATTCTGCCAATGCTCCACTGGTCATCGTCGGCGCCGGGCATGCGGGTGGCCGCGCCGCGCTGACCCTGCGTGCTGAAGGTTATAGCGGTCGCCTGATTCTGATAGGCGATGAATCCCACCCTCCGTATGAACGCCCGCCGCTGTCCAAGGGACTGTTGCAGGGCACGGTAGATCTGGCGGGCTACAGCTTGTGCGACAGCACTCGACTCGCCGAACTGGACATTGAACACCTGGCCGGCAATCCGGTGAAAAGCCTGGACCCGCAGCGGCATCGTGTGCAGTTGGCCGACGGTAGCTGGCTGGCCTATGCGCGTCTGTTGCTCGCGACGGGAGGGCGCTCGCGGCGCCTGGCCTCTGTGCCCGAGCATCTGGGCAACGTGCTTTATCTGCGGACACACGACGAAGCGCTGGCGCTGCGTGCTTCGTTGCGGCCCGGTGCTCGGTTGGTGATCATCGGCGGCGGCTTCATCGGCCTCGAAGTCGCCGCAACCGCCCGTGCCTTGGGTTGCTCCGTCACCTTGCTCGAAGCCGGACCGCGTCTGGCGGGTCGGGTGTTGCCGGAGCAGCTGTCCAGCGTCCTGCTGGAACTGCATCGCCGCCAGGGCGTGGAAATCCGCTTGAACGTGGTCATTGAGGCGGTGCAAGGCAACGCTTGCGTCGAGGCGGTGCAACTGATCGACGGTGAGCTTCTGCCCTGCGACCTGGTGGTAGTGGGCATCGGCATGCAACCCAACATTGAATTGGCCGTGGCGGCGGGGATCGAGGTCGGCCAGGGCATCCGTGTCGATGCTCAGTTGCGCACCAGCGCGCCTGACATCTTTGCGGCGGGCGATGTCTGTGAGTTTCAGCTGCACCCGCAAGGGGTTTTCCAGCGTCAGGAAACCTGGCGCAACGCCGAGACCCAAGGCCATCACGCTGCCCTGAATCTGTTGGGCGGCGAGCAACCTTTCGCGGTCATTCCCGGTTTTTGGTCTGATCAATACGACTGGGGATTGCAGATTGTGGGCGTGATCTCGAACGCCGAACCCTCGGCGAGCCGGGCAACCCCGGAGGGCGGTTTTCTGTTGTTCTACCTCGATGCCGAGCAACGTCTGCAAGGTGCTTGCGGCTGGGGCCAGGGCAATAGCGTCGCCAAGGACATCAAGTTGTGCGAGCGGCTGATCGCCAACCATAACTACCTCTCGGTGGACGCACTGGCCGATGCCGCTGTGCCTCTCAAACAACTGCTCAGGAGCTGACATGCGTGAATTTCTGGTGTTTCAGTCCCTGTGGGCCATGCAAGATCAGCACGGCCAATGCGACCTTCCGCTGGAAGCGCAGCTGGAGAAAATCGCCGCCGCCGGCTTCGATGGGATCACCGACCATTTCTGGGTCGCGCCACATGCAGCACGCCTAAGTGCCGCCGCCAGGGCGCAGGGCCTGCAAATCGAAGGTCAGCTGTTCCCTCGCACGGTGGATGATCTGGCGGCAGCGATCGATGTCGCCTCCTGCTATGGCTGCCACCACCTCACGCTGCAAGCTGACGTCCGGCCGCGCACGTTGGCGCAAGCGATCAAGCTGATCGAAGGCTGGCAGCGTCTGGCGGAACAGGTGGACTTTCCGATCCTGCTGGAAACCCACCGCTATCGCCTCACCAGCGACCTGTTGTTCACCCTCGACATCCTCGCTGAAATGCCCGATCTCAAACTGTTGGCCGACTTGTCCCACTATGTCGTGGGCCGCGAATTGCCAGAGCCGGCCGCTGCCGAGGACGACGAGCAGATCCATACCCTCCTGCGTCACAGTTGGGGTTTCCATGGTCGTGTTGCCAACGGCGAACAGGTCCAGGTGCCTTTGAGCTTCGCCCAGCATCGACCCTGGCTGGAGCGTTTCCTCGGCTGGTGGCGCTATGGGATCGAGGATTGGCTGGCCCGACCGAACACACCCAAGAGTCTGTCCTTCACCTGTGAACTCGGTCCGCCGCCGTATGCCATTACGGGTGCTGACGGAGGCGAAATTACCGATCGCTGGGCCGAGGCGTTGATGCTGAAGGAGCTGATGCGCAAGGTCTGGAAGGAGTGCCAGGTACAGAAATGACCCGCGATCCGGGTGTCTGCTCATCCGTAAAGGGCCGCGGGTGTCATCTTGGCGTCATCGACCCCATGGCAAGATCCTCGCAAACCGCCTAGAGCGCTCAGCTTGCAAGGAATCCCCCCATGAAAGGAGACGCCTCTCTATTTGCAGCCATTGACCTTGGTTCTAATGCGTTTCGCATGATGATCGGCCAGTCCGTCAGACGGCGTCAGGGGTTCGTGATCCAGGAAGTGAAAACCTTGCGTGAACCTGTCCGTTTGGCGGAGGGGTTTCAAGGCGGCGCGCTGGACGAGTTGGCTCTGGATCGGGGATGGCAAGCGCTCGCGCGATTTGGCAAAAAGTTACGCGGCTTCGAGGCCGGTCGTGTGCGGGCGGTGGCGACCAGCGCCGTGCGCGAAGCCGACAATGCGCAACTGTTTTTAGCCAGCGCGGAGCGGCATCTGGGGTTTCGGATTGACGTCATCTCTGGGCATGAAGAGGCCCGACTGGTGTACGCCGGTGTTGCCCATACCATACCCGGTACCGAAAACAGGCGACTGGTCGTGGATATCGGTGGCGGCTCCACTGAATTGATTTTGGGGCAGGGCGCTCAGCCCTTGATGACCGAGAGTATTGCCATAGGCAGCGGCAACTTCGGCGCGCGCTACTTTCAGGGGGGCTGTATCACGGCTCAGGCGCTTCTGGAGGCTGAGCGTGTAGCCACTGTTCAGTTTGAAAAAGTAGCGCGTCGTTATCGCGCGCTGGGTTGGCAGCAGGTGATTGGCTCTTCAGGCACCGCACGGATGCTGGCCAAAGTCCTCAAGGCCAACGGGTTGAACGACGATGGCGAAAGCGGCATCACCTACAGCGGCCTGTTGCGTTTGTCGTTGCGCCTGCTTGACGTGGGGCATGTCAAACAGCTCGGCCTGGCGGGCTTGCAAACCCATCGCCAGAGCATCTTGCCTGGCGGTCTGGTGCTCATGCTGGCGGCATTCAAGGTATTTGGTGTCTCGCAAATGACGCCTTCCGAGCCGGGTCTGAGGTTCGGCGTTCTGCATGGCCTGATGAGTAAACACTGATCAGCTCGTGTCACGGGTGTTAGTGTTTTTCCATCCTGCCGCGCTCCCCACAGGGCAAAATCGTTCTAAAAAGCCCGCCTTGTGCTTTGGAGTTTGTACTACTCTTGAAGGTGTAGGTGAAGACGCAGACTGATGCGCAAGCGGATGGCGAGGAAACGTGGGGCGCGTTCCGAAGGGTACACGGTTAGAAAGATCTCCGCGCTGAGATCCAGCCCTTATGCCGTGTGAAGCAGGACAGCACAAAACTGTTCTGTGGGAAGCCTGATAAACCTTGTAAGCCGGAGACCAGCGCCGGCCACCTACTCGATTTACGAAGCCCGCCTTGTGCGGGCTTTTTCGTGTCTGCGGGATCCGCTTGTATCGGAACGTATCCGGTGCGCCTTCAGCTAACTCCGAATACAAATCCAAGGCATCTCGACACTTGCGCGATACACGGCGGCCTCCAAATAGAGCCACCGCATCCGCGGCAAGCTCCGCGCGCATTTCCGCGCACTGATTGGAGAAATGCCATGTCCCGTTTCAACCACCGTCTCTCTGCTGGCATGCTCGGCGTCGCCGTTGCCGCAGCACTTACGGCCTTCGCGAGCCTCTCTCAAGCACAAGAGACGCCTCCAGCAAAAAGCTGGCAGGCGGGTCTTCACCGCACCGATCTGCTGCGCCAGGACCTCGATGTCGCCGGGCGTGAAGTGATCCAGGTTCTCGTTGATTTTGAGCCGGGTGTGGTATCACCCAAGCATTCTCATCCTGGGGTGGAAGTGGCCCACGTGATTGAGGGCACGTTTGAATATCAACTCGAGGGTCAGCCTCCTATAACGCTCAAGGCTGGCGATTCCTTGTACATCCCCGCAGGCACTGCGCACGTCGCGAAGAACGTTGGCGCGAACAAAGCGTCTGAGCTGGCGACGTACATTGTGAAAAAAGACACACCACTGGTCGTGCTGGAAAAGTAAATGAGGTATCGGGTTACCGGCGGTCACGACGCACTGCCAACGCGCGGCTTCCCAACGCGATGGCCAGTGCGACAGCGATCAGCACCAGCGCCACGGCAAAGGTGATCCGCAGACCGCTGGCAACCGCTTCGGGTCGCGCCGTTGCAATGTCGACCGAGGCCGATGCGAGCGCGAACACCGCGCCCAAGGCGGACGCCCCCGTGATGAGCCCCAGATTGCGCGACAGGTTGAGCATGCCGGAGATGACGCCTCGCTGGTCCGGCTGAACATCCGCCATGACCGCCGTGTTGTTGGCTGTCTGGAACAGGGCATAACCGATGGTTATCACGACCATCGGCAAGAGGTAGCCGCCGATGCCAAACGCCTCCGGCAATACCGATAACGTGAGGCACCCGGTCGCCATGGCGATGAGCCCGGCGAGGGTCATGCGTGGGGCGCCAAAGCGGTCGGCAATACGGCCGGCGGGCACACCCGTCAGTGCCGCGACAAACGGCCCGACCGACAAGACCAGTCCAACCAGAACGGCATCGAGCCCCAGCCCATGCGCGAGATAGAAGGGCCCGACCACGAGCGTCGCCATCATCACGGTCGCGACGAGCAGGCTCATGGCGAGGCTGCCACTGAGCACGGGATCACGGAATATCGCCAATCGAATCAACGGTGAGGTGACTCGAACCTCGGTGAATACAAAGAGGCAAGCGCCGCCGCCCGCCGCCAACAGCAAGGCGATGTTGAACGGACCGAAACTGCCTCGTCCAAGGGTCATCGCCAGCGCATAAGCGGCGAGCGTCAACGCCAGCAGCAGCGTGCCCAGCGGGTCGAAACCGGCGCGATCGGTCTTGGGCTTCTGGCGATCGGCGGGCAAGTAGCGATACGCGAGCACTAACGTCAGCAAGCCCAGCGGTACGGTGATGAGGAAGATCGCCTGCCAGCCAAATCCGCCAATCAGCAGGCCACCGAGCGACGGCCCCATCGCGGTGCCAATCGCCGACATCGTCCCGAGCAAGCCCATGGCGCTGCCGGTTTTTGCCTTCGTCACCGTCTCGCCGACAAAGGCCATGGTCAGCGCCATCATGATTGCCGCACCGATTCCCTGCAGCGCCCGGGCGCCAATCAGCAGCCAGAGCGTGGGCGCCAAACCGCACAGGGCCGACGCCAGGGTGAACACGCCGATGCCGGTCAAGAGCAGCCGCCGACGCCCAGTGATATCACCGAGCCGCCCGACACTGACAATCAGGGTGGTAATTGCCAGAAGGTAGGCGAGGACGATCCACTGCACGTGCTGGAAGGAGGCATTGAACACCTGGGCCAAGGTCGGCAAACCCACATTGGCGATGCTGGTGCCGAGCGAGGACAGCAGCATCGACAGTGAAAGACTGGCCAGCGCCCACCGAACTGTTGGTGTCTGTTGTGCACGCTCTGCGACTGCACTGATTGATTTCATCTGTTCCTCTTTTCTGGCCACTCCCGAAGCGGAGCTATCAGAAAGTTACGCTCCGGCCTAACATGGCGGAAGGCGCACCGTTTGCACTTGATACGTGCGTTTAACGCCATATCACTCTGCCACGGGGCGCCGCATGTCCACTCCCGATTTCAATTTGCTGATCACCCTTGATGTGCTGCTCGCCGAAGGCAGCGTGGCGCGCGCCGCCAAACGCCTGCGCCTGAGCCCGTCGGCGATGAGCCGGGCACTGGCGCGATTGCGTGAAACCACCGGCGATCCGCTGTTGGTCAGGGCCGGACGCGGTCTGGTGCCCACCCCGCGAGCGCTCGAACTGCGCGAGCGGGTCAGTCAACTGGTGCAGGACGCCGAAGCGGTGCTTCGGCCTGCCGAGCAACCCGATCTCAGCCAGCTGAGCCGCACGTTCACGCTGCGCACCAGTGAAGGCTTTGTCGAGAATTTTGGCGCAGACCTGATTGCCCGCATCGCCGAGCAGGCCCCTGGCGTGCGGCTGCGTTTCATGCACAAGCCCGACAAAGACAGCACGTCACTGCGCGACGGGACGGTCGATCTGGAAACGGGTGTGGTGGGGAAGGCCACTGGGCCGGAGTTGCGTACACAGGGCTTGTTTCGGGACCGTTTCATTGGCGTCGTGCGAATGGGGCATCCGCTGAGCGAAGGCGAGATGACCCCCGCGCGTTATGCGGCAGGCAACCACATCAGCGTCTCTCGGCGGGGGCTCGACAAGGGACCCATTGATGAAGCCCTTGAGCTCCTGCAACTGGAGCGGTACATAGCAACCATCGTTGCAGGCTTCTCCACTGCGCTGGCGCTCGCCCGAGCGACTGACTTCATCGCCAGCGTTCCCGAACGGCACACCGCCAACCTGCGCGCCGGCATGCACAGCTTTGTGCTCCCTTTGTCTCTGCCGGCGTTCACTGTCGCCATGCTCTGGCATCCGCGGCTGGATGCCGACCCTGTGCATCGCTGGTTGCGTGGTTGCCTTCGAGAGGTTTGTGCTGAGTAAAAAATTGTCAGATTTGATCTAATGTTCATTATTGAAACAATGATGTTTCACTCGTGTAACTATTGCATGACTGTTCTGGTTCTATAAGTAAGTAATTTTGGTATAAAAATACTTTGAACTTATTAGTGTTCAGGCGGTAGCTAAAGCCTTTGTCGCAAATGGGAATTAACTGCTGATGCCGTTAAATGGCGCAACGCTATCAATGGTGGCCATTAACTAGTAGTGAGTATAGTTGTAACGATTGAGTTACTTAGTATGTATAACGTTATGAAATATAAGTATTTATTTTTTCTGGTGATAAGGCGCTTCATCGCGTCGAAACTCGATGAGTAAGGCGAGATCCAATTAAAATTAATGACGATATATTGGCGGCCTATATATCAAAAAATAACTTCATAATAATGCTGACGTTTTTCTGATGCGGTGCTAGTGTTTCTAACTCCTTTTAACCGTACTTGTCTGTCTGCAGAGGCCGTGCGTCATGCCGACTCCAACTCCACGGATTGCGATACTGGGTAATAGAGTTCCAAGCTTGAATCTTCCGGAGCTTGAGCACTTCGCCGATCTGGGCAGCTTGTTGGCTGCACCCGCCTTTGATGTCCTGCTGCTGGACCTGCCAGCGGTTTATGCCGGGCGGGTGCTTCGAAAGTTGCGCGCCATTCCCCCTTATCGCTACAGCCTCATTTACTGCTGCCGTGATCAGAACGGCTGGTGTGAAGCCTTGGGTGATGGCGCGTGCCCTGTCGATTCCAGTGAAACAAGAAGCCTCTGGGGGGTGTGGCGAGAACGTTACAGGTTGTTCAAACAGGGTTCTGCCCCCGAGCGTTTTGAAAGTCGGGTGCTTTCATGGTTGTGGTTGCGCGACAAGGCCCACATCTATGCCCTTCGAGACCCGGAGGTGCCTCAGCATTATCGCTATCCGTTGCTGGACGCCCTGGCTGATAACGAGCAGGTCAACTCGTTTGTCTGGCTCAGTTTGATGGTGCAGCAGGACTGGCTGGAGGAGGGGGTTCTGGTCGATCGCGTTCGCTTGTGTTCGGAGTGTGGCTCGGGCCGGCTCAATTACATTGATGTGTGTGCCGAATGTCAGGCCCTGGACATTTCACGACAGCCTTCATTGCACTGTTTTACCTGTGGGCATGTGGGGCCACAGGAATCCTTTCTCAAGGACGGGGTGTTGTTGTGCCCCAACTGCTTGAACCGGTTGCGCCATATCGGCACTGATTACGACCGCCCGATGGAGAACTATCGCTGTCGGTCATGTCAGGCGTTTTTTGTCGACGCCGAAGTGCAGGCGCGCTGCCTGGATTGCGGCCTGTCACACAGGCCTGACAAGTTGCGAGTACGCGAAGTCAGAGATTTTCGCCTGGCCGAGGCCGGCCGTTTCCGCTGCCGTCAGGAGTTCAGCGATCAAACGGTCCATCACTTCGGTCGACTCAATCTGTTAGGCGGCAAGGATTTCTATGACCTGCTGACCTGGCAGATGCAGGTCGTACGCCGTTACCAGTCGCCTGCCTTCTCACTGCTCGGTCTGCGCTTCGTCAACCTGGCCGGTACGTTGACTCGCCTCGGTGAACACCACGGCCATGCCTTCATCGATAGCGTGGCTGATCGATTGAAGGAAACCGTCAGGGATACAGACCGCTGCTCTCGAAGTACCGAAGAGTATTTCTGGATCATGCTTCCCCATACCGATGGCAACGGCCTGGAAACCGTCAAACAACGCTTGACCCGGGTCGCCGAGTTGTTTTCAGCACCGGAAGTCAGTGACATTTCCTTGCGTGTCGTCAGCATCACGGCGCCCCAGGATCTGCTCGAACAGGAAGATGGCGAACTACTACTGGCCCGTCTGGCCAGTGAGTTGGCGTGACCGCCATGAGCCCTTTCCTGGAGCAACTCCTCAGCGCACTCAGCTCGCTGATGGGGCCGGATGGTTTGAGCCGGGTGTTTTTCATGCTTTTCCCTTTGTTTCTGATCTTTGAATTGCCCCTGATGATCATGGTGATGCTGGGTGTTTTGCGCTGGTTCGCACGTCGGCGCACCCGTATACCGAGGATCAGTCTCTATCGGCCCAAGGTCTCTTGCATCATTACCTGCTACAGCGAAGGGATGGACGTTCAGACCACGCTGTTAAGCCTGTGCGAGCAAACGTACCCCGGCCACATCGAGATGATTCCGGTGGTGGACGGGGCCACGGTGAACCAGCCGACGCTCAGCGCCGTTCGCAGTTTCAACGTGGATCCGCAGTTGTACCCCAGGCGTCATTTGCGCCCGATCGCCAAATGGCAGAGGGGCGGGCGGGTGTCGTCACTGAACGCCGGCCTGTCGCTTGCCAGCGGTGAAATCGTGATGGCGCTCGACGGTGATACGTCCTTCGACAACAACATGGTCAGCTCCATCGTGCGCCATTTCGAGGACCCGTCGGTGCCTGCGGTCGCCGGTAGCCTGCGAGTGCGCAATGTCTGGGCTTCCTGGGTGACCGCGATGCAGGCGCTCGAATACCTGTTGTCCATCCACATGTCGAAAATCGGTTTGGCCGAATGGAACCTGGTCAATAACGTCTCGGGGGCCTTCGGGGCATTCCGCCGCAGCTTTCTGGTGAAAATCGGTGGCTGGAACACGCACACTGCGGAGGATCTGGACCTGACGTTGCGCATCAAGAGTTACTTCAAGCGACACGACTTGAGGATTCCCTTCGAACCGGAAGCGATTGGACACACCGATGCACCGTCGACGCTCAGTCAGTTTCTGATGCAGCGCTTGCGCTGGGATGGCGACCTGTTTTTTCTGTACATCAGAAAGCACAACCAGAACATCAACCCCAACTTGTTGGGCTGGCCGACCTTTCTGATGATCCTGCTCAGCGGCTTCTTTTTTCAGCTGGTGCTGCCGTTCCTCATCTTCAGCTACACCTTGCTGGCGTTATTTGTTCTGCCGGGCAAGACGCTGTTGTTTCTGTTTGTACTGATTTATGCGCTGTACCTGACGATCACCGCCATGTTGTTCGGCGCCATGTTGTTGATGGTGTCCGACCGACCTGCAAAGGACGTGGTCCTGGGGTTGTTGGTGCCTTTCTTTCCGCTGTTCATGCTACTCCTGCGGTGCTGGAGCGCAGTGGCCATGCTCAACGAGATCTTTCGCCGGGGCCACGAAGAAAGCTCGATGGCGCCGTGGTGGGTGCTTAAACGAGCCACGAGGTTTTGATTATGCGATCGATACTTCTGCTGCTGACGCTGTCGTTGCCCCCCACGATACTGGCCGTACAACCAATACTCGCTCAGGCGGTGGGGGCGCCGTCGAGCCAATGGTCCCAGGCCAGTTATGTCTGGGACAGCGAAGCGTTGCTCGATCCCGATCAACGTAAGGCGGAGCTCGAGCAGTTGCGTAAAGCCGGGATGGACAAGATCTACCTTGGCCTCAAGTCCTCCCAGTTGAAAGACCTTGCAACGACACGCCAACGGCTGGAGCAATTGCTGCAGGCCGCGGCCGGCAAGGGGGTGAAAGTCAGCCTGTTGCTCGGCGATCCGGCCTGGATCGAGCCGCAGGAACGCCATCAGCTCACCGACTTGCTGGCGAAGCTCAAGGGGCTTTCATTCACCAGCCTGCACCTGGACCTGGAACTCGAACAACTGGGCGTACCGGTCCCGGATCAGCGTTTGAAGGACTTGCTCGACACCTTGCGCGCAGCCTCAGCCGCCAGCCCATGGCCGGTAGAAATCTCCAGCCATCATCGTTGGTTTGCTGAGGCAAAACCCGGGAAAACCTGTCTGCCGTGCGCGCTTCCCGAAGCGGGCGTGCGTCAGGTCAGCCTGATGATCTACACCCGTAACCCGAAAAACAGCGCACGAATGGCAGAGCAGATCGCCCAACGTTGGCCCGATCTGCAGTTCCGCCTGGCGCAAAGCACGGAGCCGCAACTGGATGCCACAGAATCCTGGGCCGGCGCGTCGACTGAGCAGTTGCAGCACCAGACCAGTGTCTGGCGCGAACAGCTGCAACCACGGGGAATTGCCGGCATTGACTGGCAAGCCTGGCGAGACTTTCCAAAACGGTGAGCCGTCATGAAGATTCGATTCGATAGTCGCAAAGAACTGAGCCCGACCCAGGAACAGGGTTTGAGTGTTCTCTATGCGCCGGGCAAACGCATGGCGTTTCGCATGCGTTGGTATTTGATCCTGTTCCTGGTCGCGAGTCCCTTGATCTGGCTTGGAGGGCGGCTGACTTACGGCATCTTGATGATCGACGCACCGGCTCAATTGCGCCTGCCGATTCTTGAGGTGCGCGCGCGGGATGCTGGTCGGGTCGATCAGCTGTTCGTCATGGCCGGGGAGCAGGTCCAGATCGATCAGCCGTTGGTCAGTCTCGACAATCCCGAATGGCGTGCGCGGCTCTCGCAGCTCGCCGCGATGCCGAAGAAATCGGTGCCCGTCACCAACACCAAACTGGACACGAGGGAGCGTCAGTTGCTCAGGACCCGAGTGGGCAGAACGGAGGAGCGCGTGCAGGTGCTTGAAGACCTCGTTGAATCAGGCGCCGTGTCTCGTGGAGAAGTGCTGGCAGCCCAGTCCGAACTTGACGCTTTTAAAGCCGACCTGTTGGCGTTCGAGCGCCGCGAACAACTGGCTCGTCAGTCGCCGTTGAGCGTTGAACGCGAGATTATTCAACAGACCGCCGAGCAACAGTGGTTGAAAACGCGCCTCGCCGCGTTGTCGGTCAAGGCTACGCAGAGCGGTCGAGTGGCGGAGGTGTTGGTCACGCCCGGCGAAAACGTCGGTGCGGGTACGTTGTTGATGCGCCTTGAGCGGCTGGAAGAGCCTCTGCTGTGGATTTATCTGGAACCGCTGAACATCAGCTACGCCGCGATTGGCCAGCCGCTGCGCGTGCGCATGCCCGATGGCGAGTGGTTGGCGGCCCATGTTGTCCAGGCCGTCGACAGCGCCGGTCGCACGCCGACGGTGTTGCGCGGGCCATTCGCTGCCAGCGAAATGGGCTTGCAGGTCGCCGCCCGGTTTGATCGTCCTCTGTCGCCGCGCTGGAGAATCGATCAACTGCCGTTGAATGTGCGCTTTCCCACCGACTGGCAACAAATGCTCAGTAACAGCCGTGAATTCATCGAACAAATAAGCGACTTCATTGCAATGGATCGAACACCCACCACTGCACCGGGGAGTAAATAAATCATGACTGCTGATCGAATTCTTGTGACGGGCGGTGCCGGTTTCATCGGTTCGCACCTGGTCGAAGCACTGCTTGAAAGTGGTTATAGCGTTCGGGTTCTGGACGATCTTTCCAGTGGCAAATTGTCGAATTTGCCGATTGATCGCTGTCATTTGACCCTGGTGGTGGGGGATGTCGCCGACGCGCCGACGGTAGAGCGGGCGATGAAAGACTGCTGCGCGGTGGTGCATCTGGCGGCGGTGGCCTCGGTGCAGGCGTCGGTCGATGACCCGGTCGCGACTCACCAAAGCAATTTCGTCGGTACGCTGAATATCTGCGAAGCCATGCGCCAGGCAGGCGTAAGACGAGTGGTTTACGCGTCCAGTGCGGCGATCTATGGCAACAATGGCGAGGGCATGGCGATTACCGAGGACACGCCCAAGAATCCGCTGACGCCGTATGCCGCCGACAAACTGGCCAGCGAACACTTCCTCGATTTCTATCGCCGCCAGCATGGTCTTGAACCGGTCATTTTGCGGTTTTTCAATATTTACGGACCTCGTCAGGACCCTTCATCGCCTTACTCCGGAGTCATCAGCATTTTCAGCGAGAGGGCGCAAAAAAAACTCCCCATCACGGTTTACGGTGATGGGGAGCAAACAAGGGACTTTGTTTACGTCAATGACCTCGTAAAGGTCCTGGTACAGGCGGTCGGTGAGTCAGAGCCGATTATTGAACCGGTCAATGTCGGGTTTAACCGATCCACCAGCGTTAACGAACTCGTGGCGACATTAAGCGAACTCCTGGGACGGCCCGTGACGTTGAACCACGACGCACCGCGTTCCGGTGACATCAAACATTCGCGCGCCGACAACAGTCGCCTGCTTGAGCGTTTTTCCTTGAACTCACCGACGTGTTTTGCCGAGGGCCTGGGGCAGTTGCTCAGAAGTATTGATTCCGGCGGGCGGTAGCGGCGAGCTCAGTTGCCAGCAGGTGCTCCTCCAGCACATCGCTCAGGAACCGGAACTGATCATTGAGCCCGATTACTTCATTGTTGAAGTGATTGGCGGCGGACGGCATCAACAACGCCTCGAAGTTTTTGTCGAATACCAGTTCGAACGTTTTGCGCGAAACGAATGACTGGGAATAGTAGTTGTTGCCGAACACCGCAAAGCTTACGGCCAGGGTCACGGAGTGAATCATGACGTGTACTCCTCGGACAGGACGTACCAGGAAAAAACGCTCAGTGTGAGGGCCGTCAGGGCCAGGCAGGTGAGGAGATGGATAATCATGATTCGCCCCTCCGATGCGGGGTTTTGCGTTGGGTTAGGCTCGATCCTACGCTGACGGTTTTTGAGCGGAAGGCATTCGCGGCGATGGTGAATATCGACATAAGTGATGGTGGGATCATCGCTGACTGTTCCGGCCTCTGGGTGGGCAGCCACCTATACTCAGGCATATAGCCCTCGTTCTGATTTCAACCTGAGAGAACCGCGATCTTGAACGTGCGTTCGCTGATCATCGCCGTGTTGGTGGTACTGGCGGGATGCGTCACGACTGCGCCTGCGCCGGTGGAAGTGGTGCCGGTGATTATTTCCCAAAGTACCTGGCAGATGGTCGACCAGGAGATTGTCGCGGCGTCGCATTCGGCCACCGAGCAGACCAAAATCTACGCGCGCGGTGCCATGGATTACTGGCGAACGCGGGTCTATGAACTGACCGAAGAGAACTTCATTCCCTGGTTCAGCAGTTACTGGACCCAGGAATGGCTATCGATGAAGGTCAGCTGGTACACCATCAGCGCCAAAGGCGAGCAGGATGCCTCGGCCAAGCGCCTGGCGGCCTATCTGTTGGAGCAATACCAAGAGCGTGTGCTGGCGCCGGTCGCGGTGGAGATCGATCCCGACGCGATTCTTGGCCAGGCGACGGCGTTCTACGTGGACATTCTTCAGGAAGAACTGCAGAAAATCTCCCAGCGCCACGGCGTGCCGATGGCTCAGCTCAATGGCCGAATCCAGAAAATCCCCGCCATCGCCCTCGGGCCTCCACCAGCGCGGGACGCCTCGCTGTATCAAGTGGTGCATACGCAGCCGCTGAACACCTTGCCGGCCTACGCGGCCCTGATCGAGAAGATCCACAAGGCCGGCGGTGACAAGGGGGTGGGTTCGACAGACACCGCCATGGCACCGGTGGCCAAGCGCGCCAGCAAGCGGATGGAAGCCGAAATGGCCCCGCGAGGGGCGGCCAGTGCGGTGGCTGCGGCGGCAGGGAAACTGGCCGGAGGACTGATTACCGTGGGCGTGGCGGGGATTCGCGCGATTATCCAGGCCAATGACCGGCCTGACAGCGAGGCACTGATTCGCAGCAGTCTGGGCAACACGTTCGACAAGGCCTGGCTGAAGCTGGTGCAAAACCCGACCACCGGCGTGATGGCCGGTACGTTCTACATGGCGGCGCAGATCGAGGGCAATCTGGCGGGAAGCGCCGAAGTACCGTCGGTCAGTTCGGGCAGCGGATCTGTCGATTGGGGGCCGACGGATTCGACTAACCAGCAGATCACCCCATAACCCAAGGAGAACGACCATGTCCTACGTTGATGGCTTTATCGCTGCCGTACCCACTGCCAATCGCGAAAAATTCAAGAAGCACGCCGAAACCGCCGCTGTCATTTTCAAGGAAAGCGGCGCCCTCAGCGTCGCCGAATGCTGGGGCGACGACGTCCCTGATGGCAAAGTGACCTCGTTTCCAATGGCAGTCAAACTCAAGGAAGACGAAACCGTGGTGTTTTCCTGGATCATCTGGCCCGACAAGCCCACCCGCGATGCAGGCATGGAAAAACTCATGAACGATCCGCGCATGCAACCGGACGTCAACCCGATGCCATTCGATGGCCAGAGGCTGATCTTTGGCGGGTTCGAAATGATCGTAAAAGCGTGAAAAACCATCGGCAGGATCACTCCGGTGTCGGGGTGATCCTGCAACTCTTGCGATTACGGATTTCACTGTCCGTCGGCCGCTCTTTGATGAACTCGAAGCGCGGCTCACCTTCGTTGTAATGAACCAGCCAGCCCCATTCCAGCTCGTACTCATCCTGACCGGGTTTCGGTGGTACGGCCCACCATGGTTCCTTGCTGATGATCTCGCGCATGGCCCCCTCCAGTTGAATCGTTTGCATGAACTATAACTTGGATGTCAGGAGGTGCCAGATATGAGCGACGAATCCCATGAGCCGTTAAAACGACTGTTTTTTGCCCTGACCTGCGCACCCGAGCAACGTCGGGCCATTGCCCAATGGCGCAGCGCACTTGAGCTCAGGAGCGGACGCCCGGTGCCGGTGGAAAACTTTCATCTGACGTTGATGTTTTTGGGCGCTGTCGAGGTGGCAAAAATCGCCGATATCTGCACGGCCGCTGCCAATGTTCGAACGCCGGGTGTGCCTTTGAGGGTGGCGCTTGATCGGCTGGATGTCTGGCGCAGGGCAGGGGTGTTGGTGCTCGCTCCGGAGCAGGCATCACCGGAGTTGCTGCGGCTGGTGTATGCGCTTGAGCAGGCCATGCTGCCGTTCGGCTTTGAGGATTCGCCGAAGGAGTTTCGACCGCACCTGACGCTGATGCGCGATTACCGAGTGCCGGTGCCCGAGTCCGCGACGCCGCCCGAGTTCTATCTGCGGGCCGATCACTTCACCCTGTTCGAATCCCATAAGGGCCGCTACCGAGCGCTGGCCGAGTGGCCTCTCCTTCCATCATAAAAAAAGCGCCCGAGGAGGGCGCCAAAATTCACCTTAACCGAGGAAGCCAGGTGAGGCCGTTCTACAGATAGGAGTGCAGCGGTGGTAAGGCGCTGCGTGAACGGAAATCAGAATTCAGGGTGTCCACGCGGATTTTCGTGGTTACTTGCCCAGCTTCACCCGCGTCCACCCGCGAGTCATCACCCGCTGAACGCCAATCGGCATATCTGGAATCGCATACAACGTCGCCATCACAGCCTGCGACGGATACGACCCCGGATCATCCCGAATCGCTTCATCCACCAAAGGCGTGGCCGCCGCGTTGGCGTTGCTGTAGCCGATGTTGTTGGTGATCTCGGCGATGATGTCCGGGCGCATCAGGAAGTTCATGAACAGGTAGGCGTTCTCCACGTTCGCCGCATCCCGAGGGATCGCGACCATGTCGTAGAAGCTGCCGGCGCCTTCCTTGGGAATACTGTAATCGACCTTCACCTTATCGCCCGCTTCCTGGGCGCGCGCCTTGGCTTGCAGCACGTCGCCGGAGTAACCGACCGCCACGCAGATGTTGCCGTTGGCCAGGTCAGAGATGTATTTCGACGAATGGAAGTACGCCACCGAAGGACGAATCTTCATGAACAGCGCTTCAGCCTCAGCGATCTGACCCTTGTCCTGGGAGTTCACCGGGTAACCCAGATAGTGCAGGGCGGCCGGGAGCATCTCGGTCGGTGAATCAAGGAAACTGATGCCGCAGGCTTTCAGCTTGGCGGCGTTTTCCGGTTTGAACAGCAGGTCCCAGGAGTTGGTCGGCGCATTGCTGCCGAGCACTTCCTTGACCTTCTCCGGGTTGAAGCCGATGCCGATGGAGCCCCACATGTACGGGAAGGCATGACCGTTATCCGGGTCGCTGGCGGCAGCATTTTTCAGCAGGACCGGGTTGAGGTTCTTCCAGTTCGGCAGCTTCGACTTGTCCAGTTCCTGATAGACGCCCGCCTTGATCTGCTTGGCCAGGAAACTGTTGGACGGCACGACGATGTCGTAGCCGGATTTGCCTGCCAGCAGGCGTGCCTCAAGGGTTTCGTTGCTGTCGAACACATCGTAGGTCACGCGAATGCCGGTCTCGTCTTCGAACTTTTTGACGGTGTCCGGGGCGATGTAATCCGACCAGTTGTAGACGCGCAGTACCTTGTCATTGGCCTGGGCGCCGGTGGCCATCGCGCCCAATAAGGACAGTGTCAGCAGAGTCCTGCCAAACATTTTCATCGGTACAACTCCATTTCTCTTTTTATTCAAAATCACACAGCAAAAATGCAGTGAACACAAAACCTGTGCAGCGAACACAAAACCACTGCAGTGAACCCAAACCCTGTGGCGAGGGAGCTTGCTCCCGCTTGAGTGCGCAGCACTCACAAAATTGGCAGGGTTACCAGAATTCTTGGGGTCGCTTCGCAACCCAGCGCGAGCAAGCTCGCTCGCCACAGGATGAAGTTCACTTACTTCATCGGCGACGGCACTAGGCCGTCGCTTCTACCATTTGCTTTTTAGGTTGCTGCCAGGATTCGCTGGCGGTCTGGTCCATGGCTTCCTGGATCGCGCGTTTACGGGTCGCTTCGGCGCGACGGCTGAAGAACCAGACCATGAAGGTCACGATCGATACGGCGAGCAGAATCAGGCTGGCCACGGCGTTGATCTCAGGCTTCACGCCCAGACGCACCGCCGAGAACACTTCCATCGGCAGGGTCGTCGAACCCGGGCCGGACACGAAACTCGCCAGCACCAGGTCATCCAGCGACAGGGCAAACGACATCATGCCGCCGGCCGCCAGTGACGGCGCGATCATCGGAATGGTGATCAGGAAAAACACCTTGAACGGCTTCGCCCCGAGGTCCATGGCCGCTTCTTCGATGGACAGGTCCAGCTCACGCAAACGCGCCGAAACCACCACCGCCACATACGCCGCACAGAACGTGGTGTGGGCGATCCAGATGGTGATGATGCCGCGTTCCTGCGGCCAGCCAATCAACTGCGCCATGGCCACGAACAGCAGCAACAGCGACAGACCGGTGATCACTTCCGGCATCACCAACGGCGCCGTCACCAAGCCACCGAACAGCGTGCGGCCCTTGAAGCGCGTGACGCGAGTCAGCACAAACGCCGCCAACGTCCCCAGCGCCACCGCGGCAATCGCGGTGTAGCAGGCGATTTCCAGCGAGCGCACCACCGAGCCCATCAGTTGCGAGTTATCGAGCAGGCCGGCGTACCACTTGAACGACCAGCCGCCCCATACGGTTACCAGTTTCGAGGCGTTGAACGAGTAGATCACCAGAATCAACATCGGCAGGTAGATAAACGACAAGCCAAAAATCAGCATGAACTTTGAAAATCCGAAGCGTTTCATCCCCGTGCCTCCATCTCTTTGGCCTGGCTGCGGTTGAACAGCAGAATCGGCACAATCAGGATCAACAGCATCACCACCGCCAAGGCAGACGCCACCGGCCAGTCGCGGTTATTGAAGAACTCTTGCCACAGCACGCGACCGATCATCAGGGTCTCCGGGCCGCCTAACAGCTCTGGAATCACGAACTCACCGACCACCGGAATGAACACCAGCATGCAGCCGGCGATAATTCCGTTCTTGGCCAGCGGCACGGTGATTTTCCAGAAGTTGTTGAAGTTGCTCGAACCCAGGTCCGAAGCGGCTTCCAGCAGGCTTTGATCGTGCTTGACCAGGTTGGCGTACAGCGGCAACACCATGAATGGCAGATACGCATACACCACGCCGATATAGACGGCGGTGTTGGTGTTGAGGATCTCGATCGGGTGATCGGTCAGCCCGGTCCACATCAGGAACGCATTGAGCAAGCCGTTGTTGCTGAGGATGCCCATCCACGCGTAAACGCGGATCAGGATCGCGGTCCAGGTCGGCATCATGATCAGCAACAGCAGAACGTTCTGCGTTTCCTTGCTCGCCTTGGTGATCGCGTAGGCCATCGGGAAACCGATCACCAGGCACATCAGCGTGCTTAAAAACGCGACCTTCAACGAGCCGAAGTAGGCCGAGATGTACAACTCATCCTGAGTCAGCAGCGAGTAGTTGCCGAGGTTCAGCAGCAGCTGAAATTTCTGCTCGGCGAAGGTGTAGATCTCTGAGTAAGGAGGAATGGCCAGGGCCGCTTCCGAGAAGCTGATCTTCATCACCAGGAAGAACGGCAGCATGAAGAACAGGAACAGCCACAGGAAAGGAATCCCGATGACGAGCTTTCGACCACTCGGCATCAGCCGCATAAACCGCTGATTGAGTGTTTTCATGAGCGCAGTACCACGCCGCTGTCGTCTTCCCACCACACGTAGACCTTGTCGTCCCAGGTCGGACGCGCGCCACGGCGTTCGGCGTTGGCCATGAACGACTGCACGACTTTGCCGCCAGGCAGTTCCACGTAAAACACCGAGTGACCGCCGAGGTAGGCGATGTCATGCACCTTGCCGCTGGACCAGTTGTAGCGGGTATCCGGTTGGGTGGTGCTAACCAGCAGTTTTTCCGGGCGGATGGCGTAGGTGATCGACTTGTCCTGCACCGAGGTGCTGACGCCGTGACCGACGTAAATCTTCTGCTCCAGGTCCGGGCTGTGAATGATCGCGTGACCTTCAAGGTCTTCCACAACCGTACCGTCGAAGGCGTTCACGTTGCCGATGAATTCGCAGACCATGCGGCTGACCGGCGCTTCATAAATGTCCACCGGGCTGCCGATCTGCGCGATCCAGCCGAGGTGCATGATCGCGATGCGCTGGGCCATGGTCATGGCCTCTTCCTGATCGTGGGTCACCATCACGCAGGTCACGCCGACCCGTTCGATGATCTCCACCAACTCCAGTTGCATCTGCGAACGCAGCTTCTTATCCAGTGCGCCCATCGGTTCGTCGAGCAGCAACAGCTTCGGACGCTTGGCCAGGGAGCGAGCCAGGGCCACGCGCTGACGCTGACCGCCGGACAACTGATGCGGTTTGCGCTTGGCGTACTGGGTCATGTGCACCAGTCGCAGCATCTCTTCAACGCGGGCGTCGATTTCGCTGGCGGACAGACGATCCTGCTTCAGGCCGAAGGCGATGTTCTGCGCCACCGTCATGTGCGGGAACAGCGCGTAGGACTGGAACATCATGTTGATCGGCCGTTCGTACGGCGGCATGTCGGTGATGTCGACACCGTCGAGCAGAATCCGCCCTTCGGTCGGGCGCTCGAAGCCTGCGAGCATGCGCAGCAGGGTCGATTTGCCGGAGCCGGAACCGCCGAGCAGGGCGAAGATTTCCCCTTGATGAATCTCAAGCGAGACATCGTCCACCGCGGTGGTTTCGTCGAATTTCTTGGTGACGCGGTCGACTTTCACCAACACCTTTTTCGGTGACTGGTGACCTTCAAGAGCCTTCCTGTAGATGCTGGAGGCGTTTGCCATGTGAAACTCCCAACAGGTTTCAGTCGTCGGGCCAACGCGGCCTGACTTAATAGTTGATTGCAAGCCAGCACTGGGCGGGCTTATTCGGCGCCGCCGTCCTGGCTGCCTGGTGGTACTTGTTGTTATCGCGTTTGTTGTTGTCGTGAGGGACCGGCGCGCAAAGGCACGCCCGCCTGACTCACGGGGCAGTAAATTGATTAATCAAGTGTTAAGTCAGCGCTTGTTACGTAGCGCGGCCCGTCGCCGGCATGCATCGCCAAACGCCTGGAAAATATTCAAGTAGGGCGGATTCGAAAGCACCTGCCATTCCGGGTGCCACTGCACGCCAACGGCAAAGGTCGGGCTGTGTTCAACCGAAATCGCTTCGATCAAACCGTCCGGCGCAATCGCTTCCGCTCGCAGGCCGGGCGCCAGTCGGTCGATGCCCTGGCTGTGAATCGAATTGACCTGGAACACCTGCGGCAAATCCAGCGCCTCGAACACACCGCCCGGTTGCACGTTCACCGCGTGAGCCGGTGCGTATTGCACCGCCAAATCCGGATGATTCGCTTCCCGGTGATCCAGCATGCCCGGGAGTTCGTGGACCTTCTGATGCAGGCTGCCCCCGAACGCCACGTTCATTTCCTGAAAGCCCCGGCAGATGCCAAGCACCGGAACGCCCGCCGCAATGGCCGCACGCAATAAGGGAAGGGTCGTGGCGTCCCGTTGCGGATCGTGATCCGTGCCGGGAGCGCTGTCGGGGCCTTGATAGTGGAAGGGTTCCACATTCGAGGGCGAGCCGGTCAGCAGCAGACCGTCGAGCTGCGCGAGCAGGTCATCGATTTCGGTCAGATCGCCTAAGGAAGGAATGACAACCGGCAGCCCCAAAGCCGCGACGCTGACAGCACGCAAGTACTTGTCGCCGCTGACATGGTAGGGGTGCAGGCCAATCTGTTTGACGCACGCAGTAACACCGATCAATGGCTTGAATGCCATTTTTATCACCTCGAAGTTTCACACTTGAACGAGCTTTTCCGGAGCTTAGCCTTGTTGATTTTAATTAACAACTCTCATGTAAAAAATTCTAAACGCCGTACGTCAGATCTTCAGGGTTTACACGGCGCGCAAGACCTATTTGGCACTCTCGTGCCCAAGAAAGGCCCGAAAATAAAGGTTGAGAGGCCAAGTGTTCGCTATTGACTTCACTTTGCCGTTCGGGTTGACTGGGCTCGCAACAAGGTAGTGAACATAATAATTAACAGCTAATAGGTGCATCATGTCGGTCCCTCTGCGTACCGTTCAACTCAACGAAGCAAACGCATTCCTTAAGAAATATCCTGAGGTTTTGTACGTCGACCTTCTGATTGCGGATATGAACGGTGTGGTGCGCGGCAAGCGCATCGAGCGCACCAGTCTTCATAAGGTTTACGAAAAAGGCATTAACCTCCCGGCGTCGCTGTTTGCTCTGGACATCAATGGTTCTACGGTGGAAAGCACCGGCCTGGGTCTGGACATCGGTGACTCAGACCGAATCTGCTTCCCCATCCCTGATACGCTCAGCATCGAGCCCTGGCAGAAGCGCCCGACCGCGCAACTGTTAATGACCATGCACGAACTCGAAGGCCAGCCGTTCTTCGCTGACCCTCGCGAAGTGCTGCGTCAGGTCGTGAGCAAGTTCGATGCAATGGGCCTGACCATTTGCGCCGCGTTCGAACTCGAGTTCTATCTGATCGACCAGGACAACGTGAACGGTCGTCCGCAATCGCCACGTTCGCCGGTGTCCGGCAAGCGTCCGATGTCGACTCAGGTGTACTTGATCGACGACCTCGACGAATACGTCGATTGCCTGCAAGACATCCTCGAAGGCGCGAAAGAGCAGGGCATTCCTGCCGACGCCATCGTCAAGGAAAGCGCCCCGGCGCAGTTCGAAGTGAACCTGCATCACGTCAACGACCCGATCAAGGCCTGCGACTACGCGGTGTTGCTCAAGCGTCTGGTGAAGAACATCGCCTACGACCACGAGATGGACACCACCTTCATGGCCAAGCCGTATCCGGGCCAGGCGGGCAATGGTTTGCACGTGCACATTTCGATTCTCGACAAAGAAGGCAACAACATCTTTGCCAGCGAGGATCCCGAGCAGAACGCCGCACTGCGTCACGCGATCGGCGGTGTGCTCGAGACCCTGCCGGCGCAGATGGCGTTCCTCTGCCCGAACGTCAACTCGTACCGTCGTTTCGGCGCGCAGTTCTATGTGCCGAACTCGCCGAGCTGGGGCATCGACAACCGTACCGTTGCGGTACGTGTGCCGACCGGTTCGCCGGACTCCGTGCGCATCGAACACCGCGTTGCGGGCGCAGATGCCAACCCGTACTTGTTGATGGCGTCGGTCCTGGCCGGTATTCACCACGGCCTGACCAACGAAATCGAGCCGGGCGCACCGGTTGAAGGCAACAGCTACGAGCAGAACGAGCAGAGCCTGCCGAACAACCTGCGTGATGCACTGCGCGAGCTGGACGACAGCGAAGTCATGTCGCGCTACATCGACCCGATGTACATCGACGTGTTCGTGGCGTGCAAGGAAAGCGAGCTGGCCGAGTTCGAGAACTCTATTTCGGACCTTGAGTACAACTGGTATCTGCATACGGTTTGAGTCTGCGAAGGCCCTCACCCTAACCCTCTCCCAAGGGAAGAGGGGACTGACCGAGTTGTTCCAAGGCATTCAGCGACCTGACCGATCCAGTCGATTATGGATTCGTTACAAAAGCTTCAGGTCGCAGGAGTTCCCGAGCATCCCCCGATCAGTCCCCTCTCCCCCCGGGAGAGGGCTAGGGTGAGGGCTGGATCCCAAGCCGAACACATCAGCCAGACAACCACCCAATTTCCCCGCGTCGAGTCACAACCATGACAAACACTCGCAGCGACTGGGAGCAACGCTTCCAGTCCTTAACACTCGAAGGCCGCGCATTCATCGACGGCCAATACCTCTCGGCACTCAGCGGCGACACCTTTGAATGCATGAGCCCGGTCGACGGCCGCTTCCTGGCCAACGTCGCCAGCACCGACGAAGCCGACGCCAATGCGGCAGTCGCCGTCGCACGCCGCACCTTCGAATCCGGCATCTGGGCCAAACTCGCTCCAGCAGAACGCAAGCGCATCCTGATCCGCTTCGCCGACCTGATCCTGGCCAACCAGGAAGAACTCGCCCTGCTCGAAACCCTCGACATGGGCAAGCCGATCAACGACTCAATGAACATCGACATCCCGGCGACCGCCAACGCGATCCGCTGGAGCGCCGAAGCCATCGACAAGATCTACGACGAAGTCGCCGCTACGCCGCACGACCAACTCGGCCTCATCACCCGCGAGCCCGCCGGTGTTGTAGCCGCCATCGTGCCGTGGAACTTCCCGTTGATCATGGCCAGCTGGAAGTTCGCCCCAGCCCTCGCGGCCGGCAACTCGTTCATCCTCAAGCCTTCGGAAAAGTCGCCACTGACCGCCATCCGCATCGCCCAACTGGCGCTGGATGCCGGCATCCCGAAAGGCGTGTTCAACGTCCTGCCGGGCTACGGTCACACCGTCGGCAAGGCGTTGGCGTTGCACATGGACGTCGACGTGCTGGCCTTCACCGGTTCGACCGCGATTGCCAAGCAACTGATGATCTACGCCGGGCAAAGCAACATGAAACGCGTCTGGCTCGAAGCAGGGGGGAAGAGCCCGAACGTGGTGTTCGCCGATGCGCCGGATTTGCGCGCGGCAGCACAAGCAGCGGCCGGTGCGATCGCTTTCAACCAGGGCGAAGTCTGCACTGCCGGCTCACGCTTGCTGGTGGAGCGTTCGATCCGCGAGCAGTTCATTCCGCTGCTGGTGGAAGCCCTGCAAGCCTGGAAACCGGGACACGCTTTGGACCCGGAAACCACCGTCGGCGCGGTCGTCGATCAGCGTCAACTGGACAACGTGCTGCGCTACATCCAGATCGGCAAAGACCAGGGCGCGCAACTGATCGCCGGCGGCAGCCGCACCCTCGAAGCCACCGGTGGCCTGTACGTGGAGCCGGCGATCTTCGACGGCGTGACCAACGCCATGACCATCGCCCGCGAAGAAATCTTCGGCCCGGTGCTGTCGCTGATCACCTTCGACACCGAGGAAGAAGCGCTGGCGATTGCCAACGACAGCATCTTCGGCCTGGCCGCAGGTGTGTGGACCAGCAACCTCAGCAAGGCCCACACCTTCGCGCGCGGCTTGCGCGCCGGCAGCGTCTGGGTCAACCAGTACGACGGCGGCGACATGACCGCGCCGTTCGGCGGGTACAAGCAGTCGGGTAACGGTCGAGACAAATCGCTGCATGCGTTCGACAAATACACCGAACTCAAAGCGACCTGGATCAAGCTCTAACACCTCTACAACGGCGGTCGCCGGCAGGTGCCAGCGGCCATCGGAGAAACCTATGAAACAAGCACATGTAAACAGCTACTACGCCGCCACCCGCAACTTCACCGGCGATTTCCCGGTGCTCGAACAAGCGGTGGACTGCGACGTCTGCGTGATCGGCGCCGGCTACACCGGTTTGTCCTCGGCCCTGTTCCTCGCCGAAGCGGGCTACAGCGTGACCGTGCTTGAAGCCGCCAAAGTCGGTTTCGGCGCCAGCGGTCGCAACGGCGGTCAGTTGGTCAACTCCTACAGCCGCGACGTCGATGTCATCGAAGAGCGCTACGGTGACAAAACCGCCGAAGTCCTCGGCAGCATGATTTTCGAAGGCGCCGACATCATCCGTCAGCGCATACAACACTACGACATCCAGTGCGACTACAAGCCCGGCGGAATCTTCGCCGCGCTGAACAAGAAGCAGCTCAAAGGCCTGGCCGAGCAGAAAAGCAGCTGGGAACGCTACGGCAACAAAAACCTGAAAATGCTCGACGCGGCTGACATCAAGCGCGAAGTGGGTTGCGACAACTACGTCGGCGGCCTGCTGGACATGCAGGGCGGCCACATCCACCCGCTGAACCTGGCGCTCGGCGAAGCCTCGGCCATCATCGGCCTGGGCGGCAAAATCTACGAACAATCCGCAGCAGTGGAAATCACCTACGGCGAACCGATCACCGTGCGCACCGCCAAAGGCGTGGTCCGCGCCAAGTACCTGCTGATCGCCGGCAACGCCTACCTGCCGCAAGACCTCGACAACCGCGTCACGCGCAAAAGCATGCCGTGCGGCTCGCAAATCGTCGTCACCGAACCGTTGTCGGAAAAGGTCGCGCGCAGCCTGATCAAAAACAACTACTGCGTCGAAGACTGCAACTACCTGCTCGACTACTACCGCCTCACCGCTGACAACCGCTTGCTGTACGGCGGCGGCGTGGTCTACGGCGCCCGCGAACCGGACGACATCGAACAGCTGATCAAACCGAAAATCCTCAAGACCTTCCCGCAACTGAAGGACGTGAAAATCGACTACCGCTGGACCGGCAACTTCCTGCTGACCATGTCACGCATGCCGCAATTCGGCCGCATCGAAAAAAACGCCTACTACATGCAAGGCTACAGCGGCCACGGCGTCACCTGCTCGCACCTGGCCGGCAAGCTCATCTCGGAAATGATCCGCGGCGACGCCGAACGCTTCGATGCTTTCGCCTCGCTCCCGCACATGCCCATGATCGGCGGCCGCACTTTCCAGGCCCCACTCACCGCCATGGGCGCCGCGTACTACGCGCTGCGCGACCGATTCGGCATCTAAGCCCCGACACAGGCTCTGCTCCCACCACCGATCAAAATGTGGGAGCGGGCTTGCTCGCGAAGAGGCCATATCAGCCAACATTGATGTCGCCTGACACACCGCCATCGCGAGCAGGCTCACTCCCACAGGAGATCGATGATGAGCACAAAACCTGTGATCGCCCACGCCAAAACCGTGGGAGCGAGCCTGCTCGCGATGAGGCCATCCCAACCACCACCATTCGGCGCCATACACAGATTTCAAAAACACCACCGGCCAAATGTGGGAGCGGGCTTGCCCGCGAAGACGGCGGCACTGTCAACATTGATCTTGCCTGACACACCACCACCCTGTAGGAGCCGAGCTCGCTCGCGAAGAGGCCATGCCAGTCACCATCAATCCCAACGGACACACAGTAATCGCACCTACACTTTTCACAACCAAACCACCCAACTTCAGGCCGAAACAACCTTTTTACCCAACCATTTATCGAACCTGCTGAGCAACACCACCAAACGTGATTTAATACCCGCCTTTCAAATTTCCGGGACAGGGAAGCGGTGTTTTCGCGGCCAAAAGTCGCCCGCCATCCACCCCCATAACCCTTAAGTATTCTTCGCATAAGGCTGTCATGGACACGGGCTCACGACTCAAATTAGTACGCGAAAGCTACAAACTGTCCCAGCGCGAGCTGGCCCGGCGTAGCGGCGTCACCAATGCCACCATCTCCCTGATCGAACAAAATCGCGTCAGTCCCTCCGTCAGCTCCCTCAAAAAACTGCTCGAAGGCATTCCTATGTCTTTGGCGGACTTCTTTACCTTTGATCAACCGCCGCGTGAGCATCAATACGTGTTCCGCGCCAATGAACAGCCGGATCTTGGGCGTCATGGGCTGCGGTTGCTGCTGATTGGCGCTTCGGTGCCGAGTCGGCAGATGCGCCTTTTGCGCGAGCAGTACGCGCCAGGGGCGAGCTCGGGGGAAGAGCCGATTGTGCATTCGGAAGGGGAGGAGTGTGGGCTGGTTACTCGGGGGACGGTTGAGTTGACGGTTGATGGGCAGATTAGCGTGCTGAATGCTGGCGATGGGTATTACTTTCCGACGACGTTGCCGCATCGGTTTCGGAATATTGGGGCGGATGAGGCTGAGATTATTAGTGCGAATACGCCAGCTAACTTCTGATGGGGGCGGTGATGGGGCCGCTTTCGGCCCAGGCTGTGTGAAAACGTTTTGGAGCAGGTTTTACAGTCAGGTCTGGAACGAAAATCGCGTTCCTACGCAAATTTCCGGTCTACTGATAAACCAATCGCTGGCAGATTTTACGTAGCAACGCAGAGTTCAAAACGGCGCATGCGTTTTCACACAACCTGGACCAGAAGCGGACATTTATGGACTGAAACGCTCAGTCCATGATTGAGCGTAGACACACTGCTGATGCCTTCGTATTCTCGGAAAAGATTTTGTCGTAATTCTCTTTTGCCCTTCTCGCGTGACTAGCGTTTGGAATAACTGGCTAAAGAGGTTGCACATAGGCAAATAGCGTCATGCGGTACAAGTGCCCGAAAGAATCGGGCCTTTTCTGCCTCCCAACTGTTAAGTTAGGTTTTTTTCGAGCGACTAAAATGCGATATGGCAGGCATGTATGAAACACTGGACTGAGCCAAACGGGATACTTTTAATTCAAGTGCCAATCGATTGGCAGTACCTTAATTCAGGCCTTAAGGACTATGAAGAGAAGTCGCCTTACGGATTTCAACCTTATGAAGACCCCATAGGCTGTTTTCAGGTAAGTTGCTATCCGTTGAGCGAGCTTGCTCCTAGCATCGCCAAAGCTAATCCAAACGGAGTCAAAAAGTTAAGCTGGAAGGAGTCTAGGGCAGATAATTCCGACTTTTGCACACACTTGTTCTTCGGCGCTTATTTTGATCAAGCATTGATAGGTAAATATATCTACGATGCGGACCTTGAAGGCGATAAGCGGATTGCCGAACAGCTTGCAATCGTGATTCAAATTCTATACTCGGTTGTGATAGTCCCAAAGAGTGATCGTAAACTGGCTGCTGATCTCGATAAGTTTGATCGATTCACAGGGTCTCTTGCGGCGTCACATGATCTTCTATACACAGCAATTGACGCAGGGGCATGTATTGAGATCATTGCGATTACAGCGAATCAAATAGATGCATATTTAAGATTGAGCCTGGTAATTGCAAAGCAGCTGGAGGAAAAGACGAATGACATCGAAACTAGGTACCTTTTCCAGGCAGATGGAGAAAAGGGAATAATGGAGAGAAAGGTCTTCGAAGATGCCTTAAAATCTCAAGTAATAGATGTGGAGACTTTCGACAGTTTGAATGAGCTCTACAATTTGAGAAATCGCGTTATTCACCGATACATAATCTCAGATATCAAATCGCGCGATCTCGTCGAGATTGCTGGAAGATATTTGAGTGCTTTGGAAATAATACGTCTAATCCTTCGCGACTTCGAGCAGAAACAAGCAGCCGTGCCTTATGGGGTGTACGGAACGAAGTGTAGTAAAACCTCTGTTAGGGACGACGCTATAAGGCGGTTATATGCGAGCGCAAATGACAAGCATCTTCTTGAAAAATATAAAAGAAACGTTAGTGACAGAAAAAGCTAACAACACGCTGCAGGTCACACTTGACCCGCTGTGCACTTTTTTTACTAACGGAAAAAGCGGTCATTCCCCCAAAGGACCGGCGTGTGCGTTAGTGACCGCTTTTGCCGATTGCTGCCCTTGACCTTTGCATTCAAATGCAGCTTTTTCTTCGCTCCATAGTGAATTCTTGGTTCAAGCTCTAATCAGTTCATGCAGGCGCTGAGCGCTGATCGTTGCATGCGCCCCTCACCACGGAGATTTCTAATGGGCGATCTGTTCTGATAGGTTACGACGCTCGCACGGATTTGACAGGAGGTCAGTGGCTAAGCCAGCAGCGCGTAAGAGTGATCCATACAGTTGCCCGTTGCCAGGGCACGGTACTAATCCCATTGCGGTAGGCTCTCCCGACGTGTTTTTCGACGGACTTTCCGCAGCACGGCAAGGCGACACCTGCACGTGCGGCAGTGCGCTTTCATCAGGGCTGTCTTCGACTGTTTTCATCAACGGCAAGAATGCCGCAACCATCGACACTGGTGGTACCCACGGCGGCGTTGTAGTTGGCGGGTCGGGGACGGTGATAATTGGCAGTACCCATGCAGCCTGCGACTTTGTTCCTCCCTTGTTGTTGGCGGGTTACGCGAGCTGGATCGGCTTCAGAATCCCTGCTGAAGAAAGCTATGAGGGCTTATCGTGCACCGCACACTTTGAGGACGGCTCGTCGCTCCCCGGCGTATTCGATAAGGACAACGCTGTCAGATTTTCGAACCCGTCGGGCACGACGTGCGTGATGCTCAAGTTTGAAGAACAAGCATCCGCAGAGGCGCCCTCGCTCACCGAGAGCCTATTGAACCAAATTCTAGGATAAGGACCATCCTATGACAGAGCCGTACATTGTCACCGGCAGCTATGTTGTTCAGCGTGAGCACGCCTTGCAAGACTCGCCCCTCGATAGGGCGTTAGAGCTGATGGAGGGCACTGCCCTGAGGTTTTCTCTGGATGCCATCTCTGATGAAAAAGTCAGGGCAAGCTACACCAGGAACATCGATCGCATGTCTCAGCAAACTCGGGATGACGTGAAAGCTGGAAAGATTACCGCGCAAGAAGGTGTGAAGTTCAGTCATGAGATGCGAAATAAAATCATGATGGAACATCGCAAATTTACCTCTGCGCAGGGTTTGGCTATCGTTCAAAGGAAGAAAAAGGAAGGAAAGGGGCTCAAAACGCTCTTGGATATGTACGCTGAAAGCCTATTCCAAAAGGGTTACGACAGCCTTTCAGAAGTAGAAAAGAATAAGGTCCACTACGCCATTCTGGAATCCTCGGGCCGTGATAATGCCAAATTCACGACCGGCACCAAAAAAATGCTGATCATGGGCAAGCTCGGCGTTCTGGTGACCGCCGCTCTGGCGACCTATCAAATATTGGATGCTGAAAACAAACCTAAAGAAGCGGCACGCCATGGCATTATTGTTGGTGCGGGTGCGTTCGGCGGTATCCTCGCTGGTATGGGCGTCAGCACGTTTTGCGGCCCTGCCATGCCCATTTGCGCGATTGCGGTTGTCTTGGCTGGGACAGTCGCCGGTGGTGTCGCAGGCGAAGCGGTGGCGAGTTCACTGGATGAAGAGCTGGAGGAATTCACACATTGGGACATCTTCTGACTGAACCACAACTGACAAAGGTCAGAGCCGCACTCTCCGAGCCATTCAACGATTTCCCAGTCGAATATGACTATGTAGCGAAGAAGGTCAGAGGCGTCGACCCTGACATTCTGTACGAAATCCTTTATTCAGAGGTCGCACCGGTGTGTTTCACCAATCTTGTAGCAGCTGTGCCTCCGGTATGGACGGGCTTTGATCCTGACATACTCAGAGTCTCGATAGAGGAAAGGCTGGCAGCAAGAGAACGAAATTGGTTTCGCAGGCAGTTCGATAAAGTGCTGGTTCGCTGGCTGAAATACAACTACGCCTACATCTGGAAGGAAATCGCCAGCAGGCTTTGAACCCGAACGCACAATGGACTAGCGACTCGCTGAACATATGATCAAGTTAATAAAAAACCCGCATTAATGCGGGTTTTTTTTGGCTGAAATTCGATCACTGGCCTTTGGGGATATCAAACCCACGCTGCTCAATCACCCGAAACACATCGCTTACATCCTGGACCATGATTCGGGCGATGTTTGTAACGGTGTTGATGTCGTTTTCGGCGTAATCGGGGAGGCTGGTGCAGGCCATTAGGTTGAGGTATTTGAGGACGGCGCTGAGGCGTTCACTGACGCAGTTATGAAGTTCGCGGATTGGGGCGTCGCTGTCGATGAGGAGGACGGGGTATTCGGTGGCGAATTGGGACATGGGGGTGAAGCGGCGAGGCGGATTGTTCGTTGTCATAAGGATGAGCTCTTCAAAGGATTATGAAGCCACCTTTCTGCTGCGAAACAATTGGGTGGCAGCTATGTGCGGGTTCGCAGACCGGAGAAGAGATCAAAGCCGGCAGACCCGAAGGTCTCCCACACACAGCCGCCATAACGTAACGGTGGCAAAGTTTGCCACAGTTGTTATTTAGCGGTGTGACCACTTCTGTTGGGCTGCGAAACCCTGTCGCTAAATGCGGTCAGCGACGGATCGAATATAGGCGCCCTTTTTGGTGCTCACAACCGGGCTGTAGGACGCTTTCGCGAGCGTTGCGGCAAGGCGGATTGCCACTGTTTACGGGCTTGTCGCTGTGATTCGGGCCGTGTGGAGTGCCTTGGGAAATGGGGTGCAGATTTTGGGGCCGCTTCGCGACCCAGCGGGGATAAATCCCCTCGCCATAAAGGGTAAATTCCTACGAGATTTTCGGACGTCAGGTTTATAGAATCGGGTGGTCAGAAACAACAAAGCCCCGAATCTTCGAGGCTTTGTTGTTTGCGATTGCGCAGTTCCGAAATCCTTACCGCACAGCCTCCACCGTCATTGTCTGGCCTGCGGTGAATGCGGATTGGGATCGGTGTGTTTTGGTCCCGCCAGTGCCCACGCTATCAGCCCGAATAGCGGTACAAACACGATTACCACCATCCATACGAGTTTGTTGCTGGATTTGCCTTCGGCTTTTCGCACTTTGTTGATTGCCCATATCTCGACCAGCACAAGTATTGCGGCGAGTACGATCCAGATGGTTTCGGTTTGCATTGGTTACCCTCCTGATAGTCATTCAGTTAGGTGAGTGGGTGTGGGCGGGGTTCATTAAATTTCGGGGTTTTGTGGGGATGGCGGGTAAAGCGAAAACGGGTTTGCTCGCGAAAGGTGTGACAGTCGACATTGATGTTGACTGTCAGGGCCTCTTCGCGAGCAAGCCCGCTCCCACAGGGGATTGGGTTCCAATTACAGACTGGTGGCGAGTTTTCCGGTTGAGAGGCGGCGTTTGTAGGCGCTGTCGCGGTTGGCCAACCAGAAATACAACGGCGAAGTCACCAACAACCCCACCAACCACGACAAGTCCGCGCCGTTGATGTGTTCGGAGATTGGCCCAACGTAGAGTGGCGTGTTCATGAAAGGGATTTGCACCACGATGCCAATCGCATACGCCAACAGCGCCTGCGGGTTGTACCGCCCATAGATCCCGCCATCGACCTTGAAGATCGAGCCGATGTCGTACTGACCTTTGTGAATGGCGTAGAAGTCGATCAGGTTGATCGCGGTCCACGGCACCAGTACCACGAGCAGCACCAGCACCATGTCGACGAAGTGGCCGATGAAGTTGGCGGAGGCGCCGACGGCGGCGAAGCAGCAGGCGGCGAGGACGATGATGGAGAGGACGGCGCGGCTTTTGGCGGTCGGGATCCAGCGGTAGGCGAAGGTTTGGACCAGGGTGATCAGCGACAGCACGGCGCCGTAGAGGTTGAGGGCGTTGTGGCTGATGACGCTGAGCAGGAACAGCACGAGCATCAGTGGGCCGATGGAGCCGGTGGCGAGTTTGACGGCGTCCATGGTGTCCATGCCGACGGGTGTGGCGAGGACGGCGACGGCGCCGAAGATGAACGAGAGGCTGGAGCCGAGCACGGTGCCCAGGTAAGTGGTCCAGAACGTTGCGGCCACGGGCACGTTGGCCGGCAGGTAGCGCGAGTAGTCGGAGACGTAGGGCGCGAAGGCGATTTGCCAGAGCGCGGCGAGGGAGACGGTGGCGAGCACGCCTGCGATGTTGAAGCTGCCGCGGGTGAGGAAGTCGGCGGTCTGCACGTGGGTGAAGATGTAGCCGAAGCCCAGCACGATGCCGGCGCCGAGCACCCAGGTGCCGATGCGGTTGAGCACGTGGATGAAGCGGTAGCCGATGATGCCGATGATGCCGGAACCGAGGGCGCCGATGACGATGCCGACTGGTACTGGCACGCTGTCGACCACGCCGTGTAGGGATTTGCCGGCGAGGACGATGTTGGAGGCGAAGAAGCCGATGTACATGATGCCGGCGATCAGCACCACCAGCAGTGCGCCGAGCGAGCCGAACTGGGCGCGGCTCTGGATCATTTGCGGGATGCCCATTTGCGGGCCTTGCGCCGAGTGCAGCGCCATCAGCACGCCGCCGACCAGGTGGCCGACGAGGATGGCGACGATGCCCCACACCAGGTTCAGGTGAAACATCTGCACGCCGAGGGCGCCGGTGACGATGGGCAAAGGCGCGATGTTGCCGCCGAACCAGAGGGTGAACAGGTCGCGGGTTTTTCCGTGGCGATCTTCGGGGGGCACGTAGCCGATGGTGTGTTTTTCGATGAGCGGGGCGGAGGTTGTTGCTGCGGTAACCATGACGGACTCCAAGGCAAAAGTGAGTACGTGGACGTACTTCGGTGAGCGCTGCACGGGGGGCTACGCTTTTCTTGTTGGAGTTGATGATGTGCGGTGGACTGCGAGAGATAAATTAGTAAGTTTGTGGGTATAGACGCTAAAAAATGTATGTCAGTGGGGACGGTGAAAAACCTGTGGGAGCGGGCTTGCTCGCGAAGGCGGAGTGTCAGTCGACAATGATGTTGTCTGACACTCCGCC
>NZ_JAGYGJ010000051.1:0-46287 GCF_019947405.1 Pseudomonas sp. GL-B-26 | reverse complement strand
GGGGTGAGGGGGTTGTCGGGGATGCCCCGCCAGCGCCCGCTCGGTAAAGGGCAGCTGCTTCGGCCATTGCTCGATGTCACGCGGGCTGAACTTGAAGCTTATGCGGCGGAGCATCGGCTGAGCTGGATCGAAGACCCATCGAACCAGGATCGGCAATTCTCGCGAAATTTCCTGCGCCATCAGGTGTTCCCGGTATTGACCAAGCGCTGGCCGCAAGCGGTAACGACCATGGCTCGCAGCGCTGCGCACCTGAGCGAAGCGCAGGGGTTGCTCGATGAGCTTGCGCAAATCGACCTGGCTGGCGCCAGCACTGCCAATAATTTTGATTGGCTGGGATTGCCGTCCCTGGAACTGGGGGCATTGGAAATGCTGTCCGCTGCTCGTCAGCGTAATGCGTTAAGTCATTGGCTCGAACCGCTGACGCGACTGCCGGACAGTGACCATTGGTCGGGTTGGGAGAATTTACGTGATGCCAGCGGCGATGCCTGCCCAATCTGGCGGCTGGCGGATGGCGAACTGCATCGGGCGGGTGGGCATATCTGGTGGTTGTCCGGTAGTTGGTTGCGCCCGCCGCCCACCGTCGGAAACTGGCCAGACCCCTCGCAATCGCTGGTGTTGCCGGACAACGGCGTGCTCACACTCACCGGCCAAATTCCCGATGGCCAGCTGCATATCCGCTATCGTGAGGGAGGTGAGGTGATGAATCTACCCGGTCGCGGCCATCGCGATTTGAAGCGATTGCTCAACGAAAGCGGCTTGCCGGGTTTCGTCCGTGGCAGATTGCCGCTGCTCTACCGAGGCGAGCAATTACTGGCCGTGGCCAACCTGCGGGGCTTGGACGGCAGCGCAAAGGACCGTTGGAATTTGCATTGGCAGCCGCCGCACGAAGATCAAGGTTTGAGCTGAAAGGGGCTTTCCGGTAGACTACGCTCCCTTCTTGATACAACTTCTGTGGATTCGCCTGAATTGCAGGAGTTGCCGATTACCAAGCAGTCTTTGCTGGGCGATTCCAAAAAATGTGTAGCGAGCAACGTACCGGTGTTTCATCTTCCGGTCTGTCCCAACGCGGCGGTTTTTTTGAAAGGTGCACTGTGATTAATGCAGGTGATCGGGGGCTTCGGCCTTCCTTCGCTTTCCCCGGCGGCTCGGACCGCTTTAACGCAGACTTCTAGGGTTTTTCATGACGCGCTACATATTCGTCACGGGCGGTGTTGTTTCTTCATTGGGGAAAGGCATCGCATCGGCTTCATTGGCGGCCATCCTGGAGGCGCGGGGACTTAAGGTCACCATGCTGAAGCTGGACCCGTACATCAACGTTGACCCGGGCACCATGAGCCCGTTCCAGCACGGTGAAGTGTTCGTCACCCACGACGGCGCCGAGACCGACCTGGACCTGGGTCACTACGAGCGGTTCATCCGCACGACAATGACCCAGAACAACAACTTCACCACCGGTCGTGTCTACGAACACGTCCTGCGCAAAGAGCGCCGTGGTGATTACCTGGGTGCAACCATTCAGGTGATCCCGCACATCACCGACGAAATCAAGCGCCGGATCATCAAGGGCGCCGGCGATGCCGACGTGGCCATGGTCGAGATCGGTGGCACCGTGGGTGACATCGAGTCCCAGCCGTTCCTCGAAGCCATCCGTCAATTGCGTTTCGAAGTCGGCGCCAAGCGGGCGATGCTGATGCACCTGACACTGGTGCCGTACATCGCCACTGCCGGCGAAACCAAAACCAAGCCTACTCAGCACTCGGTCAAGGAACTGCGCTCCATCGGCCTGCAGCCTGACGTGCTGGTCTGCCGCTCCGATCACCCGATCGACATCTCCTCGCGTCGCAAGATTGCTCAGTTCACCAACGTTGAAGAACGTGCGGTGATTGCGCTGGAAGACGCCGACACCATCTACAAGATCCCGGGCATTCTGCACGCTCAGGGCCTGGATGATTTCGTTGTCGAGCGTTTCGGCCTGCAATGTGGCGGCGCCGATCTGTCCGAGTGGGAAGCCGTGGTCGACGCCAAGCTCAACCCTGAGCATGAAGTCACCATCGCCATGGTCGGCAAGTACATGGAATTGCTGGACGCCTACAAGTCGCTGATCGAAGCGATGAGTCACGCCGGCATCAGCAACCGCACCAAGGTCAACCTGCGCTACATCGACTCCGAAGACATCGAAAACCAGGGCACTGCGCTGCTGGAGGGTGTCGACGCGATTCTGGTACCAGGCGGCTTCGGTCTGCGTGGCGTGGAAGGCAAGATCACTGCCGTTCAATACGCTCGCGAAAACAAGGTTCCGTACCTGGGCATCTGCCTGGGCATGCAAGTGGCCGTGATCGAGTTCGCTCGTAACGTGCTGGGCTGGAAAGACGCCAACTCCACCGAATTCGATCGTGCCAGCGGTCACCCGGTCGTGGGTCTGATCACCGAGTGGGAAGATGCCACCGGCGCCGTCGAAACCCGTACCGAAACGTCCGATCTGGGCGGCACCATGCGCCTTGGCGCTCAGGATTGCCTGCTGGAGCCGGGTTCCCTGGTGCACGATTGCTACGCCAAGGACGTGATCGTCGAACGTCACCGTCACCGCTACGAAGTGAACAACAACCTGCTGCCGCAAATCATGGAAGCCGGTCTGAAAATCTCCGGTCGCTCCGGTGATGGTGCGCTGGTTGAAGTGGTTGAAGCCCCGGATCATCCATGGTTCGTCGCTTGCCAGTTCCACCCTGAGTTCACCTCGACACCACGCGACGGTCACCCGTTGTTCAGCGGTTTCGTTAAAGCAGCTTTGGTTCAACACCAGAAGAAGGCGTAAATCCGATGGCCCAGAAGATCATCCGCGTAGGCGATATCGAGATTGCCAACGACAAGCCAATGGTGCTTTTCGGTGGCATGAACGTGCTGGAAAGCCGCGACATGGCGATGCAGGTCTGCGAAGAGTACGTAAAGGTCACCGAGAAACTCGGTATCCCTTACGTGTTCAAGGCCAGCTTCGACAAGGCCAACCGTTCCTCGGTGACCTCTTACCGTGGCCCTGGCCTGGAAGAGGGCATGCGGATTTTCCAGGACATCAAGCAAGCGTTCGGCGTGCCGATCATCACCGACGTCCACGAGCCTGATCAGGCCGCGGTCGTCGCTGAAGTCTGCGATATCATCCAGCTGCCGGCCTTCCTGTCGCGCCAGACCGACCTTGTGGTCGCGATGGCCAAGACCGGTGCGGTGATCAACATCAAGAAAGCCCAGTTCCTCGCACCTCAGGAAATGAAACACATCCTGAGCAAATGCGTGGAAGCGGGTAACGATCAGTTGATCCTCTGCGAACGCGGTTCGAGCTTCGGCTACAACAACTTGGTCGTCGACATGCTCGGCTTCGGCATCATGAAGCAGTTCGAATACCCGGTGTTCTTCGACGTGACCCACGCGCTGCAAATGCCCGGCGGTCGCTCTGATTCCGCCGGTGGTCGTCGCGCTCAGGTCACCGACTTGGCAAAAGCCGGTATGAGCCAGTCGTTGGCCGGCCTGTTCCTTGAGGCCCACCCGGACCCGGACAACGCCAAATGCGACGGCCCTTGCGCCTTGCGTCTGGACAAACTGGAGCCATTCCTGGCCCAGCTCAAAGCTTTGGACGAACTGGTTAAGAGTTTTCCGACGGTAGAAACCGCGTAATCCTCATTTCTCCGGTAAAGTACCGCACGAATTAATGCTCAGGCCCTCGGGTCTGGGCCTTATCGTCCGCAAGTCTGCCCGCTGCACATTACTTGCCGGCGATACAAGATTTCCTTCAGCTGCGTCGTTTTCGTCAACTTTGGAGTGTTTACAACAATGGCAAAAATCGTCGACATCAAAGGTCGTGAAGTTCTCGACTCCCGTGGCAACCCCACCGTGGAAGCGGATGTGCTTCTCGATAACGGCATCATCGGCAGTGCTTGCGCGCCGTCCGGTGCTTCCACTGGCTCGCGTGAAGCGCTCGAGCTGCGTGATGGCGACAAGAGCCGTTACCTGGGCAAAGGCGTTCTGAAAGCCGTTGGCAACATCAACGGTCCAATCCGCGACCTGTTGCTGGGTGCAGACCCAAGCGACCAGAAAGCGCTGGATCACGCGATGATCAAGCTCGACGGTACCGAAAACAAAGGTTCCCTGGGCGCCAACGCAATCCTCGCCGTTTCCCTGGCAGCCGCCAAGGCGGCCGCACAGGACCAGGACCTGCCGCTGTACGCGCACATCGCCAACCTGAACGGCACTCCGGGTGTTTACTCGATGCCGGTTCCGATGATGAACATCATCAACGGTGGCGAGCACGCCGATAACAACGTCGACATCCAGGAATTCATGGTTCAGCCAGTAGGCGCCAAGTCTTTCTCGGAAGGTCTGCGCATGGGCACCGAGATTTTCCATCACCTGAAAGCTGTTCTGAAGGCCCGTGGCCTGAGTACTGCTGTTGGTGACGAGGGTGGTTTCGCACCGAACCTGGCCTCCAACGAAGACGCTTTGAAAGTGATCTCCGAAGCCGTGGCCAACGCCGGTTACAAGCTGGGCACCGACGTGACCCTGGCACTGGACTGCGCAGCCAGCGAATTCTACGAAGACGGTAAATACAACCTGTCCGGCGAAGGCCAGGTGTTCACCGCTGAAGGTTTCGCTGACTACCTGAAAGGCCTGACCGAGCGTTATCCGATCATCTCGATCGAAGACGGTCTGGACGAGTCCGACTGGGCTGGCTGGAAAATCCTCACCGACAAGATCGGCGAGAAGACTCAGCTGGTAGGCGACGACCTGTTCGTAACCAACACCAAGATCCTGAAAGAAGGCATCGATAAAAAGATCGCCAACTCGATCCTGATCAAGTTCAACCAGATCGGCACCCTGACCGAAACCCTGGAAGCCATCCAGATGGCCAAGGCCGCTGGTTACACCGCCGTGATCTCGCACCGCTCCGGCGAAACCGAAGATTCGACCATTGCCGACCTGGCTGTGGGCACCGCGGCTGGCCAGATCAAGACCGGCTCCCTGTGCCGTTCGGACCGTGTTTCCAAGTACAACCAACTGCTGCGTATCGAAGAGCAGTTGAATGGCAAAGCCAAGTACAACGGTCGCAGCGAATTCCGCGGTTAATCGTTAACGGGTAAAAAAGACACCGGATTGTGTCGGAAAAATCGCTACAGCGATGGATTTGCCACTAATCTGATGCCTTATAAGCACAAGCCTGGGTCTTCCAGGCTTCGTGCTATCAGAAGCTTCAAAGTTTTGGCATGGCTGTCTTTTTTCACTGGATACCTGATATTCGATGCGCAGTCCCAATTGGTTGTTCCTCGTCTTGCTCCTGCTGCTGGCTGGCCTGCAATACCGCCTGTGGGTGGGTAATGGCAGTCTGGCGCAAGTGGCCGAACTGACTCAGCAGATCGCAGATCAACACGCTGAGAACGAGGGGCTGCTTGAGCGCAATCGAGTGATGGACGCTGAAGTCAGTGAATTGAAAAAGGGCATGGAGACCGTTGAAGAGCGGGCTCGTCATGAGTTGGGCATGGTCAAGGACGGTGAAACCCTTTACCAGTTGGCCCAATGACCCCCTCGTTACCGGCCTTCTGGGCTGTAATTCCTGCCGCGGGCGTCGGTGCCCGTATGGCCGCGGACCGTCCCAAGCAATACTTGCAACTGGGCGGGCGCACTATTCTTGAACACAGCCTCGGCTGTTTCCTTGATCATCCTTCCCTGAAAGGATTGGTGGTCAGTCTTGCTATTGATGATCCTTATTGGCCGAACCTGGCGTGTGCTTGCGATCCGCGAATTCAGCGGGTTGAAGGCGGCTCCGAGCGTTCCGGGTCGGTACTCAATGCGTTGCTGCATTTACATGCGCAAGGCGCTGACGATGAGGATTGGGTGTTGGTTCACGATGCCGCGCGGCCAAATCTGAGCCGTGATGATCTGGACAAGTTGCTGAGTGAACTCGCAGATGACCCGGTCGGTGGACTGCTGGCGGTTCCGGCCCGCGATACCCTCAAACGGGTCGACAAACACGGTCGCGTGGTCGAAACCGTGGATCGCAGTGTGATCTGGCAAGCCTATACGCCGCAGATGTTTCGCCTTGGTGCATTGCATCGGGCGTTGGCCGACAGTCTGGTGGCCGATGCTGTCATCACAGACGAAGCTTCTGCGATGGAATGGGCAGGTCTGGCGCCACGGCTGATTGAAGGACGCGCGGATAATCTCAAGGTCACTCGTCCCGAAGACCTTGAATGGCTGCGCCAGCGTTGGGCTAACCGCCGCTAAGTTGCGTACTCCGGCCTTTGCGCCAATCCTTCCTTCAAATAATCCACCAGCTTGCGCACCTTCGGCGATAAATGCCGCTGCTGTGGATAAAGCGCCCATACGGCAGTGTTCGGCGGTTGGTGGGCTTCCAGCAGTGAAATCAACTCACCGTTTTTCAGATGCTCCAGCACGTAGTAATCCGGCAGTTGGCACAATCCAACCCCTTGTAACGCCGCATCCAGCACCGCTTGCCCACTATTGCAGCGCCAGTTTCCCTGCACTCGCTGGGAAAATTCCCGCCCGTTCTGTTCCAGTTGCCAGATGTCCGAGCTACCAATGAGGCAGTTGTGGCGGCTGAGTTCCGACAAGCTATGTGGGCGGCCGTAGCGTTCCAGATAGGACGGCGATGCGCACAGGTACATGCGTCGTGGCGCCAGACGTGTCGCTACCAGCCGCGAGTCCTGCAGGCGACCGAGACGGATCGCCAAATCCAGCCCTTCGTGCACGAGGTCGAGTTGACGATTGCTCAGTTCGATATCGATTCGAAGTTGTGGGTAAAGACCCATGAAACGGGTTACCAGCGGCACGATGAAGCGCTCGCCATACGCCACGGCGCAGGTCATGCGCAGCATGCCTTTGGGTTCGCTGGTCAGGTCACCCACCGCTCGCAGTGCTTCCTCGCGACCATCCTGTAAGCGCTGGCAATGTTGCAGAAAGGTTTGCCCTGCCTCGGTCAGCGTGACCCGGCGGGTGCTGCGATAAAGCAGTCGCGTCTGAAGGCGCTCTTCGAGGCGTACTATTTGTCGACTGATGTGGGAGGAGGAAACTCCGAGGCGTTCCGCGGCAGCCGTGAACTGGCTGCACTCGGCCACGGCGACGAACTCGTCGATACCTTCCCAGCGGTTTTCGGACATCAAGGATTATCCCTGTATGGCAATAATGTTTTGCTTTTGTCCGGATTATTCACCGTCAGGCGGTGTATTACACTCACTGTCTCGTTTTTATTCACTGGAGAATCCACATGATCAAGTCGCGCGCTGCCGTTGCCTTCGAGGCCAAGAAACCCCTCGAGATCGTTGAAGTCGATGTCGCCATGCCCAAGGCCGGCGAAGTTCTGCTGCGAGTGGTTGCCTCCGGTGTTTGTCATACCGATGCCTACACGCTGTCGGGCGCGGACCCGGAAGGTATCTTCCCCTCAATCCTCGGTCACGAAGGTGGCGCGGTGGTTGAGGCGATCGGCGAGGGCGTGACCTCCGTCGCAGTCGGCGATCACGTGATCCCGCTGTACACCCCGGAATGCCGCCAGTGCAAATTCTGTCTGTCGGGCAAAACCAACCTGTGTCAGGCAATTCGCGCGACTCAGGGCAAAGGCCTGATGCCGGATGGCACTTCGCGCTTTTCCTACAAGGGCCAACCCATTTTCCACTACATGGGGACGTCGACGTTCTCCGAGTACACCGTGCTGCCGGAAATCTCCGTCGCCAAAATTCCAAAAGAAGCGCCACTGGAAAAAGTCTGCCTGCTGGGCTGCGGTGTCACCACCGGCATCGGTGCAGTCCTCAATACCGCCAAGGTAAAACCAGGTGATACCGTCGCCATTTTCGGCCTCGGCGGCATCGGTCTGTCGGCGGTGATTGGCGCCGTCAAAGCCAAGGCGGCGCGGATCATCGCCATCGACATCAACCCGGCCAAATTCGAGATCGCCAAGCAATTGGGTGCAACCGATTGTGTGAACCCGAAAGATTTCGATCGTCCGATCCAGGAAGTCATCGTCGACATGACCGATGGCGGCGTCGACTTTTCCTTCGAGTGCATCGGCAACGTGCAATTGATGCGTGCTGCACTTGAGTGCTGCCACAAGGGTTGGGGCGAGTCGGTAATCATCGGCGTCGCCGGTGCTGGCCAGGAAATCTCCACGCGTCCATTCCAGCTGGTGACCGGTCGCGTCTGGCGCGGTTCGGCGTTCGGTGGCGTGCGTGGCCGTACCGAGTTGCCAAGCTATGTCGAGATGGCTGAAACCGGCGAAATCCCGCTGGATACGTTCATCACCCACACGATGGGCCTGGAAGATATCAACAAGGCGTTCGACCTGATGCATGAAGGCAAGAGCATCCGTTCGGTCATCCATTTCTGAGGTCGGTCATGAGCCTGGAAAATATCTCCTGCCAGAAAAGCTTCGGCGGCTGGCACAAACGCTATCGGCACCGCTCCGATGTGCTCGGCTGCGACATGGTGTTTGCCGTGTACCTGCCGCCGCAAGCGGAGCAGGGTGGCAAACTGCCGGTGCTGTATTGGTTGTCCGGCCTGACCTGCACCGACGAAAACTTCATGCAAAAGGCCGGCGCCATGCGCATGGCTGCCGAACTGGGTCTGATCATCGTTGCCCCGGACACCAGCCCTCGCGGTTCCGATGTGCCGGGTGATCCGGATGGCGCCTGGGACTTCGGTCTCGGTGCCGGGTTTTATCTGAATGCCACGCAGGAACCCTGGTCCCGGCACTATCGGATGCATGATTATGTCGTGCAGGAATTGCCGGCATTGGTCGAAGCCCATTTCCCGGCGTCGGACAGGCGCGGCATCAGCGGTCACTCCATGGGCGGCCACGGCGCACTGGTCTGCGCGTTGCGTAATCCGGGGCGCTATCAGTCGGTCTCGGCATTCTCGCCGATCAACAATCCGATGGATTGCCCGTGGGGGCAGAAGGCCTTTTCCCGCTATCTGGGGGAAGACCGTTCGAAATGGCGCGAGTGGGATGCCTGCGCGTTGATTGCCGAGGCTGATGAGAAGTTGCCGCTGCTGGTAGACCAAGGTGATCGCGACGATTTCCTGGCCACCCAGCTCAAGCCTGAAGCCTTGCAACAGGCCGCCAAACTGGCCGGTCATCCGCTGACGTTGCGCCTGCAACCCGGCTACGACCACAGCTATTTCTTCATCGCCAGTTTCATCGACGACCACTTGCAACATCATGGGCGCGCTCTAAGCGCCTAATGTTCGACAAAGCAGGTAGAATCACGCCCTGACAAAAATCGGGGCGTTTTTTTATGCGTATTGGCCACGGCTATGATGTGCACCGTTTCGCTGAAGGCGATTTCATTACTCTGGGCGGCGTGCGGATTGCACACGGCTTCGGGCTGCTCGCTCACTCCGACGGTGACGTCCTGCTGCACGCCTTGAGCGATGCCTTGCTCGGTGCCGCTGCGCTGGGTGATATCGGCAAGCATTTCCCGGACACCGACCCGACATTCAAGGGCGCCGACAGCCGTGTGCTGTTGCGTCATGTCGTCGCACTGATCCACGCCAAGGGCTGGAAAGTCGGCAACGTCGATAACACCATCGTCGCCCAGGCGCCGAAAATGGCCCCGCATATCGAATCGATGCGCGCGCTGATTGCCGCGGATCTTCAAGTTGAGTTGGATCAAGTGAACGTGAAAGCTACCACCACCGAAAAGCTCGGCTTTGTCGGTCGCGAAGAAGGCATTGCCGTGCACTCCGTTGCCTTGTTGCTGCGCGCATGAACGAACTGCAATTGCTCGGCCCGCGGGCCTATGGCGAAGCCCTCGGCACCGCAGTATTGAAAGCCACGGCGGAAGATTTTCAGGTCGATGAAGTCCTCAATATCCCCCTCAGTGGCGACGGCGAACACTTGTGGATCTGGGTGGAAAAGCGCGGTCTGAATACCGAAGAAGCAGCCCGGCGGATCGCCAAGGCAGCGGGCGTGCCATTACGCACTGTCAGTTACGCGGGCCTCAAGGATCGTCAGGCGCTGACTCGCCAGTGGTTCAGCGTGCAGCTGCCGGGCAAGGCTGATCCTGATCTGTCGGCGGCGGAAAACGATACGCTGAAGATCCTCAAGACCGGCCGGCACAAACGCAAGCTGCAACGCGGTGCTCACTCGGCCAATGGCTTCACGTTGCGACTGACGCAATTCGCTGGCGACAAAGCGGCGATCGACGAGCGTCTGCAACTGATCGCCAAGCAAGGTATTCCCAATTATTTCGGCGCCCAGCGTTTTGGGTTTGACGGCGGTAACGTGGTCGATGCCCGTGCGTGGGCTGCTCGCAAAGCCTTGCCGGAGCAGCGCAACGTGCGTTCGCGTCTGCTCTCTACGGCGCGCAGCTTTCTGTTTAATCAGGTGTTGGCGGCCCGAGTCGCCGATGGCAGCTGGCAGCGTGCCCAGGTTGGCGATCTGCTGGCCTTCACCGACAGTCGCAGCTTCTTTCCGGCTGGTGAGGCCGAGTGCAGCGACCCGCGTCTGGCGATTCTCGATCTGCACCCGACCGGTCCGCAGTGGGGCGAAGGTGACTCGCCGGCCACTGGCGCTGTCCATGAACTGGAGCAGGCAATCGCCACTCGCGAAGCGGACTTGCGTGATTGGTTGATTAACGCCGGTATGAGCCACGAACGTCGCATCCTGCGGCTGCCCATTGGTGGGTTGACGTGGCATTATCCCGAGCCTGACATTCTGCAACTGGAATTCGTCCTCCCGGCCGGATGCTTCGCCACCGTATTGGTGCGCGAGCTCGTTGATCTGGTGCCGGTGGGGCAGACGGACAGCCCATGCGTATTCTGATTTCTAACGACGATGGGGTAACCGCACCCGGTCTCGCCGCGCTTTATGCTGCGCTGGCGGATTACACCGAATGCGTGGTTATCGCCCCGGACCAAGACAAAAGCGGCGCCAGCAGCTCGCTGACGCTCGACCGTCCGTTACACCCGCAAACCCTGGCCAACGGCTTTATCAGCCTTAATGGCACACCGACCGATTGCGTGCACCTGGGCCTCAATGGCTTGCTGGAGCGCGAGCCGGACATGGTGGTTTCGGGCATCAACCTGGGCGCCAACCTGGGGGATGACGTGTTGTATTCCGGCACCGTGGCGGCGGCCCTTGAGGGACGTTTCCTGGCGCGTCCTTCGTTTGCCTTTTCGTTGGCCTCACGGCAAGTGGAGAACCTTCCCACAGCCGCGTACTTTGCGCGCAAACTGGTAGAGGCTCACGCGGACCTTGAACTGCCACCGCGTACGGTACTGAACGTGAACATTCCCAATTTGCCGCTGGATCACATCCGCGGTATTCAGCTGACCCGCCTCGGACATCGCGCACGTGCTGCAGCGCCGATGAAAGTGGTCGATCCGCGCGGTAAATCCGGTTACTGGATTGCGGCGGCGGGGGATGCCGAAGACGGCGGCCCGGGTACCGATTTTCATGCGGTGATGCAAGGCTATGTTTCAATCACCCCACTGCAACTGGATCGCACCTTTAATGATGCCTTCAGAAGTCTCGATGGCTGGCTGGAGGGGCTGAACTAATGGCTCGTGAACAAGACGATATTCTGCGTCGTGGCATCGGGATGACCTCGCAACGGACCCGTGAGCGCCTTATTCAGCGCCTGTATGAAGAGGGAATTTGCAACGCCAAGGTGCTGGAAGTCATTCGCCGTACACCGCGTCACCTGTTCGTCGACGAGGCGCTGGCTCACCGTGCCTACGAAGACACCGCGCTGCCGATCGGCAATAACCAGACCATCTCGCAGCCTTATATGGTGGCTCGCATGAGCGAGTTGCTGCTGGAGGCAGGTCCTCTCGACAAGGTGATGGAAATTGGCACCGGCTCGGGCTACCAGACGGCTGTGCTGTCGCAGCTGGTCGAGCGGGTGTTTTCCGTCGAGCGCATCAAGGTTCTACAGGATCGGGCCAAGGAGCGCCTGGTGGAGCTGAACCTGCGCAACGTGGTGTTCCGCTGGGGCGATGGTTGGGAAGGCTGGCCGGCGCTGGCACCTTACAACGGCATTATCGTGACCGCGGTGGCGACTGATGTACCTCAGGCGCTGCTTGATCAATTGGCGCCGGGAGGGCGGCTGGTGATCCCGGTCGGATCGGGTGAGGTTCAACAATTGATGCTGATCATCCGGGAAGAGCAGGGCTTTTCCAGGCGTGTTCTGGGGGCTGTTCGCTTCGTCCCGTTACTCAATGGGCCGCTCGCCTGAGCATTTGTTTCAGGGCGCTGAATTCTCTTCGATTGCTCCTGTCTTACAGCGGCATCGATCAGTTAAACGGGATTCATCGTCAGGCAGCAAACGTGTGCGCCAAGCCATTTCGCTTCATTAAAGGTAAAGCCTGCACGGCCCGTTATACTTGCGACATTTCATGCCGGAACACGGCAATCCACATTTTCAGCCACCACAAAGGGAGCGGCGGGTGAGTCTCACAGTCATTGCGCAGCGAATGGGTAAAACGAGCTTTCAGCGCCTGGTGACTGGCCTTGTCTTGAGCACCTTGCTAGTTGGTTGCTCCAGCAACAAATCGAGCGAAGTACGTGTCGTCGATCGCAACAACGCCGTCGCCCAGCGTCCGGCAGTGACCACGGGTCAATACGTCGTCCGACCTAAAGACACCTTGTTCTCCATCGCCTTTCGCTACGGCTGGGACTACAAAGCCCTCGCGGCACGCAACAACATTCCTACGCCTTATACGATCCATCCGGGTCAGACGATTCGCTTTGACGGTCGCACCGGTTCAACGCCGACACCGGTGGCCAGCGCCATTGATTCAACACCTTCTTCGTCGCTGAAAACCACGGTTATCCGGCGCCAGGCGAATGGCGCAACCACCAGCACAGCAGTGGTTGCACCGTCCGTCGCCAGCAAGCCGACCCCTGCTCCGATGCCTCCTGCCGGTCCGGCCCCGACCGGCTGGGGGTGGCCATCTAATGGCATTCTCATTGGAAAATTCTCTTCAAACGGCAGTTTGAATAAAGGAATTGATATCGCCGGGGATTTGGGACAGCCTGTTTTAGCTGCGTCTGATGGGACGGTGGTATACGCCGGGAGTGGCTTAAGGGGCTACGGCGAATTAGTCATCATCAAACACAGCGATACCTACGTCAGTGCCTACGGACATAACCGCAGGCTGTTGGTTCGGGAGGGGCAGCAGGTCAAGGTCGGACAGACAATTGCCGAAATGGGGTCAACGGGTACAGACCGGGTGAAGCTGCATTTTGAGATTCGCCGACAAGGTAAACCTGTAGATCCGCTGCAATTCCTGCCACGTCGTTGATCGCTTCCAGCCTGTTCCGTCGCGTAGAGGGAACAGGCTCCAGCGTTGCCAAGGATAAAGGCGCCGCTTGAGCCTGAGGTCGAACTCACCAAAGGACTATAACAATGGCTCTCAGTAAAGAAGTGCCGGAGTTTGACATCGACGATGAGGTTCTCCTGATGGAGACCGGCATCGGGACGGATTCGATGTCGAATGATGAAGGGGCTGCTCCACCTTCCGTTCGTGCCAAATCCAAACACTCCGCTTCGTTAAAGCAACACAAGTACATTGACTACACGCGTGCGCTCGATGCCACGCAGCTGTACCTCAATGAGATTGGCTTTTCCCCTCTGCTGTCCCCCGAAGAAGAAGTTCATTTTGCGCGCTTGTCGCAAAGTGGAGATCCGGCTGGGCGCAAACGCATGATTGAAAGTAACCTGCGGCTGGTGGTGAAAATCGCCCGGCGTTACGTCAATCGTGGCCTGTCGCTGCTGGACCTGATCGAAGAGGGCAACCTCGGGCTTATCCGGGCGGTAGAGAAGTTCGACCCCGAACGCGGCTTCCGCTTTTCGACCTACGCGACCTGGTGGATTCGTCAGACCATTGAACGCGCGATCATGAATCAGACCCGGACCATCCGGTTGCCGATCCATGTGGTCAAAGAGCTCAACGTGTACCTGCGGGCTGCACGGGAGCTGACGCAAAAACTCGATCACGAACCCTCGCCCGAAGAAATTGCCAACCTGCTGGAAAAACCAGTGGGAGAGGTCAAGCGCATGCTCGGCCTGAACGAGCGGGTTTCTTCGGTCGACGTCTCGCTGGGTCCGGATTCGGATAAAACCCTGCTGGACACCCTTACCGATGACCGTCCAACCGATCCATGTGAACTGTTGCAGGATGACGACCTGTCCCAGAGCATCGATCAATGGCTCTCGGAGCTGACCGACAAGCAACGTGAAGTGGTGATACGCCGCTTCGGCCTGCGCGGTCACGAGAGCAGCACGCTTGAAGATGTAGGCCTGGAAATTGGCCTGACCCGGGAGCGGGTCAGACAGATTCAGGTTGAAGGCCTGAAGCGTCTTCGGGAGATTCTCGAGAAGAATGGCCTGTCGAGCGAGTCGCTGTTTCAATAAGTACTTTGCTGGCTGGCATTAAGAAGCCCCGACTGGTTCGGGGTTTTTTATTACCTCAGAGACAGGTTGGGGGTTCCCTCCGTCATCATCTCTGGTTTGTAGCCTCTCGCTGTAAGTGTTTGCTTACTCTTTCGTAAGTGTTCGCTAATTCCATGGGTAGCAGCTGTATATATTCCTACGTGAGATATGATTAACTAATTGATTTATATGATTATTTATTAATATTAATAGCTTGTGACAGGCAGTTTCAGCTAGCGGGGGTGATTGCTCTTGGTAGGGAATTCTCTAGTATCTGAACTGTGTCGACGGACAGACACGCCCTTCAAGGATGAGGGGAAAGGACATCGCAGGAAGCGATTCATCAGGACGATGAAAAGGAACACAGGGAATAGGGAAAAAATGTGGGCGGGTCAAACCGCCCCTTTTTTTTGCCTGCAGAAAAGCAAAAAGGCCCACAAGGGGCCTTTTCGAGAACGCGGGGGTAATCAGCGTTCGAGGTCTTTGATCTTGCCTTTGACACCATCCCACTCTTCGGCATCGGGCAACGATTCTTTCTTCTCGGTGATGTTGGGCCAGATTTCCGCCAGCTCAACGTTCAGCTGAATAAACTCCTGCATGTCTTCCGGGACTTCATCTTCGGAGAAGATGGCCACGGCAGGGCATTCTGGTTCGCACAGTGCGCAGTCGATGCACTCATCCGGGTGAATCACCAGGAAGTTCGGGCCTTCGTAAAAGCAGTCCACCGGACAGACTTCTACGCAGTCGGTGTACTTGCACTTGATGCAGTTGTCGGTGACGACGAAGGTCATTTCTAATTTTCTCCTCAGGCGGCGGCAGCGGAGCCCCTTCACGTTGGGGTCGCCAGGTTTGGGAGCGATAGTCTGCTGGTCAGGCTATAAGCCAGCAGCATCCCAAACCGCGCGAGATTCTAACAGCTTGCAGGCAAGTGCGTTAGATCCGTGTCTTTAGTGTATAGAGCATTTCGAGCGCCCGACGCGGTGTCATGTCGTCCAGATCAAGTTTGGCCAGATCATCCAGCACCGGATGCGGCAGGCTGGCGAACATGTCGCTCTGCTGCGGCGCGGCCGGTTTGCCCTTGGCAGTCTTGGGAACTTCATGAGGCAGGGCGGTCGCTTCCAGCCGACCCAGGTGTTCGCGAGCGCGCACGATCACTTCGCTCGGCACACCGGCCAACTGCGCAACCGCAAGGCCGTAGCTCTGGCTGGCAGGCCCTGGCAGCACGTGGTGCAGGAATACGATGCGTTCGTTGTGCTCGGTGGCATTAAGGTGAACGTTGGCCACCAGCGGTTGCGCCTCCGGTAGTACCGTCAGCTCGAAGTAGTGGGTGGCGAACAGCGTATAAGCCCGCAGATGCGCCAGGCGTTCGGCCGCAGCCCACGCCAGGGACAGACCGTCAAAGGTGCTGGTGCCGCGACCGACTTCGTCCATCAGCACCAGGCTGCGCTCGGTGGCGTTGTGCAGGATGTTCGCGGTCTCGCTCATTTCGACCATGAAGGTCGAACGCCCGCCGGCCAGGTCATCGCTGGAACCGATCCGGGTAAAGATCCGGTCCACCAGAGACAACTCGCAACTGGCTGCCGGCACGAAACTGCCGATGTGTGCCAGCAGCACGATCAGAGCGGTCTGGCGCATGTAGGTGGATTTACCACCCATGTTCGGACCGGTGATCACCAGCATGCGGGTGTTGTCGTCGAGGCTCAGGTCGTTGGCCACGAACGGCGTGGTCAGCACTTGCTCGACCACCGGGTGACGACCCTGGCTGATGCGCATGCATGGCTCACTGACGAAGCGCGGGCAGTTCAGATCGAGGTTCAGTGCACGTTCGGCAAGGTTGCTCAGCACGTCCAGCTCGGCCAGTGCCGCGGCGGTGTCCTGCAACGGTGGTAACTGGGCGATCAAATCTTCGAGCAGTGCTTCGTAGAGCATCTTCTCGCGTGCCAGGGCGCGGCTCTTCGCTGACAGCGCCTTGTCTTCGAACGCCTTCAGTTCCGGCGTAATGAAGCGCTCGGCACCTTTCAACGTCTGGCGGCGGATATAGTCTGCCGGCGCCGACTCAGCCTGCTTGCTTGGCAACTCGATGAAGTAGCCATGAATGCGGTTGTAACCGACTTTCAGGTGCGACAGACCGGTACGGGCCTTCTCGCGGGCTTCGAGGTCGATCAGGAACTGGCCAGCGTTTTCGCTGAGCGATTGCAAATCGTCCAACTCGGCGTCGTAACCGGTTTTCAACACACCACCGTCACGGATGACGGCGGGCGGGTTGTCGATAATGGCTTTTTCCAGCAGTGCCGCCAGTTCCGGGTAGGTGCTGGTGGTCTTCGCCAGTTGAATGATGTGCGGAGCTTCCAGCTCAGTCATTGCCACTTGTAACTCGGGCAAGGCACCGAGCGCATCGCGCAGGCGAGCCAGGTCACGAGGGCGGGCATTGCGCAGGCCGATCCGCGCCAGGATTCGCTCGATGTCGCCGATTTCCTTGAGCTGCGGTTGCAGCTTTTCGAAACGGTAGGCGTCGAGCAGGCAGGTGATCGAGGTCTGGCGCGCCAGCAATACGGTCAGGTCCCGCAGCGGACGGTTCAGCCAGCGGGTCAGCAGACGGCTGCCCATGGCGGTCTGGCAGCGATCGACCACCGATTGCAACGTGTTGTCGCGACCGCCAGCCAGGTTGGTGTCCAGTTCCAGGTTACGACGGCTCGCGCCGTCCAGCACCACGGTGTCGTCCAGGCGTTCATGACGCAGGCTGCGCAAGTGAGGCAGGGCGGTGCGCTGGGTTTCCTTGGCGTAGCTGAGCAGGCAACCCGCGGCGCCGATGGCCAGGGTCAGGTTCTCGCAACCGAAGCCTTTCAGGTCTTGGGTCGAGAATTGTTGGCAGAGACTTTTCAGTGCCGAATCACGCTCGAAATCCCACGGCGCACGGCGACGAACCCCACGACGTTTCTCCGCCGGCAGATCCTTCGGCCAGTCATCCGGGATCATCAGTTCTACCGGATTGACCCGCTCCAGTTCCGCCAGCAGGTTTTCCCAGCCCTTGATCTCCAGCACGGTGAAGTTGCCGCTGGTGATGTCCAGCACCGCCAGACCGAACAGTCGCTCGTCACCCAGCACCGCCGCGATCAGGTTATCCCGACGCTCATCCAGCAGCGCTTCGTCACTGACCGTACCCGGTGTGATGATCCGCACCACCTGACGATCCACCGGCCCTTTGCTGGTCGCCGGGTCGCCGACCTGCTCACAGATCACCACCGACTCGCCGAGCTTGACCAGTTTCGCCAGGTAACCTTCCGCGGCATGGTAAGGAATCCCACACATCGGAATCGCCTGACCCGCCGACTGCCCACGGGCGGTCAGGGTGATGTCCAGCAATTTGGCGGCCTTCTTCGCGTCTTCGTAGAAGATCTCGTAGAAGTCGCCCATGCGGTAGAACATCAGCTGGTCAGGGTGCTGGTTTTTCAGGCGCCAGTACTGCTGCATCATTGGCGTGTGGGAGGACAGATCAGAGAGCGCTTTATTCATCGGATAATCAGGCAAATTCGTTGAAAGGTGTAGGGCAAAGGAGGGGCATCGGCCCGGCTTTTCCGCGATGGGCGCAAGGTTAACATGGGCGGTCCACCCGACGCAGGCATGAAAGCCCTGCGATACATTTCTTCTGTCTATGCACGGCATATGCGCAATTTATGCAATTTGGCATTTGTCTTCCGCGAAAAGAACAAGCACTATGCGCTTTATGCAAAAACGCAATGTTTCTACCGTCTTAAGAGCGCTGCTCGATCAGCACGGGATCTCCCCCACGGAGCTTCACCGTCGCACCGGCGTGCCTCAATCCACTCTCTCGCGGATCCTCAGCGGGAAGATCGTCGATCCCTCGGATAAACACATCTCGAAGATCGCCGAGTACTTCGCCGTCAGCACCGACCAGTTGCGGGGCCGTGCGGATGTCGCGCCGGCAGCCAGCACCGGGCGCGATCAATTGCATTCGGAACTCAGGGACATAAGTCTGTGGGACGACGATACGCCCGTCGATGATGACGAGGTATCGGTCCCCTTTCTTCGCGAGGTTGAATTGGCTGCAGGATCAGGAAGGTTCGTCATCGAAGAGAGCGAGCGCTCTAGCCTGCGCTTCGGCAAGCGGAGCCTGCGCCACAATGGCGTTCAGTTCGACCAGGCAAAATGCGTGACGGTGCGCGGCAACAGTATGTTGCCGGTACTGCGCGACGGCGCCACCGTAGGCGTTAATGCCGGCAAGTGCGGGATCGGCGATATCGTGGATGGCGACCTTTATGCCATCAACCACAACGGCCAGCTGCGGGTGAAACAGCTTTATCGCCTGCCTACCGGGATTCGCCTGCGCAGCTTCAATCGCGATGAGCATCCGGACGAGGACTACACCTTCCAGGAAATCCAGGAGGAGCAGATCGTCATCCTCGGTCACGTCTTCTGGTGGGGCATGTACGCCCGTTAACCTTACCGCTGTCAGATAAAACCCGCCACTGAGCGGGTTTTTTTTCGCCTGTCGAAAAGCCGTCAGCGCCTTTGCCTGCGGGGTTTTCATGCGTCAATGCATTTATGGCGCATAAATAAATGCGTTTATGCATTGACTGTATATGCATCCATGCATATTCTTTGTCTCAAGCAGCTCAAAAGCAGCTCGAAACGAAGCTCTTTAGTTCCACCACAAAGGCAGCGATGAACCGGCCTCAACGGTTCAGAGGGTTGGCAACTGACCCGGGTGTGCAGCGTAAAGCACCACAAGCAGTTATCCGGCGGGCAGGGACCGCGGTCGGAAAAACAATATGAATCGATCCGTACCGCGCCAGTAGCGCCGAAAGGTCAACGCGAAGGACCGCATTACTGAAAAGCCCGGCAAGCGCCGGGCTTTTTGGAATGCCTGCCTCGTCCGAGGTTTATCAACCTCAACTACAGAAAGGATTCGGCAGAAGCCAGGAGGCATCTCGATGTTGAAAGATTGCAGATGTGGGCAGTGCAAAAGACTTCTCGCCCGAGTGGGTGAGTACACCGAGCTCCAGATCAAATGCTCCCGATGCGGAACATTGAATCATGTGAAGGCCGCGAGCCTTGAGCGATCGCCATTGAGCGACATGAAAGCGCAATCCTGCGCACCAAACCATTCGACTCAATAGGTGATAAAAATGGCAGGACCACTAGGACCACCCCGTATTCAGTTCACAAACAATGGCAGCCCGGTGTTGCCACCGCGCAACTCGATGAGCCCGGGTCAGTATCTTGAGTCGCCGAGCAAGCGGTTCAAACTGCTGCTGCAACCGGACATGAACCTGGCGCTCTACGATAATGGCGCACTTGCCTGGGTGGCTGACGGGAACGCTTACACGAACACTCTCAATCCTGTAGCAGCGGTGCCTAACTGTTTCTACGTGTATTACAGCGGGGTTCTTGTAGACCACACCCGTAACCGTTGCTGGACGACGGTCAATACCACGGCAGTGGACAGTGTCGAGGCAGCCGCGAATCGCACTTATCTTCAAGTGCAGGACGACGGCAACATTGTGATCATCGACTCGCAGACGCTCTGGAATGCTACTCCGTCAATACCTGTCGTGACGGGAAGCGCCGCGGTCATTTTTCCGGGCCCCTCCGAGTTGGTCAGAGGGCAGCCTTACTTTGCCGGTGACGGCGCCATCATCTTCCAGGGCGACGGCAACGTTGTGAACTACGGCCCGAACTGGAGTGTTCGCTGGGCCAGTTATACGCAGAACAAAGGCGCGGTGAAGGCGGTGTTCCAGGCAGACGGCAACTTCGTTGTTTATGCAGCGAATGACGTTCCGCTTTGGAATTCGGGAACCGGTGGCCGTCCGGGGGCTTCTTTGCGCCTTCAACCCAATGGCAGCCTGGCGATCGTCCAGGATGTGCCTGTCTGGGCGCGTTTCGGCTATACGCCGACCATTCGCGCTCGAAAAATCTACTACCCGAACACCACAAGTCCCGAGCATAACGGTACTGCACCGTATCCAACTTACGGTCATATCGGTTGGGAGTTTTAAGGGTAGAGCCAAGGACTCCCTGCCAGGTGGCAGGGCGTCTTGTTTTATTGCGCAGGACTTTTCCGATTTAGGCCATTCACCCCCCAGGAGGCGTGACATGACAAACGAGCAACAAGCGTTGCTGGACATGCCGATCTGGCTGGTCATCGTTCTCGCCCTGGTGGGTGGGGTGTCCGGCGAAATGTGGCGCGCTGACAAGGAGGGCGCCCGCGGCTGGTCATTGCTGCGGCGCCTGGCCTTGCGATCCGGGGCCTGCATGGTCTGCGGGGTCTCGGCCATCATGCTGCTGTATGCCGCCGGCGTGTCGATCTGGACGGCTTGCGCGTTCGGTTGCCTGACGGCGATGGCCGGGGCGGACGTTGCCATTGGCCTTTATGAACGCTGGGCGGCCAAGCGGATTGGCGTTTGCGAAGTGCCGCCGCGAGATCCTCGCCAGGATCACTGAACACAAAGCCCAATGGAATGGCGAGCAGCGGTGCCGACCGGCATCCGGCCCGCAAGGACGCGGGTTTTCCAAGGCCAGTACCTTTCTCTAAACCCGCCAACAAGCGGGTTTTTTATTGCCCGGTGAAAACACCATGAAGATCCCCCCCTAATTAGCCAACTGCGTGATCACTGCCCAAGTCTTGCCGGTCGCGTGGCTGCTGGCATCGACCTCGAAACGCTGCAAGCCGGTACCCCGAGGGTTGTTGACGAAGGTCGCAGTGTTGACCCAGGTCGAATGGCTGGTAGTTGGCAAGTTGATATATTGAAGTCACACAGACATGAACTAAAAAGCGACATGTTGGGTGTTCCCTCAGGTGCAGGGTCAGTCGCTCCCGATGCTCTATTCAATCAAGGTCCGAGCAGTCTTGGTTTTACCGAAGTTACCGAAGTTACCGAAGTTACCGAAGTTACAGGAGTTACAGGAGTTGCCGAAGTTACAGGAGGTATAGAAACGCGTCCACGAAATGTTGCCTACCCAGGCAGAATAAAACTCATCTGAAATTAACGCTGGTCTGCGTTTTTAATGGATGCTCAAGATTTTTCAATAGAGGTGTTTATGGTTTATTACTATTTTTCTGAAACAACGCAGGAATTGTTCGGTCCGGTGGAGTTGCCGGTGATCCCCGGTATGGGCGTTGTCCTGCCAGGCAATGCGATAGAGTTGCCGGAAGCATTGCCGGCCGCCGAAACGGGCTATGTCTGGGTCTGGCGTAACGGTGCCGCTTCGCAACTGATCGATTTGCGCAACCGCGAGGCGTATCGCAAAGACACAGGTGGCGTTGAAATCTGGTTCGCGTTGGGCCCGTTGCCTGACTATCTGACCTTCAAGCCTCGTCCCGGCGAATATTATGTTTGGCTGAATGATGACTGGGTGCTGGACTTGGCTGCCGAACTAACAGGCAAAACCGCTCAAGCCAACGCCCAGCGAGACAGTCGTCTGTTTCAGATTGTTATTCGCGTCGCGCCGCTGCAATACGCTTATGAACTAGGTGAGGCCACCAGTGTTCAACTGGCCACTCTGCAAGAGTGGAAACGCTATACGCTCAAGTTGATGGACATTGAACAGCAACCGGACTTCCCGATGATCATTGACTGGCCGGCTTCACCTGTCAGTGGCGTAACCGTATAAACCCTGGAGCTTATTGATAACTGGAAGTGCAGTCGTGTGTTACCAGCACACGGCTGCCTGCAAAATACCAACGGAAGGATATACCGTGGACTATCCCAATAGTGTCCCCAGCGCCGGTTTGGTGGACGTCAAGTTTGTCGATGAAACCCCGATCATGGGGACTCCGACGTCTTTTTCTTCGCTCGTGGCCACCCGTGTGGGCGGCGACGGGGCGATGCTCATCCTGGTCGGGAGCACCGGTACCAAACAGGGCTGCCGCCTGAAAGCCCGGAATTTTTCCGGTCAGGTACAGGCGGGGTGGAGCGTGAACTAGTGATAGCCAGTTATCGGCCACGGACAGTATGGTCGCCCGCGACAGGGACGAACTGGAGGGCGGCGGCGGTACAACATTGACCACCGATCAATACGCCGAATTGCAGGCCTATCGCCGTGCACTTCGGGATTGGCCGCAAGGGTCGTTCTTTCCTTTCAGCGAGCATCGACCCAGTGCGCCACTTTGGCTGGCTGGATATCTTTGACACGAACCAGACACTCGTCAGGGCCTGGGGGCTATATGACAGTTACGCAGCAACAATTACAGATCGTTATGCCCCGCGCTCGCTCCCAAGCGGGCGTTTTCATTTCCGTCCTGAACACAGCCATGTCTCACCGCAACATCAACATCCCCAAACGTATCGCCGCCTTCCTCGCGCAAGTCGGTCACGAATCAGGGCAGTTGCAGTACGTGCGTGAGTTGGGCAGCGCTCAATACTTGAGCAAGTACGACACTGGCGCACTGGCTGTCCGCCTTGGCAATACGCCAGAGCCTGACGGCGACGGTCAAAAGTACCGTGGCCGAGGCCTGATTCAGATCACGGGCCGCGACAATTACCGTCAGTGCAGTCTCGGACTCTTCGGTGATGATCGTTTACTGTTTTTGCCGGAACTGCTGGAACAACCCCAATGGGCCGCCGAATCAGCCGCGTGGTTCTGGGAGCAAAATGGCTTCAACGAGCTGGCCGACCGCGACCAGTTCAACAGCATCACTCGCCGCATCAACGGCGGCCTGAACGGTTTACAGGATCGCTTGCAACTCTGGGCGCGGGCGAGGGCGGTGTTATGCCAGCCTTCGGTTTGATGCCGATATCTTACTGCGTCATTGGCGTTGTTGTGTTTCTGGCTGTGTTGGCAGGCTTATATCAGAGCCCTCGCTCGCTAACATTTTGATCGATCCTGCGCCTTGCAAGCGCGTTACGCTCGTGTACGGTAGTTCTCATTCCGCTTGCTCAGGAGATGACCGTGAAAGAAATCACCCAACTGGCCGCTGAACTTGGCAGGCGCTTGCAGGTTCTCAATGCTCACGTCACCGCCGCAGAATCCTGCACCGGTGGCGGGATCAGCGAGGCGATCACCCGGATTCCGGGGAGTTCGGCATGGTTCGAGGCTGGTTATGTCACCTATTCCAATCGCCAGAAAACCGAGCAATTGAATGTTCCGGTCGAGTTGTTTTCGACAGTGGGAGCGGTCAGTCGCGAGGTGGTCGAGGCCATGGCCCGAGGCGCGCAGGAGAAAAGCCGGGCGCGTTTTGCCGTGGCGGTCAGCGGTGTGGCGGGGCCGGATGGCGGTTCGCCGAGCAAGCCGGTGGGCACCGTGTGGCTGGCTTGGGGCGTTGGTGAACAGGTGTTCAGCGAGGTGCAGTACTTTCCCGGCAACCGTGACGAGGTCCGCCGACAAACGGTGAAGGCCGCGCTAGAGGGGCTGCTGCGCCATGCTGCTGGAGAAATCTCAAATCAGGGGTAGGCGATCCTGAAACGCTGTGGAATAATACTGGCTACTTATACAGGTGTTGGCCGTCAGGCCTTATTGATTACGTGAGGACTTTAATGGACGACAACAAGAAGAAAGCCTTGGCTGCGGCCCTGGGTCAGATCGAACGTCAATTCGGCAAGGGTGCCGTAATGCGTATGGGCGATCAGGACCGTCAGGCGATCCCGGCTATCTCCACTGGCTCTCTGGGTCTGGACATCGCGCTCGGCATTGGCGGTCTGCCAAAAGGTCGTATCGTTGAGATCTACGGTCCTGAATCCTCCGGTAAAACCACGCTGACACTGTCGGTGATCGCCCAGGCTCAAAAAGCCGGCGCGACCTGCGCATTCGTCGATGCCGAGCACGCCCTCGACCCTGAATACGCCGGCAAACTGGGCGTCAACGTCGACGACCTGCTGGTTTCGCAGCCGGACACCGGCGAGCAAGCCCTGGAAATCACCGACATGCTGGTGCGTTCCAACGCCGTTGACGTGATCATCGTCGACTCCGTGGCAGCTCTGGTTCCAAAGGCTGAAATCGAAGGCGAAATGGGTGACATGCACGTGGGCCTGCAAGCCCGTCTGATGTCCCAGGCGCTGCGTAAAATCACCGGTAACATCAAGAACGCCAACTGCCTGGTTATCTTCATCAACCAGATCCGTATGAAAATCGGTGTGATGTTCGGCAGCCCGGAAACCACCACCGGTGGTAACGCGCTGAAGTTCTACGCTTCGGTTCGTCTGGACATCCGCCGTACTGGCGCGGTGAAAGAAGGTGACGAGGTTGTCGGTAGCGAAACTCGCGTCAAGGTTGTGAAGAACAAGGTAGCTTCGCCGTTCCGTCAGGCCGAGTTCCAGATTCTTTACGGCAAGGGCATCTACCTCAATGGTGAGATGATCGACCTGGGCGTGCTGCACGGTTTCGTTGAGAAGTCCGGCGCCTGGTATGCCTATGAAGGCACCAAGATCGGTCAGGGCAAGGCTAACTCGGCCAAGTTCCTGGCAGACAATCCGGAAATCGCCGCCAAGCTCGAGAAGCAACTGCGCGACAAGTTGCTGACTCCAGCGCCGGACGTCAAAGCATCGCCAGTCAAAGAGACTGCTGATGACCTGGCTGACGCTGATATCTGATTGATCCGATGACCGCCGTACTCGATACACTCGTCGCGGTGCGGCGAACCGCAATGGACCTGCTCGCGCGACGCGAGCACGGTCGAGTCGAGTTGACGCGTAAACTGCGTCAACGCGGCGCCCTCCCTGAAATGATCGACTCGGCTCTCGACCGTTTGACGGAAGAAGGCCTGCTGTCCGAATCCCGCTACCTTGAAAGCTTTGTTTCCTACCGTTCCCGTTCCGGTTATGGCCCTTTGCGTATTCGCGAAGAGTTGAGCCAGCGCGGCCTGCAACGTACCGACATCGAACTCGCTTTACGCGAGAGCGGTATCAACTGGCAGGAACAACTGGAAGACACCTGGCGGCGAAAGTTTTCCGGGCATTTACCGATAGACGCCCGGGAACGTGCCAAACAGGGCAGGTTCCTGAGTTATCGGGGATATTCCATGGAAATGATCAGCCGCTTGTTCAGTGGCCGAGGGATGGACGATTGACTGAAACGGCTCGCTATTTTGATAGCGGGCCGTTTTTTTTGCTTACGTAACCTTGGACGGTTCCCGCGAGCGCTGTTGCGCCTGGGGTTGGGATTGCGCCCAGTTTTCCGGCAGGTTGATGTAGTCCACCAGTTCCCGCAGACGTCCATGATCACGGGCGTTGAAGGTGAAAGCGAGTCGCGCCAGGTGGCTGAACTGCGGTTCGTCGTGTTCCTCTCCGCTGTAGGCGTGTTGATGGAAGTGATCGCTCAGGCACAGGTCGGCAAATGCCTCTTGCATGTGTTCGAGCGCCTGGTCGCTGAGCTTGTGATTCATGCGGATCACGAATTGATGCTTGAGCCAGCGGCTGGAGTGGAAGTTGCTGTAGAACTGGTTGATCTGCTCCACAGCCTCTTCCGCGCTGTAGACCAGACTGACGAGTTTCATATCGGTCGGCAGGATGTAGCGATTTTCCTCCAGTTGATGGTGAATGAAGTCCAACGCGCCTTGCCAGAAATTGCCGCCGGGAGCGTCCAGCAATATCACGGGCACCAGCGGGCTTTTGCCCGTCTGGATCAGTGTCAGCACTTCCAGCGCTTCATCCAGGGTACCGAAACCGCCAGGGCACAGGACCAGCGCATCGGCTTCCTTGACGAAGAACAGCTTGCGGGTAAAGAAGAAGTGGAAAGGCAGCAGGTTGGTAGTGCCATTCACGGTGGGATTGGCATGCTGCTCGAAGGGCAGGGTGATATTGAATCCCAGGCTGTGTGCCAGGCCAGCACCTTCGTGGGCCGCCGCCATGATGCCACCACCGGCACCGGTAATGACCATCAGGTCTGACCGCGCCAGCGCGGCGCCAAGTTCCCGGGCCAGACCGTACAGCGGATGTTCTATCGGTGTTCGGGCCGAGCCAAAAACGGTGACTTTGCGGCGCCCCCTGAACTGCTCCAGAACACGGAAGGCATGTTCCAGTTCACGCAGGGCTTGCAGGGTGATCTTGGCATTCCAGCGGTTGTGATCTTCCTGGGCCATGCGCAGCACGGTCAGGATCATGTCGCGGTAGATCGGGATGTTCGGGCTGTTGGGTGAAACAAGGTTGAGTTGCTCTTCGACCTTGCTGATGAGGTCGTGGCCGCTTTCTTCAAAATGACGGCTCAGGAGGTCATTCGGTTGGTAAGGCATCAACTTCTCCTTCCATACAGGCTCTGTTTTTCCCTTGGATGAAGGAAACATTCGCACAACAAGACGGGCAATGGGCAGCCCCTTTCCTGCCCTGAAAAGTAAACGTGAACACTATGAATCTAGACCCTCGCAGCGTTTTTCGCTGACTTGATCATTGCGCCGCAAAGTCTTTCCTGGCAACCGCTTATTGGCGATTTGCAAGGTGCTTTCACCGCTCGTCTGAACGCAAGGCGAGTGTCCGACAGTCTGATTTACTAAATTACAGGCACGACACGACAACTTTGCGTCAAAGGCAGGACGCACGTTACAAGCGGTTCAAGGATTTTATCGCTCAAGCAAGGGCGAGGTGCAGGGAGGCGGGAAGTGATGGCCAGAGTCATTCTGGAGATCGATACGCAACTGTATCGATTGCTGAAGTCATCAGCCGAGACCAATCATTTGAGTCTCGAAGAAGAGTGCTGCCGGCGTCTGGAGGGGGCCGACCGACGTTCACGTTATTTGCAGGCGTTGTTGGCAGAACTGCGCGCCGAGGATGAACAGCGGCGCGCCAATCCCCAATGATTACTTCTTCTTGGTCGGAGCCGCTTTCGGGCAATCCGATTCCTGATAGCTGGCGGAGCCGACTGCGCGGTTGGTCTTCACCTCAGTGAAGTCGTAACGCATGACCGCGCCCTTGGCCATCAGTTTGCGGAACGATGGGTTGTTGCATACAGAGGCGCCAAGCTGGAAATACACGGCTTTCGGGTCGGCACGCATCTTGTTGGCGTGGCTGCTTTGTACGCTTAGATGGTTGATCAGCGTGTTGCCTTCGACGGTGTAGCCCTGATCAAGAATGTCTTCGTTGATCGCCCGTGGAGTACCAACACTGCTTTGTGTGGCGACGTTTCGCAGCTCTCTGTTGAGATTCTGCTCACTCAAGGACGCAGCCTGAGCGCTGAAGGACGACGCCAGCAAAATGGCAGCGGTGGGAACGATAAGGCGCAGCATGAAACTCTCCTGGTTCAGTGACTGGTGGTTCGACCCGTCACATGACTGTGCGTTCAGTGGCGGCGAATTATAGGGGACGAGGCCTGGACGGTACAGGCTTGCGCCGGCTGCTCTGATAAACTGCCGCCACTTTCTGCCCTGCCGAGTGTTTTTCGTGTCGATTTTCTTCCCCTGCCGGCGTTGCCTGCGATGAACCCTGCAACCCCACGCTTTGCTGCAAACGCAGTAGCCCGCTTGCGCGATGAGCGAGAGGAAGAGGGCATCAAGCCGATTCAGGCCCGAGGCTGGAGGGCACCGCGTTGCCGAGCCTGCCGCGTGATCGAGAGCCACTGCCTGTGCGCCTGGCGTCCGCAAGTCGAGGCCCGTTCTGGCGTGTGCCTGATCATGACCAACAAGGAAGTGTTCAAACCGAGCAACACCGGTTGGCTGATCGCCGATGTGGTGCGCGACAACCATGCGTTCATCTGGTCGCGTACGGAAGTTGATGAGCAACTGCTGGCGCTGCTGGCCGACCCGCAATGGCAGCCCTATCTGGTGTTTCCGGGTGAGTACGTCGAACCCGAGCGTGTCACAAACAGCGTCGATGCCGATCGTTCGAAGCGTCCGCTGTTCATTCTGCTGGATGCCACCTGGACAGAAGCCCGAAAGATTTTCCGCAAAAGCCCCTACTTCGATCGGCTGCCAATCCTGAGCCTGTTACCCGAGAAGCTGTCGCGGTACCGGTTGCGCCGATCGACCCGCAGCGAGCATCTATGCACAGCCGAAGTGGCGGCGTTGTGTCTCGATCTGGCGGGCGATACCGAGGCTGCGTCGGCGCTGGACGCTTATTTCGACGTATTCAGCCAACATTACCTTGATGCCAAACATCAGCTTGAAATGAATGTTTCAACACCAGCACACGCCGAGCTGATGCCTTTTGTGTAAATCGGCGTCCCTGTTAGCCGCTGATTGTCGCCCATACTGCAAAGAACTGTACTGGCCATGCACCTTGACCACCCCGGCTTCGCTGGGCATGCTTGGCGCCGATTAGGGCGCGGCCAAAGTTTGATACGCCGTATTCTTTACGTGGATAGCCACGTGATTGGCGTTGAACGTGCCCTGTTGGTACAGCTCCGTGGCTGTACCTCGAGTTGTTTTGGTGAGGCCTGAATGCATCGGGCGTCCCATAAAAAACAGGATCATTTGAAAAATGGCCACATACGAAATCCTGATTGCCGATGACCACCCTCTTTTTCGTAGCGCCCTGCATCAAGCGTTGACCCTGGGCCTGGGCCCGGAAGTCCGCCTGGTGGAAGTGGCAAGCATTGCCGAGCTGGAAACCCGTCTGGACGAGAAGTCCGACTGGGATCTGGTGCTGCTGGACCTGAACATGCCGGGGGCCTACGGTTTTTCAGGGCTGGTGCTGTTGCGCGGTCAGTATCCGCAGATTCCGGTGGTCATGGTGTCGGCCCAGGAAGAAGCCTCGATCATGGTCAAGTCTCGTGAATTCGGCGCCAGCGGCTTCATCCCCAAGTCCAGTGATCTGAGCGTCATCCAGAAAGCCGTACGCGCGGTGCTCGATGGTGATGTGTTCTGGCCGCCCCAGGCGTTCGAGGCGGTCAGCGTTTCCGCCGAAGCCAAGGCCGCCAGCGAAGGCCTTGCGAGCCTGACGCCGCAGCAGTTTCGTGTGCTGACCATGGTCTGTGAAGGCTTGTTGAACAAGCAGATTGCCTACGAGCTGAGCGTTTCCGAAGCGACGATCAAGGCCCACGTGACGGCGATTTTTCGCAAGCTGAATGTGCGGACCCGGACCCAGGCAGCCTTGCTTCTGCAACAACTTGAGTCAATTTCGAACTGATCAGACGCGGCGCGTTCACGCTTTTTTGACTGTGCTTAATCTAGCCTTCCCACTTCATTTTTTGGTCAGTTGCCTACTTTATGTCACCTTTCAAAGGCCAAACCGGCCTAAAACGCATCCTCAACGCCTCCGGTTATTCGCTGGACGGTCTGCGCGCAGCTTTCACCGGCGAAGCGGCCTTTCGGCAACTGGTGTTGCTCAACGTCATATTGATCCCGCTGTCGTTCTTCCTGAACGTCAGTCGCGTCGAGCAGGCGTTGCTGATTGCAGTGTGCCTGTTGGCGTTGATTGTCGAATTGCTCAATTCGGCCGTGGAAGCGGCCATCGACCGCATTTCCCTTGAGTTGCACCCGCTGTCCAAGAACGCCAAGGACATGGGCAGCGCCGCTCAGTTCGTAGCCTTGAGCATGATCGCGCTGGTCTGGGCAGTCATCCTGCTTTAAGCGATGGTGGGCAGAACGATCTCATCGCTGCGCTGAACCCCGGCGGTGAAGGCGCGGCACAGGTCGAGGAATTCACGCATCGCCGACGTTTGATATTTCTGTTTGTGCCAGATGAAATAGAACTGCCGCGCCAGGTCCAGATCTGGCGTTTCCACCGGCACCAGGCTGCCACGGCGGAACGCGTCGCGTAGCGCCAGACGCGAAATACAGCCAATCCCCAACCCGGACTCCACGGCACGCTTGATCGCTTCGGTGTGTTCCAGTTCCAGTCGGATATTCAGTGAGCTGCGATGGTGACGCATGGCCTGGTCAAAGGTCAGTCGCGTGCCGGAGCCCTGTTCCCGCAGAATCCAGGCCTCATGGGTCAGCTCTTCCATGGTCGCCGTGCCGCGCTTGGCCAGTGGATGCTGGGGCGCGCAGAACACCACCAGTTCATCCTCCACCCAGCTCTGCACTTCGATGTCCGGATGGCTGCAGTCACCTTCGATTAGACCCAGATCAATTTCATAGTGGGCGACTTGCTGCACAATGTTGGCAGTGTTCTGCACGTGCAGCTTCACCTGGCTTTCCGGATGGCGCTGCATGAAGCTGCCGATCAGCAAGGTGGCCAGGTAATTGCCGATGGTCAGGGTCGCGCCGACCGCCAGAGAGCCGAATCCCGACTTGCCATTGAGCAAGTCTTCGATTTCCTTGGACTGGTCGAGCAGCGCCACCGCTTGCGGCAGCAGCTGTTTGCCGAGGGCATTGAGGCTCAGCCGTTTGCCGGCGCGGTCGAACAGCTGACAGCTGGACTGACGCTCTAGCTCGGTGATCGAGGTGCTTGCCGCCGATTGCGAGAGGTTGAGCAGGCCCGCAGCACGGGATACGCTTTCCTGCTGGGCGACGGCGACGAATACTTGAAGTTGACGGAGAGTAAATCGCATATCGATATAACCGATAACCCTTATCTTAATAATCCAGTTAACAGATATTGTGGCTGCCATTAGAATGCGATGCAATTGCGCACAGCAGCTCATTTTTCGCAGCGCGGGCGCAGAGCATGCGCAGACCAAATCTCCAGGAGTCCCACGTACATGAGCAACATGAACCACGAGCGTGTCCTCAGTGTTCATCACTGGAACGACACTCTGTTCAGCTTCAAGTGCACCCGCGATCCGGGCCTGCGCTTCGAGAACGGTCAGTTCGTGATGATCGGCCTGCAACAGCCCAACGGCCGGCCGCTCATGCGCGCTTACTCGATTGCCAGCCCGAACTGGGAAGAGCATCTCGAGTTCTTCAGCATCAAGGTGCCTGATGGCCCGCTGACTTCCCAGCTGCAGCATCTGAAGGAAGGCGACGAGATCATCATCAGCAAAAAGCCTACCGGCACGCTGGTGCTGGATGACTTGAAGCCTGGCAAACATTTGTACCTGCTCAGCACCGGTACCGGTCTGGCGCCGTTCATGAGCGTCATCCAGGACCCGGAAACCTACGAGCGTTTCGAAAAAGTGATCCTGTGCCACGGCGTACGTTACGTCAACGAAGTCGCTTACCGCGAGTTCATCACCGAGCACTTGCCGCAGAACGAGTTCTTCGGCGAGGCCCTCAGTGACAAGTTGATCTACTACCCGACCGTGACCCGCGAGCCGTTCGAGAACGAAGGTCGCCTGACCGACCTGATGCGCAGCGGCAAGCTGTTCAGCGACATCGGTCTGCCACCGATCAACCCGCAGGACGACCGCGCCATGCTGTGCGGCAGCCCGAGCATGCTCGACGAGACCAGCGAAGTGCTGAACAGCTTCGGCCTGAAAGTGTCGCCGCGGATGCGCGAGCCGGGTGATTACCTGATCGAGCGAGCGTTCGTCGAGAAGTAAGAACATCGCATCACTGAAAAGCCCCCATTGCCTGTGCAGGCAATGGGGGCTTTTTTATGCCCGATGCAGGTTGGGGGCGGGAATGACTTCAAGGACGCGGATCACACCCGCCTCTGGATAATGCCAGCGCACGTCAAGGTCCCAGAACTGTGCGCCGTATTCCCGTTCGGGTGTGGGAATCTGATACGCCGGACGTGGGTCTTGTGCCAGGCATTGCTCGATCAACTCCACCAGCGGTTCTTCAAGGCGCTGAGCATGGCCGTGAGCCTGTTGCAGTGCTGAGTCCGTCCACTGCACGGGAATCAGCAGCGGTGCGGCGCTGGCGATGCTGTTGGAGGCTGTATCAATGATGTCGGCGTAAGGCACGTAGGGTTTGATGTCGAGAATCGGCGTGCCGTCCAGCAGGTCGATGCCGGATATCCACAGGCGATTGGCTTCAACCTTGTCCAGCTTCACCACGGATTGGCCGATGCCGTTGGGCCGATGCGTCGCGCGGGTGGCGAACACGCCCATGGATTTGTTACCGCCGAGACGAGGAGGGCGGACTTTCAGCCGTGGCTTTTCTTCCAGTGTCTGATGAAACAGGAACAGCAGCCACACGTGGCTGACCTGTTCCAGACCCTGCACCGCATCGCCCTGATCGAACGGCGCCACCAGTTCCAGTACACCGCGAGCGGCCGGGGCCAGTTGTGGCTGGCGCGGGATGGCGAACTTCTCCTTGAAGCAGGAGCGCACGAAGCCGATGGGGGAAACGCTGTAGGTCATGGTCTGCGGTCGAGGCGGGATAAGGGCGAGCATGATAACCCACCCGGCTCTGTGGCGAGTCAGAGGCTAAACCCGCCATCCAGCGGAATGATATTCCCGGTCATATAAGCGCCGGCCGTACTCGCCAGACTGATCGCCAGCGCCGCCATTTCTTCCTCCCGGCCCCAGCGTTTCATTGGAATCAACGCCGTATCGTCGGCCAACGCCTGCTCATCATTCCCAATATGCTGAGTCATCTTGCTCGGAAAACGCCCCGGCGCGATGACGTTGACGTTGATGTGCTGACTCACCAGTTCCCGAGCCAGAATTCGCGACAGTTGATGCAGGGCAGCCTTACTCGGCCCGTAGGCATACGCCTGCTCGCCGAAGGACGAAATTCCCGCCACTGAGCCGATGTTGATGATCCGCGCCGGATTCGCTGCCGAACCGGCCTTACGCAGCAACGGCAAAAACTGCTGAATGCAGTTGAACACCGAGGTCACGTTCAGTTGCATGACCTTTTCCCAGCCCTTGACCGGGTAGCTCTCCAGCGGCGCGCCCCACGTGGTGCCGGCGTTGTTCACCAGAATATCCAGATGAGTGATCTGCTCACCCAGTTGCGTAGCCAGTTGAAGTACGCCTTCTTCGGTGGCCAGGTTGGCTCCCACTCCGTGGCAACGACCGAATGCGCTCAATTCATCAGCCGTTTGCTGACAGGCTTCGGCATCCCGGGCGCAGACGTACACGGTTGCGCCAGCCTCGACATAAGCCTTGGCGATCATTTTGCCAATACCACGGGTGCCGCCGGTCACCAGAGCGGTGCGGCCTTGCAGGGAAAAATACGGGTGCATGGCGAATCCTGAGAGCTGAGGGTCAATACACCCTAGTCGTCAGCCGCCGGAAGCGGAGCCACTATTTTTGCGAGGAATGAGGGTCTATACAGCCTGGCTTTGAGCCGCGGGTTTGCAGCTCAAGGCCAGCGGGCACTTACTGCGGACGCACGCGCAGGGTCAGGCCCTTGAGGAAGTTGCGCAGCAACTGATCGCCGCACGGACGGTAGTTGGTGTGGCCGAACTTGCGGAACAGCGCGCTCAGCTCAGGCTTGGACACCGGGAACTCGGAGGCCTTGAGGATGGCGTGCATGTCGTCTTCTTTCAGTTCGAAGGCCACGCGCAGTTTTTTCAGGATGATGTTGTTGGTCACCGGCACTTCGATCGGCTGCGGCGGACGGCTTTCGTCCTTGCCGCGCTTGAAGATCACCAGGCCATCGAGGAAATGCGCAATGACTTCATCCGGGCAGCGTACGAAGCCTTCCTCGTCTTCCTCTTTCTTGTCGAGGTACGTCACCAGGTCTTCCAGGGTCACGTCCATGCCGCCGAGCTTGATGATCTCGATGACTTTCTTGTCGCTGATGTCGAGCATGTAGCGCACGCTGCGCAGTACGTCGTTATGAATCATGGTGTGCAGTCCTGATATTCAGCAGTGGGCGCCGCATAAACAGCGGCGCCAAAATGTGTGGCGGCGTGAGAAGTCTTAGAACTTCTCTTTGCCGGACAGGTAACGCCATTGGCCCAACGGCACTTTGCCGATGGACACGCCGCCAATGCGGATGCGGCGGATGGCGACAACCTTCAGGCCTACGGCCTGGCAGAACAGGGCGATGACGCCCGGTTGTGGGTTCTTCATCGCAAAACGCAGGCGGTTTTCGTTCTGCCAGCTGGCTTTGACCGGCGGCAGTTCCTTGCCCTTGTAGGTCAGGCCGTGGTTCAGGCGGTTGAGGCCGTGAGCCACCATGTCGCCTTCAACTTCGACCACATACTCTTGCTCGATCTTGGCGGAGTCGGCAGTGAGTTTGCGCAGGATCTTCCAGTCCTGGGTGAACACCAAAAGACCGCTGGCGTTGGCTTGCAGGTCGGTGCTGGCGGTCAGGCGCAGGAAGTGGCCCTTGAGCGGACGTTTGCTGAAGCGGTGTTCTTCGCTCAAGGTCTCGGCGCTGATCGTTGCCATGGCCGTTTCCGCATTCATGCCCACGGGCACGTTCAGCAGGATGGTCACCGGTTCCGGTGCAGTGGCCTTGGCTTCTGGATCAAGCTCGACTTTCTGGTTCTCGACCTTGAACTGCGGCTCGTCGATGACTTCACCGTCCACGGTGACCCAGCCGCCCTCGATGAACAGCTCAGCCTCCCGACGGGAACAGCCGACGAGTTCGATGAGGCGTTTGGAGAGACGAATCGGGTCAGTCATGACAGGGCCGTAACAAAAAAGGGGTGGGCATTGTACCTGCCTGGCGCCGGTTAATCCCGGCTCCATTTGCGCCGTAAAGCTTTTAGCCGCGTTGAGCGCGCTGATTTGTCTGTTTCATGCGCATGTGCAGCAGCGGATAAGGCTGGCCCATGCCATCGACTTCCGAACGACCGATCACTTCGAAGCCCTGTTTGAAGTAGAAACCCAAGGCTTGCGGGTTCTGCTCGTTGACGTCCAGTTCATCGGCATTCAGGTGTTCCATCGCATAGCGCAGCAACTGCTTGCCCAGGCCCTGGCCGCGGTGAGCCGGGTCGATGAAGAGCATTTCGATCTTGCCCGCCGCGACCCCGGCGAACCCGGTGATGCGCTGGCGCGGGTCTTTGGTGCAGATCAGCATCACTGCATCGAGGTAGCGCGTCAGCACCAGGTTCTTCAGCAGTTCGATGTAGCTGTCCGGCAGAAAGTCATGGGTGGCGCGCACCGAGGCTTCCCAGACCTGAGTGAGTTCTTCGTAGTCGCTCTGTTTCGGCGTGTGGATGACCGAATGTTGGCGCATGGCCGGCTGCCCCTTTTGCAGTTGATGATGCGAATCCTTTCTCCCACAAAACGATAGACGTAAAAAAGCCCCGCATCTCGTCAAGAGAGCAGGGCTTTTGGTATTTTTTGCGTTTAGATCTGTTCAGCCCACAGGTCGTATTCGTCGGCGTCGGTCACTTTGCACCAGACTTTATCGCCTGGTTTCAGGTTGCTTCCATTGTCGATGAACACATTGCCGTCGATTTCCGGGGCATCGAAGAAGCAGCGGCCGACCGCGCCTTGCTCGTCGACTTCATCGACCAGTACTTCGATTTCACGACCGACGCGCAGTTGCAGGCGTGCCGAGCTGATGGCTTGCTGGTGCGCCATGAAACGGTCCCAGCGGTCTTGCTTGACGTCGTCCGGCACGATGGCCGCGTCCAGCAGGTTGGCCGGTGCGCCTTCGACTGGCGAGTACTGGAAGCAGCCGACGCGGTCCAGTTGGGCTTCGGTCAGCCAGTTCAGCAGGTACTGGAAGTCTTCTTCGGTTTCGCCGGGGAAGCCGACGATGAAGGTCGAACGGATGATCAGGTCCGGGCAGATTTCGCGCCAGTTCTTGATGCGGGCCAGGGTCTTGTCTTCGAAGGCCGGGCGTTTCATGGCTTTCAGGACTTTCGGGCTGGCGTGCTGGAACGGGATGTCCAGGTACGGCAGGATTTTCCCGGCGGCCATCAGCGGAATCAGCTCGTCGACGTGGGGGTACGGGTAAACATAGTGCAGACGAACCCAGACGCCGAGGGTGCTCAGGGCTTCGCAGAGTTCGGTCATGCGGGTTTTCACCGGTGCGCCGTTCCAGAAACCGGTGCGGTATTTCACGTCGACGCCGTAAGCGCTGGTGTCTTGCGAGATCACCAACAGCTCTTTGACGCCGGCCTTGACCAGGCGCTGAGCCTCGTCCAATACATCACCGACCGGGCGGCTGACCAGTTTGCCGCGCATCGACGGGATGATGCAGAAGCTGCAGCTGTGGTTGCAGCCTTCGGAAATCTTCAGGTAGGCGTAGTGGCGCGGGGTCAGCTTGATGCCTTGTGGCGGCACCAGGTCGATCAGCGGGTTGTGATCCTGACGCGGCGGCACGGCGTCGTGCACGGCGTTGACCACTTGTTCGTATTGCTGCGGACCGGTCACGGCCAGCACGCTTGGGTGCACTTTACGAATGTTGCCTTCTTCGACGCCCATGCAGCCGGTCACGATGACCTTGCCGTTTTCCTTGATGGCTTCGCCGATCACTTCCAGAGACTCAGCCTTGGCCGAGTCGATGAAGCCGCAGGTGTTGACCACCACGACGTCGGCGTCCTCGTAAGTGGACACAACGTCATAGCCTTCCATACGAAGCTGGGTAAGGATGCGCTCGGAGTCGACCAGTGCTTTGGGGCAACCCAGGGATACGAAACCAACCTTTGGATTGGCCGGCGCAGGAGTGGTGGACATGTCTAACCTCGGTATTTGGGACGCCTCCAGCCGAAGACGGCAAGGCGACAGACGGGCGCTATGTTGCGCCTCTGGTCAAAAAGTGCGCAATTCTAGCGATGAGAGGCGCACTTGACCAGCTTTATGCAGGGAAATACGACGAGTGCTGCGCTATGCTTCGCGCCGTTACGCTTTACCGATTTTTTACAGTCAACAAAACGTCTGTAACAGTAAGTAAAACAGCGCATGCTGCACGGCAAAGCATAGTGCTTCTTCCAAAGAAGTCCGGTCTGGGTAGTAGGAGTGGTGGATGGGTCAGGCAAGTAGTCAGGCGGCGGGTGCCGAGCATTCGGCGGCGAAGCCGATCGGTATGCTGGTCGCGGCGGTCGGGGTAGTTTATGGCGATATCGGCACGAGCCCGCTGTACACCCTCAAAGAAGTGTTTTCCGGTGGCTATGGCGTGCCCGTCAATCACGACGGGGTGCTGGGGATTCTGGCGCTGATCTTCTGGTCGCTGATCTGGGTCGTGTCGATCAAGTACATGATGTTCGTACTGCGCGCCGACAACCAGGGCGAAGGCGGGATCATGGCCTTGACCGCCCTCGCTCGGCGGGCTGCGGCCGGGCATCCGAAGTTGCGCACTTTACTGGTGGTCTGCGGGCTGATCGGCGCGGCGCTGTTCTATGGCGACAGCATGATCACGCCGGCGATCTCGGTGCTCTCGGCGATTGAAGGCCTGGGACTGGCTTTCGAGGGCATCGACCATTGGGTGGTGCCGCTGTCGCTGATCGTGCTGGTGGCGCTGTTCCTGATTCAAAGTCACGGTACCGCGCGGATCGGCATCCTGTTCGGGCCAATCATGGTGACCTGGTTTGTGGTGCTGGGCGCGCTGGGTGTCTACGGCATCATGCAGCATCCGGAAGTGTTGAAAGCGATGAACCCGGTGTGGGGCGTGCGCTTCTTCGTTGTGCACCCGGGCATGGGCGTGGCGATTCTCGGCGCGGTAGTGCTGGCATTGACCGGTGCCGAAGCGCTGTACGCCGACATGGGCCACTTCGGTCGCAAGCCGATTGCCCGTGCGTGGTTCATTCTGGTGCTGCCGGCGCTGGTGCTGAACTACTTCGGTCAAGGCGCCTTGCTGCTGGGTGATCCGGAAGCCGCTCGCAACCCGTTCTACCTGCTGGCACCGAGCTGGGCGCTGATTCCGTTGGTGGGGTTGTCGACCCTGGCCACGGTCATTGCTTCTCAGGCGGTGATTTCCGGTGCGTTCTCCCTGACCCGTCAAGCGATCCAGCTCGGTTACATTCCGCGCATGCACATTCGGCACACCTCCAGCGCCGAACAAGGCCAGATCTACATTGGCGCGGTGAACTGGGCGCTGATGGTCGGCGTGATTCTGCTGGTGTTGGGTTTCGAATCCTCCGGCGCGCTGGCCTCCGCCTATGGCGTGGCGGTGACTGGTACCATGCTGATGACCACTATCCTGGTGTCGGCGGTGATATTGCTGCTGTGGAAATGGCCTCCGGTCCTCGCAATACCGCTGTTGCTCGGTTTCCTCTTGGTAGACGGTCTGTACTTCGCCGCCAACGTGCCGAAAATCATTCAGGGCGGGGCGTTCCCGGTGATCGCCGGTATCGTGCTGTTTGTGCTGATGACCACCTGGAAACGCGGCAAGCAATTGCTGGTCGATCGTCTCGACGAGGGTGGCTTGCCGCTGCCGATCTTCATCAGCAGCATCGCCGTGCAACCGCCGCATCGCGTTCAGGGCACCGCCGTGTTTCTGACCGCGCGGCCAGATGCCGTGCCTCATGCGCTGTTGCACAACCTGCTGCATAACCAGGTACTGCACGAGCAAGTGGTGTTGCTCACGGTGGTGTACGAAGACATCCCGCGGGTGCCCGCATCGCGGCGTTTCGAGGTCGATTCCTACGGCGAAGGCTTCTTCCGGGTGATCCTGCACTTCGGCTTCGTCGACGAGCCGGACGTGCCGCAAGCGCTGAAGCTGTGTCATCTCGATGACCTGGACTTCAGCCCGATGCGCACCACCTACTTCCTTAGCCGCGAGACAGTCATTGCCTCCAAGCTCGAAGGCATGGCGCGCTGGCGTGAGGCGCTGTTCGCCTTCATGTTGCAGAACGCCAACGGCAATCTGCGGTTCTTCAATCTACCGCTGAACCGGGTGATTGAGCTGGGGACTCAGGTGGAGATGTAAGCCACAACAAAAAGCCCCCGTTGCCATTGCGGTAGCGGGGGCTTTTTTGTGTTTGGGGTCTCGGCGCCATTAGTTGCGCTCAGGCAGCTATTTTTTAGATTCGGCTTTTGTCCGAGCAGGTGGCGGCGTCAGTACCTTCACCGCATCATCAATCACGGCCTTACTCATTGCCGTCAGGTAATGCGCGGCCCAAGCGTGTCGGTCGGTGTCGCGGGCGTAGGCAGCATCTTTAGTCAGCTCCTTGGCAAGGAACAGAAAATCAGAGGCCATGGCTAGCGCATCACCGAGGGGGACGTCTCGACTGACACGGAACAGTGCCTTGTTTGAGCAGTAGATGAAGGGGGTGAGGCCGATGGTTTTCAGTTCGTCAGGTTCTGACGGATTTGTTTTGGTCATGGTTTTACTCCTGGGTTCGAGGAGCTGCCATTTTCGTTACCACGCGAAAGGGAGGCAGCTGTACGCAGGGTGGTAAACCGGGAACCAAGGAAACCGGCACGCCCGAGGGCGTCCCACGCACAGCCGCCATAACTCGAGATCGCAGACATAAAAAATGCCCGTGTTCGGGATGAAGGCGCTGTTGCGCTGGTTTCGCCGGGTTACCACACCCGATCGCTGAATAGTCAGCGACGTCCGGAGAGTATCCCGTCGAAGAAAAGCGCAACAAGGCATCAAAGTGCCCAAAAAGAACGATTCGGAGTTTGCCTACAAGGTCTGCGGGCGTCATCCGATATTTCGACACCTTAAGTAAACGAAACTAAACACGGCGAAGATGTGTGAAACACGCAGGTTGATCAGTTCGCGTTTTTTGCCGCTTGCTGTATGTCGAATTCGACGCAATACTCTGCGTAGAACTATGTGTTCAAATTTGCATGATTGTGTAGAGAGGTGGGTATGACGGCATTACTGGAGCGTGCTGACCAAGCCATATCGGTGACTGCAATGGTCAGGGGGTTCAGCGCAAGGCTCAAAGAGATTTCTAGCCGAGCCACCGAGCGGCTGGTCATTTTCAAGGACAATCAGCCAGCAGCGGTCATTATCAATGTCGATGCGTATCAGGAAATGCTCGACGAGCTTGAGGACCTTCGGGTTGAAGCAGCGGCTCGAGAGCGACTGATCGGTTTTGATCAGGCCAAGGCAGTCAGCCACGACGATATGCGGACGCGGTACGCCAGGAAAGACTAAAGGAGCTGTGGATGGTTTGGGGCGTTATCTATCATCCGGAGGTCCAGAGGGATCTGGATCTGCTGGGAGCTGTGGCGGCGAACCGCATTCTTGATGTCATCGAAGAGCGGATTATCAATGGTGAGCCGGACAAGAGCGGCAAGCCCCTAAGAGCCAGCCTTGCAGGCTGTAGACGGATCCGGACAGGCGACACGCGGATTGTTTATCGAGTCGATGGCAAGGCGATTCAGGTATTGATCGTTGCCGTCGGTGCTCGACGCGACGAAGAGGTCTACGGCGCGGCAGAGCGTCGCCTCTAACCAAAAAGCCCCGCAACCTTAAGGCTGCGAGGGCTTTTTGTTGGGCGACGCTCAGATCACTCCTGAGCCGTCTCACCCTTGGCTTGTCGCTTTTCGATGATATCCACCAACCGCTGGGCCAGCGCCGGATAGTTCTCGTCGAAGTGATGGCCGCCAGGCAGTTTCATCGCTTCGCCCACCGCAGTCTTGTCAGTACACCCGCTCTCGTCGACTTCTTCTTCACCGTAGATGCACACCACTTTCTCCGGCGGCAGCTTGGCCATTTCCGGGCCGGTGGCGGCTTCTTTGCCGGCGTTGCCGAGCCAGCCTTCGACTTCGATTTCGAAGCTGCCGGTGCGGGCGAAGGCCAGCAGGATGATCGCGTCGACCCGTTGCTGTTCCGATGGCTCCAGGCGGTTGTAGATCGCCGGCAGGACGTCGGCGCCGAACGAGTAACCGGTCAGGATGAAGCGCTTGGTGCCCCATTTCTGCCGGTAGTGCTGCATCAGCTCGGCGAGGTCCAAGGCGCTTTGCTCCGGGCTCTTGTGCTGCCAGTAGTAGCGCAGGGTGTCGATGCCGACCACCGGGTAGCCGATCTTTGCCATCTCGCCCGCGACGTCGCGGTCCAGGTCGCGCCAGCCGCCGTCACCGGAGAGGAACAGGGTCACGGTGTCCTTGGCTTGGCCGGCGGGCACTTCGACCACCGGGATCTGCAAGCCGCCAGCGGCTTTATCGCCGCCAACGAGAATCTTGCGCAGTTCGTTGTTCAGCACTTGCGGCAGGTTGATGTCGTAGTCGCTGATGCTGGTTTCGGCATTGGGTTGGTCGCGTACGAAACCGGCGCTGGTGTCGTCCGGGTTATCGTTCCAGGCCACCAGCCAGTGGCCGTGAGCGGCGCTTTTCGGTAGCAGGTGCGTGCAGCCTGGTTTTTCCAGGGCCAGGTCCACCGAGATGGCTTGAGCCTTGTCGTCCTTCTGCTCGGACAACCAGCGCCACGCCAGCACGGCGCCAGGGCCGATGCCGCTGACCAGGGTCGCCGGGCCTTTGAGTTCTCTCAGGGCCGATTGCAGGGCGCGACTTTGCAGCAGGCAGTCTTTGGGCAGGATCACCTGAACAATCTGCGCCGAGCCGCTGCGGCTCAGGGTCATCAACTGTTTGTTGCTGAGCTTCTGGTCTTCATTGACCGCCACCAGCACCTGGGCGCGTGGCGTGTTGCCGGGGATGACACGGGTCATCGCGGCGCCATCGGCCGGCGTCAGCTGTTCGAGGGTCGGTTCGGGCGCCGGGCGTTTCAGGTACCAGTAACCGCCACCGAGAATCAGGGCCAGCACTACCAGTGTGGCCAGTACGTACCGCAAGGAGCGTTGAATCATCAGCGTTTCACCAATCCGGTCAAGCCGCCTGCAATCAGGGCGGCAGTGTCGGCCAGGGCAACCAGCGGATCGAGTCCGGCGGGCACGGCCATATAACGGGGTTCCCAGTCAGGCTGGAATTTGTCTTTGAAGCGGCGCAAGCCTTGAAAGTTGTAGAGCTGCTCACCACGGCGGAAAACCATCGAGCCCAGACGCTGGGTCAGTGGTGCGCCACGACGGGGCTGCAACCCCGACAACGGCACCATGCCCAGGCTGAAACGCGCGTATCCATGATTTTTATAATGTTGAATCAGGCCGACCATCATGAACTCCATGGTCAGCTTGGGGGCGTCTGGGTGCGCGCGCATCAGGTCGAGACTGGCCAGATCGTGGCCATAAGTTTCGAGCAGGTTGGCGAACGCTACCGGGTGACCTTCAAATCGGATCACCGCAATGCGGAAGTGCTTGAGGTAGTCATCGCTGAAGCGGCCGAGGGAGAAACCTTTCTCGCGCACGTTCTTGCCGGTCAGCCAGGCATCGGAAATCACCTTGAGTTCATCCATCGGCGCTTGTCCGGGATCAAAGATCTCCAGCGACAGGCCATCGCGAGTGCCACGGTTCCAGGTGTAGCGCAGGTCTTTCATCTCTTTGCCTTTGGCCTCGAGATCAAAGCGAAGCAGATCGACCCGGGCTTCTTCGCCGAGTTTGATCGCGGTCAGGCCGATGTCCATGTAGTACGGCAGGTTCTCGGCGCGCACTTGATAGAACACAGGACGGGCGTGGTGGATGTCGCAGAGGTCGCGGAACTGCCAGATCATTTCCGCCCGTTGCTGGGTCGGGCCGATCGGGTCATACAAGGCCACCAGACTGCGACCACGACGTGCGTACATCAGGAACGCCTCGTCATTGGGGTGAAACAGCAGCGCCTTGTCTCCGGTCAGGGCAAGGCCGCCATCCGGTTGCGCGGAGGCCATCAAGATCTTTACCGCGCGGTCCAGCTCATCGGGCGTTGGCAGATGGATCACCGGGCGTGCGGTGCGCAGCAGCCAGGTCAGGGACACCACTACCAGCAACACCGCAGCGCCGAGCAGCGAGCGCAAGCCACGCGGGGCATCGGCGTCGAGGGTGAACTGCCACCAGAGCTGATGGCTGTATGGGACGTCCTGATAGGCGAACAGCAACAGCCAGATCGACGCACCGAGTACGCACAGGCTCGCCACCAGATACAGCGGCGAGAACGGCACCTCGGTCAGGCGGCTGGGGCGATAGAACGAGCTGCGAAAAACTCCCAGCAGGCTCGCGGTCAGCGTCAGCAAGCAGGCTTCTTCCCAGTCGAAGCCCTTGAGCAGAGAGAGCAGGGCGGCGACCAGCAACAAGATGGTGGTCAGCATCCAGGCGGCCGACAGTCGGCGGCGCAGCCCCTGGGCCAGCAGCAAGCAAAGCACACCGATCAGGCTGGCACCGAAGTGCGAGGCATCGACCAGTCGATGCGGGATCAGAAAACCGATGTGTTCCAGGCGTGTGTCGATTTCCGGGGTGGCGCCGGAGAACAGCAACACCACGCCGGACAGAAATACCAGCACCGCCAGGATCGGCGCGGCCAGGCCGGACGCCACTCTTAAGGACTGACGCGATTGAAACAGGCGCTGACCTTCGTTGATCAGCAGGAATACGCAGGCTACCAGCAACGGCAGCACCACGTAGATCAGGCGATAGAGCAGCAGCGCGGCAGCGAGTGGTGCAGCGCCGAGTGTGTCGGAGAAGGCGGCCAGCAGAATCGCTTCGAACACCCCGACCCCGCCGGGAACATGGCTGAGCACACCTGCAGCCAGGGCCAACAGGTACACCAGCAGGAACGCGCCGAAAGGCGGTGCTTCCGGCAGCAGCAGATAAAGCACGGTTGCCGCGGCGGCGACGTCCAGGGCAGTAATGATCAGTTGCAGAAACGTCAGGCGACGACCCGGCAGGCGCAAGGTGCGGCGTCCGACCTTGACCAGCAGGTTGTCAGGATAAGGCTGTTCTGGCAGACGGCGGCGGTAAATGCCAATGGCCAGTACGCTGAAGAGCAGCAAAACGGCCGCGGCGATTGCACCCAGCAACGTTTCGGACAAACCCAGGGCGGCAGAGGCGCCAGGCAGGTTGCTGAGGGTCGCGAGGGCGGCCAGTGGGGGCAGGGCGCAGCCTAGCGAGAGGCTGGCGAACAGCGTCATGTGGGCGACTTCAGAGGCGCCCAGGCCATGACGTGCATATAAACGGTAACGAACCGAGCCCCCCGAGAGCATCGAAAGGCCGATGGCATTGCCGATGGCGAATGCGGTGAACCCGCCCAAGGCCAGGATTCGCGGAGCGAGTGTCACGCCCGCGTAGCGGCTGGCCGACCATTCGTAGCCCAGCAGAATAATGAAACCGACCACGGTCGCGCCCAGCGCACCGAGCAATGCCGGTTTCGGAACGTCGAGAATCGAGTCGTGCAGAGCGTACAGATCGAGTTCGCTCAGCAGGTGGCGACAGGCAATCAGCGCGATAGCGAACAACAGCAAAGTGACTGCCAGACCGATGGGCTGGCGGTATTTGCTGATTCGATCAAGCAAGCGCAGACGCTCGGCCTTGATCGGTTGTGTCGCTGTGACGGGGTCTTGTGGATCAGACGAGTTGGCGCGCATCAATCACCTCTTGGATTGTGCGCGACAGGATGGGGGTATCCAGCCAAGTTACCAATCCCTGTAGAAAAAAATAATCACAAATATTAACGCCTCTCACCGGGTATCGGCGATGGTACGTCATCAGTCGTAGAGGGTTCTGTCTGTGGCTCAGCATAGTCTGGGCTCAGAGCATGGGTGAACCTGAACGGCTCGCTACACAGTGGCAGATCATTGTTGCGAAAGGACTTTTTCAACAGATACAAAAAAGGCCACTCTTTCGAGTAGCCTTTTTTGATGTTTGGTTGCGGGAGCCGGATTTGAACCGACGACCTTCGGGTTATGAGCCCGACGAGCTACCAGACTGCTCCATCCCGCGTCTGTGTGGCGGCATTCTATAGAGATACGCCGGGGTGTCAACCGTTAATCCTGAATAGGGTCAAATAAGCGTAAATGAGTGGCGGACGGTCGTGAGGGAGACTTAAGTTTCGGAATCGGAACGATTTCTCATTTCTGCGCCGTCAGACGTTCCACGTCGTTTCCATGCTCATTTTTACAAAAGCGGCGCGCACAAAAAAGGCCACTCTTTCGAGTAGCCTTTTTTGATGTTTGGTTGCGGGAGCCGGATTTGAACCGACGACCTTCGGGTTATGAGCCCGACGAGCTACCAGACTGCTCCATCCCGCGTCTGTGTGTCGGCATTCTACAGAGGATCGGCGGGCTGTCAACCTTCAATCCAGAGAAAACCTCTTCCTGTTCAATCGCTTAGCTTGAAAATAGGGCTGGGTGATTGGCTGTAAGGCCGGTATGGCAAGGCTTTCAGCTCTATCGGGTGAAGCTTTTCGATTGAAAAAATAAATTCATCTGGCACTTTTCCTACGGGTGGAAAAGAACATTCTGAGTACTGGTGCTATATACAGGTGTCAGTGAGATACTGCCGATCTGACCCGCCAATACGCCATTTCTTCACCATGAACACTGCATTTATATGACGCAGCGAAAAATCATCCACGTCGATTGTGACTGCTTCTACGCCGCCATCGAGATGCGTGACGACCCGCGCCTGGCCGGTAAGCCCCTGGCAGTGGGCGGATCGGCGGATCGACGTGGCGTGATCGCCACCTGCAATTATGAGGCGCGGGCTTATGGGGTGCGCTCGGCCATGTCTTCCGGGCATGCCTTGAAGCTGTGCCCGGACCTGACCATCGTCAAGCCACGCATGGAGGCCTATAGAGAGGCCTCCAAGGAAATTCACACGATCTTTCGCGATTACACCGACTTGATCGAGCCGCTTTCGTTGGATGAGGCCTACCTCGACGTGTCCGACAGCGCGCATTTCGGTGGCAGCGCCACGCGGATTGCCCAAGACATTCGCCGTCGCGTTTCTAATCAGTTGCACATCACTGTTTCGGCGGGCGTTGCGCCGAACAAGTTTCTGGCCAAGATCGCCAGCGACTGGAAGAAGCCCAACGGCTTGTTCGTCATTACGCCGGATCAGGTCGAGGATTTTGTCAGTGGTTTGCCGGTGAGCAAGCTGCATGGCGTTGGCAAGGTGACCGCAGACAAATTAGGCAGGCTCGGCATCGTCGATTGTTCGCATCTGCGTGAATGGGACAAGTTGGCGCTTGTGCGCGAATTCGGCAGCTTCGGCGAGCGACTCTGGAGCCTGGCCCGTGGGATTGACGATCGATTAGTGCACAACGACAGTCGTCGGCAGTCGATCAGTGTCGAAAACACCTACGACGTGGATCTGCCGGACCTGGTGAGCTGCCTCGATAAATTACCTGAGTTGCTGGAAACACTGGCCGGCCGCATGGCGCGAATCGACAGCAGCTATCGACCGGGCAAACCATTCGTCAAAGTGAAATTCCATGACTTCACCCAGACTACGCTGGAGCAGGCCGGGGCAGGGCGGGATTT
>NZ_JAGYGJ010000050.1:0-46337 GCF_019947405.1 Pseudomonas sp. GL-B-26 | reverse complement strand
GGGCTTCATCTCACATTACAACCATCGCCGTTGCCATTCCGCTTCGAACCACCTGCCGCCTGCGCTGTTTGAGCAGCAAGCGGCTTAATGCTCCTACAGAGCGGTTCAAAAAAACTGAACCACTACACCGCAGGCTGCGATCTTTTTGCATTTCCACCGATTTAAAGCAACGGTGCCACCACCGGCTCTTTGCGCGGCCAGGCGTCCAGCACAGCCTTGAACAGGGTCGCCAGCGGAATCGCAAAGAACACACCCCAAAAGCCCCACAATCCTCCAAACAACAACACCGCGCAGATGATCGCCACCGGATGCAGATTGACCGCCTCCGAGAACAACAGCGGCACCAGCACGTTGCCGTCCAGTGTCTGGATGATCCCGTAGACCGCCATCAAATAAATGAACTGATCGCTCCAGCCCCACTGGAACAGCGCAATCAGCATGACCGGCACGGTCACCACCACTGCGCCGACATAAGGCACCACCACCGACACACCCACCAGCAATGCCAGCAGCGCTGCGTAGTTGAGCCCCAGAACCACAAAACCGATGTAGGTCACGCCACCACAAATGAAAATCTCGATGACCTTGCCGCGAATATAGTTGGCGATCTGACGGTTCATCTCATGAGCGACGCGGGTGATCAGCGCCCGCTCACGGGGCAAATAACCACGCACCCACTGGCCAATCATCTCCCGGTCCTTGAGAAAGAAAAACACCAGGATCGGCACCAGCACCAGGTAGATCATGATGTTCACCAGCAGCGGCAGACTCGACAGCGAGAACGTCAGCGCCCACTGACCGAACTTGCCAATCTCGCCCCGCGCCACTTCGATGGCCTGCAGCACCTGCTCATCGGACACCAGATGCGGGTAGCGCTCGGGCAGCAGCAACAACAGCGACTGCCATTTGGCCAGCATGCCGGGTAACTCGTTGAACAGCGTAATCAACTGATGCCAGAGCAACGGCACCACAACCACGATGAACACCAGCAATAGCCCCATGAACAACGCAAAGACCAACCCCACCGCCAACCCGCCCGGCATGCGCAGGCGTTCGAGAGTGACGACCAACCCTTGCATCAGATACGCCAGCACCATCCCGGCCAGCACGGGCGCAAGCATGCCGCCCAGCGTCAGCACGGCGGTAAACGCCAGAAACAGCAGGACCGCCAGCACCACGGCCTCTTCATCGGAGAAGTAGCGCTGAATCCAGTCGCGTAACACTTTGAACATCAATAATCCTTAGAAACGAACGCAGCAGAATTCAGGCTTTTTTCAACCAGTAGCGGTAAACACCCGCTTCATCTTCTTCACGAAGCAGCGTATGACCCGCCAACCGGGCAAAGGTGCGGAAGTCGCGCTGCGAACCCGCATCGGTGGCAATTACCTTCAGCACTGCGCCGCTGGCCAGTCGATTGAGTTCCAGCTTGGCCTTTAGCAACGGCAAGGGGCAATTCAGGCCGCTGGCGTCGAGCTCGGCGTCATGGGCTACAGCGTCGGTCATTGCATCACTCCGGGGGCAGGTGGTCGAGTGGCTAGAATATCTGGTCCGAAGCGTAGTGTCCGGCTACAGTAAGGTCTTTGTCGACTAAGGCTTTGTGCATGACTTTTTTGCGCCCTACCCTGCTGACGCTCGCTTGCCTGCTCGCCTCACCGGGCTTCGCCGACGACCTGCCGTCACTCGGCGACGCCAGTTCTGCCATCGTCTCGCCGCAACAGGAACATCAGTTGGGTCGTGCCTGGCTGGCGCTGTTGCGCAGCCAGGTTTCGCAGCTCAACGATCCACAGCTCAAGGACTACGTCGAATCCAGCGTCTACAGGCTGGTCGAGACCAGCCAGGTCAATGACCGGCGCCTGGAGTTCATCCTGATCAACAGCCCGCAACTCAACGCCTTCGCGGCACCGGGCGGCATTGTCGGGGTTAACGGCGGCTTGTTCCTCAATGCCCAGACCGAAGGCGAATACGCCTCGGTACTTGCTCACGAATTGGCTCACTTGTCGCAGCGCCACTTCGCCCGTGGCGTCGAAGCCCAACAGCGCATGCAGGTGCCGATGATGGCCGCGCTGCTGGCTGGGATCGTGATTGCCGCAGCTGGCGCCGGCGATGCCGGGATCGCGGCTATTGCAGGCACGCAGGCGGCGGCCATTCAGGAACAGCGGCGTTTCTCTCGCCAGAACGAACAGGAAGCTGACCGCATCGGCATCCTCAATCTGGAAAAGGCCGGTTACGACCCGCGCTCGATGCCGACCATGTTCGAGCGATTGGCGCGCCAATACCGCTTTGACGCCAAGCCACCGGAATTTCTGCTGACTCACCCGGTGACCGAGTCGCGGATCGCTGACACCCGCAACCGCGCCGAACAGGCAAAACCCGGCGGCATCGAAGACACGATGCGTTATCAGTTGATTCGTGCACGGGTCCAGTTGATCTATGAAGAAACCCCTGGCCTGGGCGCCAAACGCTTTCGCGCCCAGCTTGATGAAAACCCGAAAAATGATGTCGCTCGCTATGGCCTGGCCATCGCCCAGATCAAGGGCGGCCAGCTGAATGAAGCACGGGAAAACCTCAAATTGCTGCTGGTCAAGTCGCCGAACGAGATCATCTACAACCTGGCGCAGGTGGATCTGGACATTACCAACAATCGTCTACCGGACGCCCAGTCCCGGGTTGACCGGATGTTGACGCAGTACCCCGGAAACTATCCGCTGAACTCGGTGCGTGTTGACCTGCTGCTCAAGCAGAACCGTGCGCCCGACGCGGAAAAAGCGCTGGAGAATCTGCTCAAGAGCCGTCCTGACGATCCGGACGTCTGGTACATGGTGGCCGAGACTCGCGGCCTGTCAGGCAACATCATTGGCCTGCATCAAGCTCGCGCCGAGTATTTCGCCCTGGTCGGGGATTACCGTCAGGCCATTCAGCAACTGGATTTCGCCAAGCGCAAGGCAGGCACCAACTTCCCGCTGTCATCGCGAATCGACGCACGGCAACGTGAGCTGATGGAACAGGAGCGCATGATCAAGGACATGATGGGCTGACGCCTGTCAGAAAAAATTGCAGACATAAAAAAACCGCCTCTTTCGAGGCGGTTTTTTATTCAGCCAACAACCGGATTATTCAGCCAGTTTGAAGGTGATGAAGCTGGCGTGTCCTTGACGCAGAACCCGCATCGACACCGAGCGGTTCTTCGGCAGCGCCTTGGCGATATCCGTGAACTCCTTGGTGGAACCGATTGCCTGATTGTTCAGGTGAGTGATCACATCGCCTGGCTGCAGGCCAATCAGAGAAGCAGGACCGTCCTGGACTTCCTTGATGACGACGCCGCCTTTGAGGTCGTAGGTTTTCTTCTGTTCATCCGTCAGCTCGACCACGGAAACACCCAGCCGGTTGCTGCTGCGCTCGGTGGTGGATTTCGGCAGCGCATCCAACTCTTTGCCTTCTTCCGGGATTGCGCCGACTGTCAACTCGACATTCTTGCGCTTACCTTCACGAATCACTTCCAGATCAGCTTTCGAGCCGGCCTTCAGCGCGCCCACCAGGTGCGGCAGATCAGCGGACATGACGATGGGTTGACCGTTCATGCTCAGGATCACGTCCCCTACTTGCAGGCCACCCTTGGCAGCCGGGCCGTCATCCTGGATCTGAGCCACCAGCGCGCCGGCTGGCTTATCCAGACCGAACGACTCGGCCAGGTCCTTGTTCACTTCCTGAATCACCACACCCAACCAGCCACGGCTGACTTTACCGCCGCTTTTGAGCTGATTGGAAACGTCCATGGCTACGTCGATAGGGATCGCGAACGACACGCCCATGAAGCCGCCGGAACGGGTGTAGATCTGCGAGTTGATGCCCACCACTTCACCGGCCAGGTTGAACAGCGGACCACCGGAGTTACCTGGGTTGATCGGCACGTCGGTCTGGATGAACGGCACATAGTTTTCGTTCGGCAGACTGCGACCGATGGCACTGACGATACCTTGAGTCACGGTATGGTCGAAGCCGAATGGCGAGCCAATCGCCACGACCCACTGGCCAGCTTTCAGATCCTGGGATTTGCCAAGTTTCAGGACCGGCAGATCCTTGCCTTCGATTTTCAACAGCGCCACGTCGGAACGTGGATCGGTGCCGATCAGCTTGGCCTTCAATTCGCTGCGGTCGGCGAGACGAACGAGAATTTCGTCGGCATCGGCGATTACATGGTTGTTGGTCAGGATGTAGCCATCAGGCGAGATGATGAAGCCCGATCCCAGGGATTGGGCTTCGCGTTGACGATCACCGCGTGGCGTACGAGGCTGTGGCGGCATGCCGCGCTCGAAGAACTCGCGCAGCATCGGCGGCAAGTCATCAAGGTTAGGCATCTCCTGGCTCGACACTTTGCGGTCCGGCAGTTTCTGCGTGGTACTGATGTTCACCACCGCGGGCGAGGCCTGCTCGACCAACTGTGTGAAGTCAGGCAACTCGGCCGCCTGAACAGCGACCGCCTGACCAAGCACCAGCACGGTGGCAAAAATAGAGAGATAAGACTTCAAGCGTGGTATCGACATACGGCTCCCGTTACGACGAGCATGGTTAAGCGATATGGAGCAAGGAACACCGGGAACGATACGCCGGTATTTTTGTTCCGGGAACAACAAACAAGGCCAGAGCCGAGGGGCTCTGACCTATAGAAAAATTCGGGAATATTTGCAAGTTGAAATGCTCACCAAACATTTCGATTTCAGCTCACTACTTGGTTGCAGTGGCGTCGCTGCGCATGGATAGCGCAATCCGTTCAGCGGTGCCAATCGGAATCTCACCGACCACGGTCACCATCATCTCGCCTTGCGGGGTAGTCAAGCGTCGGGAAACTGCAACGGTCGGCCCCAACTGGGTGCGAGTATCAGTAATTGTTGCGCCATTCAACGGTTCAAGGAAAACCGAGAAACGAGCCAGACCATCGTCATACATCAGACTGTTGACTTGAGTTTTGGTCTCTGGATCCTTGCGGGAGGTACTGCTGGTCAACTCGAAACCAGGTGGTAACCAGTCCGAACGCCATACTTGGGCTGCCTTGATTGCAGAAGCCTTGTCGCTGTCGAGGGCAATAGTTTTGCAATCGGCGCCAGGCTGCAAGTCGCTGTCGGACGGAACATCGGCGGTATCCAGTTGCGTGAACTGGAATCGCTCCAGCAACTGCCCTTTTTCATTCAGAAGCAATGATTTGAGAGGCAGGCCGGATTCTTTATCCAGATGCAATTCAAAACCGTAGCGGTGTTGATCGCGAGGTGTCAGTGAAACGATTACTGCCGCACGCCCGGCCACACGCGACTTGCCAATAACGGCAAGGTCGTACCAATTCTTTAGCTTTTGTGGATCGAGTGCACGAGCAGAGGAGCTGGGGGAATCTCCAAGCCCTGCTATCAGAATGCCGCTGACGCATTGAGTACGCCCATCAATGCGCACGACTTCCTGTGCCGAGCCGTCGAGCTGGAGTAAACGCTCACGGACCTTGCCATCCTGGACGCGGTGCCAGATGTTGTGGGTAGAAAAACTACCGTTACGCTCGTAGACGAATGTACCGTGAAAGCTTTGCTGTTGCTCGGCTTGGCCCAGACGGGTCAACCAGTCCTGGGCTTCATCAGCATGGGCTGGAACAACAAACCAGCCACCGAGCAGAAGCGTAAGTAGAGGGATGGCGCGCATGATCCTCCTTAACGGTTTTCCAGACTTGCTGCACGAGCGTAAGGCAGAGCGCTCTCAGTACCTTTCAGTGCAGCTTGTTGAGCATGTTGGCGCAAGTAGCCTGGCAGACGCTGATCGTGCCAGCCTGGCTGACCTTGCAATACGCCGTTGGCCATAGGGCCAGTGGCTTCCGAACTCTCATTGTAGCCTGCTAATACAGCTGGACCCTTGACCTGAGGAACGGCCAGACCTGGTTGACTGGATTGTTGAGCCAGTTCGACCCCAGCGATCTCGTCCTGATTATACAGACGAACACCTGCCAGTACGGCGAGGGTTACCGAAGCAGCGACCGCCAGACGACCCAGGCTACGCCATGGACCACGGGAGGCTTTTGCAGGTACAGCTTCGTCAGCCAGCGCAGCAGAGACTGCCGCAGCGATATCCAGACGTGGAAGCAGCAAATCCTTGTGCATAACTGCCCGAGCGATTTGATAACGAGCCCAGGTATCACGGGTTTCAACATCGTCAAAGGCATTCAATACCCGACGCAATTCCAATTCGTCCGCTTCGTTATCCATCACTGCGGACAGCGATTCCTGCAGGGCTTCACGACTCATGGCGTTCCTCTCTTGGCTGTCGCCGCTGTCTCAGTTTTCCTGCAACAACGGCTGCAGGGCTTTATCGATGGCTTCCCGAGCGCGGAAAATCCGGGAGCGCACGGTACCCACCGGACACTGCATGACGGCCGCAATGTCCTCGTAACTCAGACCATCGAATTCACGTAAAGTTAAAGCCGTACGCAAATCTTCTGGCAGTTGCTGAATGGTTCGATGGACGGTGCCTTCGATCTCATCCCGCAGCAATGCACGTTCTGGCGACTCGAGATCCTTGAGGCCATGATCGCCATCGTAGAACTCTGCATCCTCGGAACTGACATCGCTATCCGGCGGCCGACGGCCGCGTGAAACCAGATAGTTTTTCGCCGTGTTGATGGCGATGCGGTAAAGCCACGTATAAAACGCGCTGTCTCCGCGAAAATTTCCAAGTGCACGGTACGCCTTGATAAAGGCTTCCTGCGCCACATCCTGGGCTTCATGGGTGTCGTGCACGAAACGCACGATCAACCCGAGAATTTTGTGCTGGTATTTCAGCACTAGCAGATCGAAAGCTCGCTTGTCGCCGCGCTGAACGCGTTCGACCAGCTGCTGATCCTCTTCCTGGGTTAGCATGAACACTCCTCGATAAGCTCGGAGGAGGCTTGCATAACTAAACAACCAGACTTGCAAACATAGACTCGGGCTTTTCGCAAAAGTTCTCCCCCTCCAAGCAAGTTTCCTGCGGGCTCTGATTTGGCACGCACGAAAAGCGCAGCGCGGGTGAACCCGGCTGCGCGAATAATCTTGTCATCGGATTCGCCGGCAAGGATCAATTCACAGATCCCGCGTTGAAGCCGACACTGTCCCTTGAATCAGGCAACGGTCTATTGATCTTGGGCCTTTGGCAAAAGTTCCAAATATTTATAGCTGCGCAAGACCGACATTGTGCAACCGTGAATAGAAAAAGACTGTTAAATCGTTGATACAGTCGTCTTGTCGCCGAACCGGCCGAAAAACCATCCGACGAAGCGTCAGGTATTTTCCGTCACAGTAGTTTCACAATGCCATGTGTGCTCGGCTATTGTGCCGCTCCCCCCCTCTATATACTAGTGGACTGTGTGGCTGTCTTGACTCGCCGATCCAGGTGTCTTGCGCCAACCCCGACCCGGGTCGCTTTGAGCGGAATCCTGAAATGAGCCAACAGTTTCAACACGATGTTCTGGTCATTGGCAGCGGCGCTGCCGGTTTGAGCCTTGCGCTGACCTTGCCCGGTCATTTGCGCATCGCCGTACTGAGCAAAGGCGACCTCGCCAATGGCTCGACTTTCTGGGCCCAGGGTGGCGTCGCTGCCGTCCTGGATGACACCGACACCGTTGAATCACATGTCGAGGACACCCTCAATGCTGGCGGCGGCCTGTGCCACGAAGACGCCGTGCGCTTTACTGTCGAGCACAGTAAAGAGGCGATTCAATGGCTGATCGACCAAGGCGTGCCTTTCACCCGCGATGAACAGTCCGGCACCGAAGATGGCGGATTCGAGTTCCACCTGACCCGCGAAGGCGGTCACAGTCATCGGCGTATCATCCATGCCGCCGATGCCACGGGCGCAGCGATTTTCAGAACCTTGCTCGACAAGGCCAGGCAACGACCGAACATCGAACTGCTGGAGCAGCGAGTCGCGGTCGACCTGATCACCGAAAAGCGCCTGGGCCTTGAAGGTGATCGCTGCCTCGGCGCCTACGTCCTCAATCGCGGGACCGGTGAAGTCGACACCTACGCCGCTCGCTTTGTGATCCTCGCATCGGGCGGCGCAGCAAAGGTCTATCTCTATACCAGCAACCCCGACGGCGCCTGCGGTGATGGCATTGCCATGGCCTGGCGTTCGGGCTGCCGGGTGGCGAATCTGGAGTTCAACCAGTTCCACCCCACGTGCCTGTATCACCCGCAAGCCAAGAGTTTCCTGATCACCGAAGCCCTGCGCGGCGAAGGCGCACACCTGAAGCTGCCCAACGGCGAACGCTTCATGCAACGCTTCGACCCTCGCGCCGAGCTGGCCCCGCGCGACATCGTCGCCCGGGCCATCGACCATGAAATGAAGCGCCTGGGCGTCGATTGTGTCTATCTGGACATCAGCCACAAGCCGGAAGCGTTCATCAAGACTCACTTCCCGACGGTGTACGAACGCTGCCTCGAATTCTCCATCGACATCACCAAGCAACCGATTCCGGTGGTTCCAGCGGCGCACTACACGTGCGGCGGCGTTATGGTCGATCAGCAGGGTCGCACCGACGTGCCGGGGCTATATGCCATTGGCGAAACCAGCTTCACCGGCCTGCACGGCGCCAACCGCATGGCCAGCAACTCGTTGCTGGAGTGTTTCGTTTACGCGCGTTCGGCGGCGGCGGACATTCTTGAGCAACTGCCGCAAGTTTCGATTCCGATCGCCCTGCCCGTCTGGGATGCGAGCCAGGTCACCGACTCCGATGAGGACGTGATCATTGCGCACAACTGGGACGAACTGCGGCGATTCATGTGGGACTACGTCGGCATTGTGCGCACCAACAAGCGCTTGCAACGGGCACAGCACCGCGTGCGTCTGTTGCTGGACGAAATCGACGAGTTCTACAGCAACTACAAGGTCAGTCGGGATTTGATCGAACTGCGTAACCTGGCCCAAGTGGCCGAGCTGATGATCCAGTCAGCCATGGAACGCAAGGAAAGTCGCGGCCTGCATTACACCCTCGACTATCCGAACATGCTGCCGGTTGCCCTGGACACTATTCTGGTGCCGCCCACCTACGTCGACTGAACGTGAGCCGAACCCGCAGGCGCCGGTGCAGATCGGACGCCTGCGAGTCACGGGGCACACAAACCGCCCTGATCCGCCGTTCACCCCGCAGCCGAAAACGCAGCACAACAAGCAAAGGTAGCGCCAGGCTGTCCGGTCGTAGCTGCACCGATTGCCAACCCTCCTCCTGATTCCACAACTGCCAGCCATCGGCATTGCGACGCAAGCCGCGAAATGCCCTTGGGTGTGTCAGCAGAATCTGTCGCGGTAACGCCCAAGCGCCGTGAGCCAGACAGCAAAAAGCGCCGAGCAGGCAGGCCCAGACCGGAATAGAGAGAAGGCACAGCGAACCCAGCGCGAACAGCTGGGCCAGAAGATACGCCGCCAGCAATTGCCGTGAGGCATGCCAGCGGCATTCGAACGCATTACTTGGGCTGGACACGATCCAGGATCATGCGAACCATGCGCTGAAGCTCCGGATCTTCCGATTCGGCACGTTCCATGAACCAGCCGAACATGTCCTGATCTTCGCATTCGAGCAGCTTGCGGTAGCAATCGCGGTCGACATCATTGAGGTGCGGATAGACCTCTTTCACGAACGGTACCAGCAACACGTCAAGCTCAAGCATGCCGCGGCGGCTGTGCCAGTAGAGGCGATTCAGTTCAACATCTTCGACCATGGAGCGCTCCTCAAATAGGCGGCAAGTATACAGCCCCAGGCAGAGTCGAACACTCGGCTTTGGTCGACCACCAACGATCCTTTGTGAACTACCCATTTCAAGAGCGCCCCCTTATGATGTCCCCCAGACTCTTTACCCTGCGATGACCCATGGCCGATTCTGCTTTTTTCTGCACCCTGTCTCACGAAGGCGTTCTCGCAGTACGCGGCGCGGACGCGAGCAAATTCCTGCAAGGCCAATTGACCTGCAACCTCAATTACCTGAGTGACACCCAGGCCAGCCTCGGCGCCCGCTGCACGCAAAAGGGCCGGATGCAGTCGAGTTTCCGCATCCTGCTGGAAGGCGACGGCGTTCTGATGGCCATGGCCACCGAACTGCTGGAACCGCAACTGGCGGACCTGAAAAAGTACGCGGTATTTTCCAAATCCAAACTGACCGACGAAAGCGCCGCCTGGGTCCGCTTCGGCATGGACCATGGCGATGCGGCACTGATCAGCCTCGGTCTTGAGCTTCCGACCGACACCGACAGCGTCGCGCGCAATGACGGCTTGATCGCCATTCGCGTCTCGCCGGACCGCGCCGAACTCTGGGTCGCCGCCGACCAGGCCGACCTTATCAAGGGCAAGCTGTCCGCCGTATTGGCCGAAGGCGATCTGAATCAATGGCTGTTGGGCCAAATCCGCGCAGGGATCGGTCAGGTCATGCCGAGCACTCGCGAGTTGTTCATCCCGCAGATGCTCAATCTGCAAGCCGTGGGTGGCGTGAGCTTCAAGAAAGGCTGCTACACCGGCCAGGAAATCGTCGCGCGCATGCAGTACCTGGGCAAACTCAAGCGCCGCTTGTATCGCCTGACACTGGATGCCAACGAGTTGCCTGAACCTGGCACACAATTGTTTTCCCCTACCCACGGCAGCTCTATCGGCGAAGTGGTGCTGGCCGCCAACGCAGGGCAAAACATTGAGCTCCTGGCCGTGCTGCAAGCCGAAGCAGCGGAAGGGGGTGATATCCATCTGGGCGCGCTCGAAGGGCCAGCCCTGCACCTGCTCGACCTGCCTTACGAACTGGATCGCGATCGCGAAATCCAGCGTTAACAGCAGCATTTGTCGCAATACCTAGAGAAACGAAATGAGTGAGCTGGCGGAAAAGGTCCAACAGGATTTGGTTGAGGCCATCGATAACGATGACCTGGTTCTGCCAACGTTACCGGAAGTGGCCCTGCAGATTCGCAAGGCCGCTGAAGACCCGGAAATCAGTGTCAGCACCCTGAGCAAAGTGATCGGCCGCGATACCGCGCTGTCGGCGCGTCTGATCAAAGTGGTCAATAGCCCGCTGTTGCGCGCGACCCAGGAAGTCACTGACCTGCACACGGCAATCACTCGATTGGGCATCAACTACAGCAGCAACCTGGCCATCGGTCTGGTCATGGAACAGATTTTCCATGCCCGCTCCGAAGTGGTGGAGCAGAAAATGCGCGATGTCTGGCGCAAAAGCCTGGAAATCGCCGGGATCAGCTATGCATTGTGCCGCAGGTACACGCAACTCAAGCCCGATCAGGCAGCCCTTGGCGGACTGGTGCATCAGATCGGTGTGTTGCCGATCCTGACCTACGCCGAAGATCACTATGAACTGCTGGCTGACCCGGTCAGCCTCAACCATGTGATTGATCACATTCATCCACTGCTCGGCGACAAACTGCTCAGGGTCTGGGAGTTTCCGGAGATGCTGGTACAGGTGCCGGGGCTTTATCTGGACTTCAATCGACACTCCGAGCGGGTCGACTATGTCGATCTGGTGCAGGTGGCCAGCCTGTATTGCCACAAGGACACCGACCATCCCCTCTCGCGTATCGACGTATTCAACGTGCCGGCGTTCAAAAAGCTGGGGATTGATCCGGAGAACGAGGGGATGTGCCGCGATCTGGAAGAGTCGCGGTCGATGTTTTATTAGTCGAGACCGTAGCGCGCCCTTCGCGAGCAAGCCCGCTCCCACGCTTGACCGAGTTCTTCATGGAAAAATGCGATCAAATGTGGGAGCGGGCTTGCTCGCGAAGGGGTCAGTCCAGACACCACAAAACTACCCGGCGATAAAACTCACCCGCACCTTCAACCCGGCCTGTTCGCCATCGTGCAGGCTGATTTGAGCCAGGTGTGCGCGGCAGATCTCGCCAACAATCGCCAATCCCAACCCCGAACCGGCCACCTGCTGGTTGCGCCGATAAAAGCGCTCGAATACCCGATCGCGCTCTTCAAGAGGAATGCCTGGGCCATCGTCCTCGACCTCCAACACGGCCGGTGCCGTGACCCGAAGAATCACGTTGCCACCCGGCGGCGTATGGGCCAGCGCGTTATCCACCAGATTGCTCAACAGTTCGTTCAACAGCGTTGGCTCGCCGCGCAACCACACCGGCTCGTCCGCTTCCAGCGCCAGCGCCACACCGCGCGCGTGGGCGAGCGGCGCCATGGCCATGCCGAGTTCGCGAGCCAGCTGACTGAGATCAAGTAACTGCGCGCCGCCCTCGGCGATGGCCCGGGCACCATTTTCAACCCGTGCCAGCGAGAGCAGTTGATTGGCAAGGTGGGTCAAACGATCCGTGCCTTGGGCAGCGGTTTCCAATGTGCTGCGCCAGGTTTCAGGTTCGGTCGAGCGCAAACCCAGCTCCAGTCGTGCCTTGAGTGCCGCCAGGGGAGTACGCAGCTCATGGGCGGCATCGGCGATGAACTGCGCCTGACGCTCGAACTGCCCGCGCAGGCGCTCGGTGAAGTGATTGAGCGCGCGCACCAGCGGCCATAATTCGTGCTGCACTTCCACCAACGGCAACGGCCGCAGATCGTCCGACTGACGCTCTTCCACCGCAGTGCGCAAGCGTTCCAGCGGACGCAACGCGGCGCTGACCGCAAACCACACCAGCAACAACGCACCCACCGCCAGCATGCCCAGACGCAGCAACGTGTCAGTTGCCAGGCTGCGGGCCATGCTGACCCGCGCTTCATCGGTTTCCGCCACGCGGATTTCCGCCATGCCGTTCATGTTCGGATCACTCACGGGTTTGAGCAGGCTCACCACACGTACGTTCTGCCCCTGGTACTTGGCGTTATAGAAACGCGCCAGTGCCGGATAGTCATCGGTGCGCGGCGTTCCCGGCGGCGGCGGTGGCAGGTTTTCGTAGCCCGAGATCAGCTTCTGATTGATGTCGTTGACCAGGTAAAAAATCCGTCCCGCGCTGTCGTACGCAAAAGTATCGAGGGCCACGTACGGCACATCAGCGCTCAGCGAGCCGTCGCGCTGGGAGACACCGGCGGCGATAGTCCGCGCCGAGGCCAGCAAGGTCCGGTCATAGGCGGTGTCGGCAGCTTCGCGACCGTTCCAGTAAGCGCTCAAACCACTGGCCAGCATCAACACCACCAGCAACAACGCCAGATTCCACAGCAACCGCCAGCGCAGGCTGCTGGGCTTATGCATCGCGGCTTTCCAGCAAGTAGCCGAGACCGCGGAAGGTCACGATGACGACCGGTTGGCCATCGAGCTTCTTGCGCAGGCGATGGACATAGATCTCGATGGCGTCGGGGCTGGCCTCTTCGTCCAGACCGAAGACTTGCGAGGCCAGTTGCTCCTTGCTCATCACCCGACCGGGCCGGGCGATCAGGGCTTCGAGCACGGCCTGCTCGCGGGAGGTCAGGGTCAGCAACTCTTCGCCGAGGGTGAAGCGCCGAGTGTCCAGGTCATAAGCCAGCACACCGCAGCGCTGCAGGCGTTCACCGCCGAGCACACTGCGGCGCAGCAAGGCTTTGACCCGGGCCTCGAGTTCGGTCAGTTCGAAAGGTTTGGCCAGGTAATCGTCAGCGCCAAGGTTCAGGCCGTGGACCCGATCCTTGACGTCGCTGCGGGCGGTCAACATCAACACCGGCAGGTTCTTGCCCCGCGCCCGCAGGCGCGCCAGCACTTCGAAGCCATCCATGCGCGGCAGGCCGACGTCGAGGATCGCCATGGCGTATTCCTCGCTGCTCAACGCCAGGTCGGCCGCCACGCCGTCGTGCAGCACATCCACGGTCAACCCGGTGCTCTTGAGCGCCTGAGCGACACTTTCGGCGAGCTGCAGATGGTCTTCGACGAGCAGAACACGCATGGATCTTTACCTCATTCAGGGATGGTCGACGCCATTCTTTGGCGCGGAGTTTACAGCCGCAACCGCCGCTGTGAAGCCCGAAAACCGTGAAAGTCTTCTGAAAGGTTAGCGAAAGGTTGGCCGGTTAGAGTCCAGCCACGGACAGCTTCGACTGCCCGTCGCTACCGCACATAGCGTACGAAAAACGCCTCGAAGCGTTTTCGCCAATAAGAACAATAAACGGAGTACTTCAAGATGCTGTCCATGCAGCTACAGGCTTGCCCGCCTGCTCGCTTTTCCCGCTTCAGCCACACCGCCCTTACCTGTGCCGCCGCCCTCGCCGGCTTTTCGCCGTTGAGTCAGGCTGCCTTCTTCGAAGACAGTACGGCAACCTTCGAAACCCGCAACATGTATTTCAACCGCGACTTTCGCGACGGTACCAGCGCCCAGCAATCCAAGCGGGACGAATGGGCTCAGGGGTTCATGCTCAACCTGCAATCGGGTTACACCGACGGCACCGTGGGGTTCGGTGTCGATGCACTGGGTATGCTGGGGGTAAAACTCGATTCAAGTCCGGACCGCACCGGCACCGGCCTGTTGCCAACCCATGACGACGGCCGCGCGGCCGATGAGTACTCCAAGCTTGGCCTGACCGGCAAAGTGAAAATCTCCGCCACGGAACTTAAAATCGGCAGCCTGATTCCGGAACTGCCGATCCTCAAAGCCAACGACGGGCGCATTCTGCCGCAGACCTTTGAAGGCGGCCTGCTGACCTCCAAAGAGATCAAGAACCTGACCTTCACCGGCGGGCGCCTGGAGAAAGCCAAGGACCGCGACAGCACCGACTTCGAGGACATCGCCCTCAACAACAAGAACAGCCGCTTCGCTGGCACCGTAGCCGGCAAGCATTTCGACTTTGGCGGCCTGGACTACAAGTTCACCGACAAAATCACCGGCAGCTACCACTTCGCGCAACTTGATGAAGTCTACAACCAGCACTTCCTCGGTGTTGTCGCTTCGCAACCGTTCGGCCCCGGCACTTTCGGCACCGATCTGCGCCTGGCCATCAGTGATGACCAGGGCGAGGCCCGCGGCGGCAAGATCGACAACAAATCCCTCAACGGCTTGGTGAGCTACGCCTTGAGCGGGCATAAATTCAGCGCCGGCTATCAGCACATGTCCGGCGACAGCGCGTTCCCTTATGTCGATGGCAGTGACCCGTACCTGGTCAACTTCGTTCAGATCAACGACTTTGCCGGCGCCGAAGAACACTCCTGGCAGGCACGTTACGACTTTGACTTCGCCAGGCTTGGGGTTCCCGGCCTGAGTTTCATGAGCCGTTACGTGAGCGGTGACAACATCAAGCTCAAGAACGGTGACGAAGGCAAAGAGTGGGAACGCAACACCGAAATCAAATACGTCGTACAAAGCGGCGCGCTCAAGGATGTCGCCGTGCGCCTGCGTAATGCCACTTACCGTTCCAACTACTCCGCTCGCGATGCCGATGAAGTGCGTCTGCTGGTGAGCTATAGCGTTGCCCTTTGGTAATTCAGTACACCTATAACAACAACTCCCAAGGAGACTTGAATGAACCTATCAATGCGTAAAGTTGCTCTCACCGCCAGCGCCCTGCTGTTCGCCGGCCAATTGCTCGCCGAACCCAAACGCCCGGAATGCATCGCCCCGGCCTCGCCCGGCGGCGGTTTCGACCTGACCTGCAAACTGGCGCAAAGCGCGCTGGTCAACGAAAAACTGCTGACCAAACCGATGCGCGTGACCTACATGCCCGGCGGTGTTGGCGCGGTGGCGTACAACGCGGTGGTCGCCCAGCGTCCGGCCGATGCCGGCACGCTGGTGGCGTGGTCCAGCGGCTCGCTGTTGAACCTGGCCCAAGGCAAGTTCGGTCGTTTCGATGAAAACGCCGTGCGCTGGCTGGCCGCAGTTGGAACAAGCTACGGCGCCATCGCGGTGAAAAGCGATTCGCCCTACAAGACCCTGGACGATCTGGTTCAGGCGTTGAAGAAAGATCCGAGCAAAGTGGTGATCGGCTCCGGCGGCACCGTCGGCAGCCAGGACTGGATGCAGACCGCCCTGATCGCCAAGGCTGCCGGGATCAACCCGCGCGACCTGCGTTACGTCGCCCTCGAAGGCGGCGGTGAAATCGCCACCGCCCTGCTCGGCGGCCACATCCAGGTCGGCAGCACCGACATCTCCGACTCCATGCCGCACATCCAGAGCGGTGACATGCGCCTGCTGGCCGTGTTCTCCGAGAAGCGTCTGGACGAGCCGGAAATGAAAGACATCCCGACCGCCAAAGAGCAAGGCTACGACATCGTCTGGCCGGTGGTTCGCGGCTTCTACCTCGGGCCAAAGGTCAGCGACGAAGACTACGCCTGGTGGAAAGACGCTTTCGACAAGCTGCTGGCTTCCGAAGAGTTCGCCAAGTTGCGCGATCAGCGTGAACTGTTCCCGTTCGCCATGACCGGCCCGGAGCTGGACACCTACGTGAAAAAGCAGGTCGCCGATTACAAAGTGCTGGCCAAAGAGTTCGGCCTGATTCAGTGATCGCCTCTGTCTAGCGGCTGCGGCCCCCGTTCTGGAGGGCTGCGGCACAGGAGTTTCCCATGCTCTTACAACGCATTTTTGCTGCGGTGCTGTTGCTGGCCTGTGTTGGCCTGGCGCTGATGGCGTGGCCGTATCAAGCGGCATTTTCCTACGAACCGGTGGGGCCTCGAGCCTTTCCATTGTTGATGCTCGGCCTGATGGGGCTGGCTTTGCTGTACATGGTGTTTCGGCCGACGCCGATCGTGCACAGCGACGACGACCCGAAACTGGACCGCGAAACCCTGATCAAAATCGGCATCTGCGTGCTGCTGTTGCTGGTGTTCGCCGGGGCCTTCGAACCCCTTGGTTTCATCGTCGCCAGCATTCTGATCGGGATCCCTATGGCACGCCTGTATGGCGGCCGCTGGCTGCCCAGTACGGTGATCATCAGCCTGATGGCTATCGGTCTTTATCTGCTGTTCGACAAGGTGATGGACGTGCCACTGCCGCTGGGCGTGCTCGACGTTCTGGAGAACTGATATGGATACTCTTGGCTATTTGGGTCAGGGCTTCGGCGTCGCGCTGAGCCCGTATAACCTGGTAACCGCGCTATGCGGCACCCTGATCGGCACGGTCGTCGGGCTGTTGCCGGGCCTGGGCCCGATCAACGGCGTGGCGCTGTTGATCCCGATCGCATTCGCCCTCGGCCTGCCACCGGAGTCGGCGCTGATTCTGCTGGCGGCGGTGTACCTGGGCTGCGAATACGGCGGCCGGATCAGTTCGATCCTGCTGAACATTCCGGGCGAAGCCTCCACCGTCATGACCACCCTCGACGGTTACCCGATGGCCCGCAAAGGCCTGGCCGGTGTAGCACTGTCGTTGTCGGCGTGGAGTTCGTTCATCGGTGCGTTCATCGCCACCTGCGGCATGGTGCTGTTCGCCCCGCTGCTGGCGAAATGGGCGATTGCCTTTGGACCGGCAGAGTATTTCGTGCTGATGGTGTTCGCGATTGTCTGTCTCGGCGGCATGGCCGGCGACCGACCACTAAAGACCTTTATCGCCGCGCTGATCGGTTTGTTTCTATCGACCGTCGGGATCGATGCCAACAGCGGCGTATACCGTTTCACCGGGGATAACATCCATTTGACGGACGGCATTCAGTTCGTTGTGCTGGTACTGGGCTTGTTCTCCATCAGTGAAATCCTTCTGCTGCTGGAAAAAACTCATCGCGGCCAGGAAGCGGTGAAAGCCACCGGGCGCATGATGTTCAACTTCAAGGAAGCCTCGGCGGTGTTCGTGGTGAACATCCGTTGCGGTTTGCTGGGCTTCATCATGGGCGTGTTGCCGGGTGCCGGCGCGACGTTGGCCAGCGCTGTGGCCTACATGACCGAGAAACGTATCGCCGGCGCCAAGGGCACTTTCGGACAAGGCGACATGCGTGGCCTCGCGGCTCCGGAAACCGCTATCGGTGGCGCTGCCTGCGGTGCCCTGGTGCCAATGCTGACCCTCGGCGTTCCGGGCTCGGGTACCACGGCAGTGATGATCGGCGCGCTGTCGCTGTACAACATCACGCCGGGGCCGCTGCTGTTCCAACAGCAACCCGACATCGTCTGGGGCCTGATCGCTTCGTTGTTTGTCGCCAACATCATGCTGGTGATCCTCAACATCCCGATGATCCGCATCTTCACCCGCATCCTTGCCGTGCCGAACTGGGCGCTGGTGCCGGTGATCGCGATCATTACCGGGATCGGCGTCTACGCGGTGCACGCCACCACCTTCGACCTGTTCCTGATGATCGGTATCGGCATCTTCGGTTACATCCTGCGCAAGCTGGACTTCCCGTTGTCGCCGGTTCTGTTGGGCTTCATCCTTGGTGGCCTGATGGAGCAAAACCTGCGTCGCGCCCTGTCGATTTCCAACGGTGCGCTGGAAATCCTCTGGTCGAGCCCGATCACCTTCGGTGTCTGGGTGCTGACCGCGATCATGCTGCTAATGCCACTCCTGCGCATCTGGCGCAAACGTTCGGTCGCCCGGCGCGCAATCGCCGATGTTTGATCGAACACCCTTCAAAGCCTGGTGGGGAACCCCGCTGGTCGGTCTGCTGGGCGGTTACCTGGCCAGCCAGATCGGCTGGCCACTGCCGTGGATGGTCGGCTCGTTGCTGGCGATCATCCTGGTGCGTTGCCTGACACCCTGGCAATTGGCGGAAATCCCTGGCGGCCGCAAGTGCGGCCAGTGGATTGTCGGCATCGGGATCGGTCTGCATTTCACCCCGGTGGTGATGGAGCAGGTGCTGAGCCACTTCGGTTTGATCTTCTTCGGTGCGTTGGTCACCAGCCTGTCGGCCGTGGTCGGGGTCTGGTTGATGCGGCGCACCGGTGAAGACCGCGCGACCGCGTTCTTTTCCAGCATGCCGGGCGGCTCCGGGGAGATGGTCAACCTCGGCGCGCGTAACGGCGCGGTGCTCAGTCGTGTTGCGGCGGGGCAAAGTCTGCGGGTGTTGGTGGTGGTGCTGTGTGTGCCGGCGGCGTTCAAGTATTTGTTGGGTGACGGTGCGCCGCTGGCCCACGCCACTTCCGTTGACTGGCGCTGGCTGGCGTTTCTGTTTCCGGCGGGCGCCCTGCTCGCCTGGGGCTGGCAGCGGTTGCATCAACCCAATCCGTGGCTGTTCGGGCCGTTGCTGGTGAGTGCGGCGGTGAGTATTGGCTGGGATCTGCACATCAGTTTGCCCAACGGCGGCAGCCAGATCGGCCAATGGCTGATTGGCAGCGGGCTGGGGTGTCACTTCAATCGGCAGTTTTTCCGGCGTGCGCCGTCATTCATGGGGCGGACGTTGATTGGCACGGTGTTGACCATGTTGATCGCCACGTTGGCAGCATTGGGGTTGAGTGCGCTGACGCATCTGGATTTGCGTTCGCTGACGCTCGGCATGATGCCCGGCGGGATTGCGGAGATGAGCCTGACGGCAGAGACATTGCAGTTGTCGGTGCCGCTGGTGACAGCAATGCAGGTGATGCGGCTGTTGTTTGTGTTGTTTCTGGCGGAGCCGTTGTTCAAGTATTGGAACCGGCAACCGGATTCTGTCTAAAAGACCGAGTCGCCTGCTTCGCGAGCAAGCCCGCTCCCACACTGGATCTCTGGTGATCACAAATAGAGTGTTCACAGAGATCCAGTGTGGGAGCGGGCTTGCTCGCGAAGGGACCCTCCCGGTCTGCGCATCAAACTGGTGGCAACCGCCATTCGATCGGCGTTTCGCCATTCTGTTCCAGAAACTTGTTGGTTCGACTGAAGTGCCCGCACCCGAGGAAGCCACGATAGGCGGACAACGGTGACGGATGCACCGAGGTCAGCACCAGGTGTTTGGTGGCATCGATCAGTTTCTGCTTGCTCTGGGCATGCGCGCCCCACAGCAGGAACACCAGATGTGGCTGGTGTTCGCTGACCACTTCGATAATCCGATCGGTAAAGTGCTGCCAGCCTTTGCCCGCATGGGCGTTGGCGTTGGCGCGTTCCACGGTCATGGTGGTGTTGATCATCAGCACGCCCTGGTCGGCCCAGCTTTGCAGGCAACCGTGGGTCGGGATGTCGATGTTCAGGTCGCGTTTCAACTCCTTATAGATGTTCACCAGCGACGGCGGTGCCGGTACGCCTGGTTGCACCGAGAAGCACAAGCCATGGGCCTGTCCCGGACCGTGATACGGGTCCTGGCCGAGGATGACGACTTTGACTTTATCCAGCGGCGTCGAATTGAGCGCGTTGAAAATCATCGGTCCCGGAGGGTAGATTTCCTTGCCTGCCGCGCGCTCCTCTTGCAGGAAGTCGCGCAACTCTGCCATGTAGGGCTGGTCGAATTCGGCACGCAGTGCCTCCTTCCAGCTCGGTTCGAGTTTGATACGGTCGTCAGCAGTCATGGTTACATCCGGCAAAAACAATGGGGCGAACCCTAGGAAAGCCCATCACGCTTGTCAATTGATCTGACGCAGATCCGGCACTTTCCTGTACAGCGATCATACTGAACGCTCAAATTCCCGATCGAGGTCACGATGAATCTGCACTTCGAAGAACTCACTGGCACCGACGGCGCACGCATCGGAGTCGCCAGCCTGGATGCCGAAAAGTCCCTCAATGCCCTGTCCTTGCCGATGATCAACGCCTTGCGCGATCAACTGGACGTCTGGGCCAAAGAACCGCAAATCGTCTGCGTCGTGTTGCGCGGCAACGGCACCAAAGCCTTTTGCGCCGGTGGCGAAGTCCGCAGCCTGGTGGAAGCCTGTCGCGCCCATCCCGGCGAAGTGCCGCCGCTGGCCGCGCATTTCTTTGCGGCGGAATATCGCCTGGACTTCAATCTGCACACTTACCCTAAACCGCTGATCTGCTGGGGGCATGGCTATGTGCTCGGCGGCGGCATGGGGCTGCTGCAAGGGGCGGGCATCCGGATTGTCACGCCGAGCAGCCGCCTGGCGATGCCAGAGATCAGTATCGGTTTGTACCCGGATGTCGGGGCCAGTTGGTTTCTGTCGCGTCTGCCCGGCAAGCTCGGATTGTTTCTCGGCCTGACCGGCGCCCATATAAACGGTCGCGATGCGATCGATCTCGACCTGGCCGACCGTTTCCTGCTCGATGAACAGCAGGAAGAGCTGATGGAAGGCCTGCTGCAGTTGAACTGGCAGGAACAGACGCCGATGCAGCTGAACAGCCTGCTCAAAGCCCTGCAGCAGGAAGCCATCGCGCAAATGCCCGAAGCCCAGTGGTTACCGCGACGCCAGCAGATCGATGAGCTGCTGGATGTCAGTGACGTGCGCTGCGCCTGGAAGGCCATCAGCCAGCTGCGCGACAACACGGATCTGCTGCTCAGCCGTGCCGCGAAAACCATGAGCGAAGGCTCGCCCCTGACCGCTCATCTGGTGTGGGAGCAGATCGCCCGTGCCCGGCACATGTCGCTGGCGCAAGTCTTTCAGATGGAATACACCATAAGCCTCAACTGTTGCCGTCATCCTGAGTTCAGCGAAGGCGTGCGCGCACGGTTGATCGACAAGGATCAAAAACCGCATTGGCACTGGCCAGACATCAATAACCTGCCGGATGCAGTGGTAGAAGCGCATTTCCACAAGGCCTGGGAAGGCCGGCATCCTCTGGCCGATCTGTAGGAATACTGAAATCCGGGCATAAAAAAGCGGCGCTTCATGCGCCGCTTTTTTTACGAGTGTTTAACGGTGGCCGCCTCGGCCATCGTGATCGCCGCGACCGTTGTGGTAGCCCCTTTCGCCACGGTTGTCGCGTCCGCCATGGCCGCCGCGATAGTCGTTGTATCCACCGCGGTTACGGCCGTCCCAACCGCCACGGTTATGGCCATCCCAGCCGCGATTCTGATGAGCCCGGTAATCGGCTCGTGGTGACGACTGGTAATAGCGTGGTGCCGGTTGATAAACCCGCGGTTGGTAGTAATACCGCGGCGTTGGCTGGTAGTACCGAGCTGGCGGTGCGTAGTACCGGCGTGGTTGCGTGTAATAACCGCCGCCGCCTGCATAGTAAGGTCCGCCGTCATAATAGGCTGGCGAGGTATAGACCTCGGAACTGTAGTAGCTGGCTCCTCCATCGGAATAGGGCACGCATGCACCAAGAGACAATCCCAATACAGCAATCAGAAGAATTCGCAGATACATGGCGGCCTCCTGGACCGCGAGTGAGCCACACCAGCGACGCTGGCAGGCGACAGTCAATTATTCGGTGACTGTCGAAAGATCAGACATCGTTTTCCAAATCTGGTGCGTTCCTGAAACAGATTGAAACAAGTCGCCGATGAAAGGTTTTTCATCCATTCACCCGCTGATTAATGGTGGCCACCGCGATATCCACCACCGTAATGACGTGGCCCGTGCCCGCCCCAATAGTAGTAGCGATAGCCACCATAAAAGCGCGGTCCGGAGTAATAGCGCGGTCCGTAATAGTAGGAATAGGGTGAATAGCCGGGGTAGTAATAAGGCTCGGAGTACACATCGTAGCCACCGGCGTAGTAATAGCAGCCGGACAGCCCCAGACCGAGAACCATAGCGAACAACAGTCGACGAAACATGGCGGCCTCCTGAAAGACCCACAACCGGAACAGGCCGGCTGACACCTGTTTTGACTGGCAATGCTGCGCCGAGTGCCGAGCCGCCTGGACCTTCAGATCAGCGGCCGACCCGATCCATTGCGGTGCACCCATGCACCATCACAAGGCAACGCCGCCATCTCTCCCCAACGCGTCAATTGCGTAATCGCCCACGCTAGAGCGCTCAAGCCGACTTGGCACGGCTCTCGCTTTAGCAAAGACGTGCAGGAGTCATCACAGGTTCGCGGCACCACAATTTGCAATGGCTGACTAGGGTTCCGGCTCGCTAAGGCGAGTGGCTGGTCCGAGAGTTGGCGACCTCCAGTTGAGGTTACACGGCGGGATAAAAGCCCGGGAGACAAGCCACCGTTCACGGTGCCGCGTTGACTCCTGCCCGCCCTTGATCAACTGGAGAACCACCATGCTCAAGCTTCGTTTACCCGCCCTGCTCGCCGCTGCATTCGCAGCCTTCGTGAGCGTCTCGTCCCAGGCCGCACAAAAAGACCACTTCAGCGTCTGCTGGACCATCTACGCCGGTTGGATGCCGTGGGAGTACGCCGGCAGCCAAGGCATCGTCGACAAATGGGCGAAGAAGTACGGCATCAAGATCGATGTCGTGCAGCTCAATGACTACGTCGAATCCATCAACCAATACACCGCCGGCCAGTTCGATGGCTGCACCATGACCAACATGGATGCGCTGACCATTCCGGCGGCCGGTGGCGTCGACAGCACCGCGCTGATCGTCAGCGATTTCTCCAACGGCAACGACGGCATCGTGCTCAAGGGCGACGGCAAGAAAGTCACCGACCTCAAAGGCATGGACGTCAATCTGGTGGAGCTCTCTGTCTCCCACTACCTGCTGGCCAGGGCGCTGGATTCGGTCGATCTCACCGAGAAAGACCTGAAAGTGGTCAACACCTCCGACGCCGACATCTCGGCGGCCTTCAACACCGATCAGGTCAACGCTGTCACCACCTGGAACCCGATGCTTTCGGACATCAAGGCCAAGCCTGCAGTGACCGAAGTGTTCAACTCCAGCCAGATCCCCGGCGAAATCATGGACATGATGGTGGTCAACTCATCGACCCTCAAAGACAACCCGGCCCTGGGCAAAGCGCTGACCGGCGCCTGGTTCGAAGTGGTGGAGTTGATGAACGCCAAAAACGCCGCCAGCAAAACCGCGCTCGAACACATGGCCAAAGCTTCCGGCACCGATCTGGCTGGTTTCCAGTCGCAACTGGACACCACCAAATTGTTCGCCACACCCAAAGAAGCCCTGGCGTTCTCCACCAGCAAGCAACTGCCGGAAACCATGCGCAAAGTCGCCGAGTTCTCGTTCCAGCACGGCTTGCTGGGTGAAGGCGCCAAGGACACCAGCGCGGTCGGCATGGCGTTCGCCAACGGCGTGACCAGCGGCGACAAGACCAACCTCAAGCTGCGCTTCGACCCGACCTACGTGCAGATGGCCGCCGACGCCAAGCTGTAATCAGGAGGACCTGGCCATGCGCCTGATCAATCGCTACCCGGATCGTCCAAGTCGCCTGCTGTTGGTGATCCTGCCGTTCGCCCTGGTGCTGTTCGCCTACTTCATGGGCTCGGCCGAGCGGCTGACGGACAACCCCAATGACAAGCTGCTGCCGAGCGCCGTGCAGATGACCGACGCGGTGAAACGCCTGGCGTTCACCGCCGACACCCGCACCGGTGAATACCTGTTGTGGCAAGACACCGCGTCCAGCCTGCGACGCCTGGCCATCGGCCTCGGCATCAGTGCGCTGGCCGGGCTGTGCCTGGGCATCGCCGCCGGTACCCTGCCGCTGTTTGGCGCGCCGTTGTCGCCGTTGCTGACGGTGCTTTCGATGGTGCCGCCGCTGGCGATTCTGCCGATTCTGTTCATCGTGTTCGGTCTGGGGGAATTGTCGAAAGTGATGCTGATCGTGATCGGCATCACTCCGTGTCTTGCTCGCGATCTGGAGCAACGCGCCCGGGAAATTCCCGTGGAGCTGCTGATCAAGGCCCAGACCCTCGGCGCTTCGACCTGGACGCTGATGCTGCGCGTGGTGCTGCCGCAACTGTTGCCACGCTTGTTGATCTCGCTGCGGCTGATGCTCGGTTCGGCGTGGTTGTTCCTGATCGCCGCCGAAGCCATCGCCTCCACCGACGGCCTCGGTTACCGGATTTTCCTGGTGCGTCGCTATCTGGCGATGGACGTGATTCTGCCGTACGTGATCTGGATCACCCTCCTCGCCTGGCTGATGGACTGGGGTCTCAAGCGCCTGACCCAACGTGCTTTCCCTTGGTATGAAGGAGTACGGGCATGAGCTTCATCACGGTAAGAAACGTCTGGCAGAAATACGCTGATCAGGTGGTGCTAGAAGGGCTGAACCTGAGCGTTAACGAAGGTGAGTTTTGCACCTTGGTTGGTGCATCGGGTTGCGGCAAGTCGACCTTCCTGCGGCTGCTGCTCGGGCAGGAGCGCGCCAGTCGCGGCGAGATTCTGCTGGATGGCCAGGCCTTGGCCGGCGAGCCGGATGCCAGCCGTGGCGTGGTGTTCCAGCGCTACTCGGTGTTCCCGCACCTGACTGTGCTGGACAACGTCGCCCTCGGTCTCGAACTGCCACGTTCGCCTCTGCTCGGACGCTTGTTCGGCAGCGCTAAAAAAGACGCACGCGAACAAGCCTCAGTGCTGCTACACAAAGTCGGCCTCGGCCACTCGCTGGACAAGTACCCGGCGCAGCTTTCCGGCGGCATGCAACAACGACTGGCGATTGCCCAGGCGCTGATCATGAAGCCTCGGGTGTTGCTGCTCGACGAGCCATTCGGCGCCCTCGATCCAGGCATCCGCAAGGACATGCACGGTCTGCTGCTGGAACTGTGGCGCGAGACGCAACTGACGGTGTTCATGGTCACCCACGACCTGTCCGAAGGCTTCAGCCTCGGCACGCGCCTGTTGGTGTTCGACAAGGTCCGCGTCGACCCGCATGCCCCCGGCGCCTATGGCGCACGCATCACCTACGACATCCCTTTGAACAGCGACCGCCGCGCCCATCGCGCCGCCGTCGACGCCTTGCCGGCTGAGCTGGCAGGCACGCTTCGTACCGCTTAAGAGGATTTTCATATGACTGATTCGACCCAACTGTTCCCGCCCTTCGCCGAAGAAATGCTCCCCGGCGGCGGCCATCGCTCCTTCGTCTTGAAGCGCGGCCAATTGCTGCGCCTGACCGACCTGCGCGGTGGCGCCAACGTCAGCCTGACGCTGCTCAACGCCAATGAAAAAACCGAACGCCTGAACCTGCCCGACAGCCTCAAATGCCAACACACCGCCAAACTCACCACCGGCCATTGCCTGTATTCGGACATGGGCCGCGTGCTGGCGGCGATCACTGCCGACACTTGCGGCTGGAGCGACAGCCTCGGTGGTGTGCTCTGCGCTGAAGAGGTCGCAGAAAAATACGGTCAGGGCCGCTATCAGGAACTGCGCAACGGCTTCTTCCGCAACGGCACCGACAACCTGTTGGTGGAGTTGGGCAAGTGGGGGTTGGGCCTGTCCGATTTGCTGATGACGCTCAATCTGTTCAGCCGCGTGAACGTCGATGAGGCCGGGCATTTCCACTTTGTCGAAGGCAACTCCAAGGCCGGTGACTACATCGAGTTGTATGCGCCGATGGACACGCTGGTGGTGCTCACCGCCCTGCAACATCCGATGGACCCTTCGCCTGAATACGCACCGAAACCATTGAAGTTGAGCTGGATGAACGCCGACGCCAGCGTCGCCGAACACTGCCGCACCTCGCGCCCGGAAAACGAGCGCGGCTTCATCAACACCGACCGTCTGTTCGCCTGAGGATCGCTGCCATGTCACTTGCATTCGCTACTGCTCAACAGTTGCCCGAAACCGCGGTCTACCGCGCCACCATCCCGGCCGGCGAACCGTGGCTGATGGAGGTCAAGGCCGGCCAGACCTTGCGCATCCTCGACCTGGAAGGCAATCAGGCCGTCGACACCTTGTTCTACAGCGTTGCCAATCCGAAGGAACGCTATGACGTGCAACGTACGTTGCGCCGGCAGAACAGCGTCTACCTGAGCACCGGCAGCGTGCTCTATTCCAACCTCGGCAAACCGATGTTGACCATCGTCGCCGACACCTGCGGCCGTCACGACACCCTCGGCGGCGCTTGTGCACAAGAGAGCAACACCGTGCGTTATGCGCTGGAGAAACGCTATATGCACAGCTGTCGCGACAACTACCTGCGCGCCTGCGTTCACGATGGACGACTGGGCAAGGGCGACATCGGGCCGAACATCAACTTCTTCATGAACGTGCCGGTCACGGCGGATGGCCGGCTGACGTTTGAAGACGGCATTTCGGCGCCGGGCAAGTACGTCGACCTGCGGGCCGAGATGGACGTGATCGTACTGATCTCCAACTGCCCTCAACTGAACAACCCGTGCAACGCCTACAACCCCACACCTGCGGAGCTGCTGGTATGGAACTGAAATTCGTGCGGTTGCGTAGATGGTTATTCACCCTGTGCCAGGCCCGTTCAGGCCAGTGCCTCAAACAGCCAAAACACCACTGAAACCTGTGGGAGCGGGCTTGCTCGCGAAGGGGCCGTCACATTCAACATTAATGTCGACTGACACTCCGTCTTCGCGAGCAAGCCCGCTCCCACAGGGGTTCGGTGGTGTTTTGGAGTGAACTGATTCTGCCGTCGGGGACGACCCTGGCGCTTATCGAAAAACTGCGGGACGGCCCGCATCCCAGGTCGAGGCTGATGCGCTATCGCCTCCAGGGGTTATGCCATGTTCGAAAAAGTCCTGATTGCCAACCGTGGCGCCATTGCCTGCCGCATCCTGCGCACCCTGCGTGAATTGCAGGTCAAAGGCGTCGCCGTGTATTCCGAAGCCGATGCCGCCAGCCTGCACATTTTGCAAGCCAACGAAGCCCACAGCCTCGGTGAAGGCGCAGCCGCCGGCACCTATCTGGCCGTCGAAAAAATCCTCGCCATCGCCAAATCCACGGGCGCCACGGCGATCCATCCCGGCTATGGTTTTCTCTCGGAAAACGCCGCGTTCGCCGAGGCCTGCGAAGCCGCCAACATCGCCTTCATCGGCCCGACGCCAGAGCAGCTGCGAGTGTTCGGCCTCAAGCACACCGCGCGCGCCTTGGCCAAGCGACACGGCGTACCGATGCTCGAAGGCACCGAGTTGCTCGACAGCCTCGACGCGGCGCTGATTGCCGGCGAACAAGTCGGCTACCCGGTGATGCTCAAAAGCACCGCCGGCGGTGGCGGCATCGGCATGCGCGTGTGCCGCAGCGCTGCCGAATTGAGCGAGTCCTTTGAGGCCGTCAAACGCCTCGGCCAGAACAACTTCAGCGACGCCGGAGTGTTCATCGAGAAATACATCCAGCGCGCCCGTCATCTGGAAGTCCAGGTGTTCGGCGACGGCCGGGGCGAAGTGATTGCCCTCGGCGTGCGCGACTGCTCGGTGCAGCGGCGCAACCAGAAAGTCCTCGAAGAAACCCCGGCGCCGAACCTCCCCGAGGGAATGGCTGAAGAGCTGTGTGCGGCGGCGATCAAACTGGCGAAAGCGGTGAACTACCGCAGCGCCGGCACCGTTGAATTCGTCTTCGACAGCGAGGCTCAGCGTTTCTACTTTCTCGAAGTGAACACCCGTTTGCAGGTGGAGCACGGCGTCACCGAGCAAGTCTGGGGCGTGGATCTGGTGCGTTGGATGGTCGAACTGGCGGCCGGGGATTTGCCTCCGTTGAGCACGTTGAGCCAAGGCTTGAAAGCCTGCGGCCATGCGATTCAGGCACGGCTTTATGCCGAAGATCCGGGGCGCGATTTTCAGCCGAGCCCAGGGTTGCTGACCGCCGTGAACTTCCCCGCCGCCGATGGCAAACACCTGCGCATCGACACGTGGGTCGAGGCCGGTTGCGAGATCCCACCGTACTTCGATCCGATGATCGCCAAGGTCATCAGTTGGGCGCCGACCCGCGAAGAAGCCGCTGCCGATTTGCATCAGGCATTGGGCGACAGCCTGCTCTATGGGGTGGAAACCAACCGTGATTATTTGCGGCAGATTTTGCTCGATGCGCCCTTCGCCAGCGGTCAGCCGTGGACCCGTTGCCTGGAAGGTTTGGTGTATCAGGCCAACACGTTTGAAGTGCTCAGCGCGGGCACTCAGACCAGCGTTCAGGACTATCCCGGTCGCCTCGGTTACTGGGCCGTGGGCGTGCCGCCGTCGGGGCCGATGGACAGTCGCGCGTTGCGTTCGGGCAATCGTCTGCTGGGCAACGACGAAGGTGCCGCGGCGCTGGAAATCACCATGAGCGGGCCGTTGCTGCGCTTCAATTGCGATGCGGTTGTGGCGGTCACAGGTGCGGTGATTCCATTGACGCTGAACGGTGAAGCCGTGCCGATGAACACCGCGCTGCTGGTTCCGGCGGGGGCGACGTTGAGCCTCGGCACGATTGCCGGAGCAGGCGCCCGCAGCTATCTGTGCCTACGTGGTGGCCTGCAAGTTCCGGATTATCTGGGCAGCAAAAGCACCTTCACCCTCGGCCAGTTTGGTGGGCATGGCGGGCGTGCATTGCGGGCGGGCGACGTGTTGCATCTCCCTGCTTTGAACGACCGCTGCGCCGGTCAACAACTGGCTGAAGAACAGGTCACCGAGTTGCCCGTTCTGCGGCAGATTCGGGTGATCTACGGCCCTCATGGCGCACCGGAATACTTCACCGAAAACTACATCGGCACCTTCTTCGCCACCCAGTGGGAAGTACATTTCAACTCCAGCCGAACCGGTGTGCGGTTGATCGGACCGAAGCCTGAATGGGTGCGTGCCGATGGTGGCGAGGCGGGTCTGCATCCGTCGAATATCCATGACAATCCGTACGCCATCGGTGCGGTGGATTTCACCGGTGACATGCCGGTAATCCTCGGTCCCGACGGCCCTAGCCTCGGCGGGTTTGTCTGCCCGGTGACGGTGATCGAGGCGGATCTTTGGCAGCTGGGCCAGCTCAAGGCTGGGGACAAAGTGCAGTTCCTCCCGGTCGATCTCAAGACCGCCCGCAACCTCGCCCTGAAATGGAATACCCCCTGTGGGAGCGGGCTTGCTCGCGAAAGCGGTATGTCAGGTACATCAATGTCGACTGACACGGCCTCTTCGCGAGCAAGCCCGCTCCCACAGGGGATTGTGTCGCCCGTGGTGTTGGATTTGGGTCAGGGGAATACGCGGCTGGTTGCGAGACTGTCAGGCGACACTCATCTGCTGCTTGAAATCGGTGCACCCGAACTTGACCTGGTCCTGCGCTTCCGCGCCCACGCCTTGATGCAAGCACTGGAAAGCCAAAACCTGCACGGCGTTATCGACCTGACACCGGGCATCCGCTCGCTGCAAGTGCACTACCAACCCGAACAACTGCCGCTGGCCGATCTGCTCGGCATCGTTGCCGGCGAATGGGACGCCGTGTGCGCCGCCAAGGACCTGCAAGTGCCCTCGCGCATCGTTCATCTGCCGCTGTCCTGGGACGACCCGGCCTGCCAGTTGGCGATCGAAAAATACATGACCACCGTGCGCAAGGACGCCCCGTGGTGCCCAAGCAATCTGGAGTTCATCCGCCGCATCAACGACCTGCCAAACCTCGACGAAGTGCAGCGCACGGTGTTCGACGCCAGCTACCTGGTGATGGGCCTGGGCGACGTCTACCTCGGTGCACCGGTCGCCACGCCACTCGATCCGCGTCATCGTTTGGTGACCACCAAATACAACCCGGCCCGCACCTGGACCGCAGAAAACTCGGTGGGCATCGGTGGTGCTTACCTGTGCGTGTACGGCATGGAAGGCCCTGGCGGTTATCAGTTCGTCGGCCGCACTTTGCAGATGTGGAATCGCTATCGCGAGGTCGCCGTATTCGATGGCAAACCGTGGTTGCTGCGCTTCTTTGACCAGATCCGTTTCTACCCGGTCAGTGCCGATGAATTGCTGCGCATTCGACGGGATTTCCCACTCGGGCGCTTCGATCTGAACATCGAGCACAGTCAGCTGAATCTGGCGGATTACCAAGCCTTCCTGACGAAGGAAGCCGAGAGCATTGCCGCGTTTCGCGATCAGCAAAAAGGCGCGTTCAACGCCGAGCGCGAGCGCTGGATCGCCAGTGGCCAGGCGCATTTCGATAGCGAAGAACGGGTCCCGGAAGTGACCGAGGACGCACCGCTGGCCAGCGGTCAACAGAGCGTCGACAGCCACATCGCCGGCAACCTTTGGCAGGTTCAGGTTGAAACCGGCAGCCGGGTTGCCGCGGGTGATGTGCTGGTGATTCTGGAGTCGATGAAGATGGAAATCCCAGTGCTCGCACCCATGGCCGGTGTGGTACGCGAGATTCGCGTGCAACCGGGTTCGGCAGTGCGCGCCGGACAGCGCGTCGTGGTGCTGGAACTTGAGTGAACCCATTTTGAAAAGGATTAACGCCATGAACATCAATCTGCAACTCGACGCCCTGCGCGGCGCTTATCGCGTCGGCAACATCACACCTCGGCAACTGCTGCTGAACCTGCACGATAAAGCCGCGGCGCTGAACCCGGATTATCACCTGTTCATCCACTTGCTCAGTGTTGAAGAACTGGAACCGTACCTCGCCGCACTCGACGGTCACGATATCGAAAGCCTGCCGCTGTACGGCGTGCCGTTCGCGATCAAGGACAACATCGACCTGGCGGGCATTCCGACGACCGCGGCGTGCCCTGCATTTGCCTACGTGCCGGAGCGTTCGGCGACCGTCGTCGAGCAATTGCTGGCGCTGGGGGCGATTCCGTTGGGCAAGACCAATCTTGATCAATTCGCCACCGGGCTTAATGGCAGTCGCTCACCGTATGGCGCGTGCCCGAACAGCGTGTTGCCGGAGTATCCGTCGGGCGGTTCCAGCGCCGGCTCTTCACTGGCGGTGGCGCTCGGCGTGGCGAGTTTTTCCCTGGGCACGGACACGGCGGGTTCCGGGCGTGTGCCGGCGGCGCTGAACAATCTGGTGGGGTTGAAAGCCAGCAAAGGGTTGATCTCAACGGCCGGTGTGGTTCCGGCCTGCCGCACCCTCGATTGCGTGACCACGTTCACCGCGACTGCTCGGGAAGCCAGTCAGTTGCTCGCGCTCACTGCGCACCTTGATCCCCGCGATGAATACAGCCGTAGCAATCCGTTGTGGAATGACGGCTCGGCGTTTGGTGCGCCTCGCCCCTTCCGCTTTGGCGTGCCGCGTGCTCAGGATCTGGAGTTCTTCGGCTGCCCTGAAGGCCCGCTGTTGTTTGGTGATGCCATCGATCAGCTCAAGGCTTTGGGCGGTGAAGCTGTAGAACTGGATTTGTCGCCGTTCCTTGAAGCGGCGCGGTTGCTCTATGAAGGGCCGTGGGTGGCTGAGCGCTACAGCGTCGCCGGCGAATTGATGGAGCAAAATCCTGAAGCTGTACTGCCAGTGATTCGCGCGGTGCTGGCCAAGGCGCCAGCGGTGAACGGCGTGCAAACCTTCCGCGCCCAGTACCGGCTTCAAGCCCTGAAAGCCCTGTGCGACCAGGCGCTGGACGGCCTCGACTGCGTGCTCACACCCACCCTCGGCCGCCCCGTCACGCTGGCGGAACTGGACGCCGAACCGGTGCTGCGCAATTCGGAACTGGGCTACTACACCAACTTCATGAACCTGCTCGATTACGCCGCCGTCGCCGTGCCCAGCGGTTTCATGGGTAATGGTTTGCCTTGGGGCGTGACGTTGTTCGGACGGGCATTCACTGATCAGTATTTATTGGGTGTGGCGGATGCGTTGCAGCGCCAGCAAGGTTTGCTCGCGCCTGCGCCGACGGCTGCCGCGCGTAATGACCGGGCGCGGTTGGTGGTGTGTGGTGCGCATCTGGATGGGTTGGCGCTGAATTGGCAGCTCAAGCAGCGCGGGGCTCGACTGGTCGAGACGACGTTCAGCTCGCCGGACTATCAACTGTATGCCTTGGCCGGTGGTCCACCGTTTCGCCCCGGGATGGTTCGTGTGAAGGATGGGGGTGTGGCGATTGCCGTGGAGGTTTGGGAACTGCCGAGCCGTGAGTTGGGTTCGTTTTTGACCGGGATACCGGCACCGCTGGGATTGGGCAAGGTGCAATTGGCGGATGGCCGTTGGGAGAGTGGGTTTATTTGTGAGGCGTATGGGTTGGAGGGGGCAGTGGACATTAGTCACCTTGGTGGATGGCGTGCGTATCTTGAGACTCGTGTCTGAGCCGGAATCGCGCCCTCACCCTAACCCTCCCGAAACGTCGGACCGCCCGTAGGGAGAGGGGACTGACCGAGGTGCTTGAACGAAATGCTGCGACCTGAAATTTCGAAGTCGAACTCAGGTTTGAGAAGCATGGAGATCGGCCCCCTTTCCCCCTCTCCCCCGTGGGGAGAGGGCTGGGGTGAGGGGTGGCCCTACCTGACACCATTCCCCCCACAAATGCAGCAGTTATTTCCCGGTGGTGCCATTAGAATGCCTGCCACCGGGTCACTGCCAACGGAATCGTCATGCCGCTTCGCTCGCCGCTGTATTCGCAACGTTCGTTGGTCCTCACGCTGATCGCGTTGCTGGGAGCAGGCTTTCTCGCCACATCCTTCCTCAGTTACTACGCCTCGCGAGCGTCGATACGCGACAGCATCATCAACACCGAACTGCCGCTGACGTCGGACACGGTCTACTCGGAAATCCAGAAAGACCTCGTCAGACCGATCCTGATTTCCTCGATGATGTCCCGCGACACCTTCATGCGTGACTGGGTGGTAAACGGCGAGCAAGATCCCGAAAAAATGACCCGCTACCTCAACGAGGTCATGACCCACTACGGCGCCTACACCGCATTTTTCGTCTCCAACACCAGCCTCACCTACTACCACGCCAAAGGCGTACTCAAACAGGTCAAAGTCACTGAACCCCGCGATGCGTGGTATTTCCGCGTACGAGACATGGCCGATCCCTACGAGATCAATGTCGACCCGGACCTTGCCAACAAGGACAACCTGACCTTCTTCATCAACTACAAGGTCTACGACTACAACAACCGTTTCATCGGCGCCGCGGGTGTCGGTCTGACGGTCGATGCGGTGATCAAGCTGATCGACAAATACCAGCAGCGCTACCAGCGCAGCGTGTACTTCGTCGACAACTTCGGACGCCTGGTGCTCACCGGGGCCGAGGGCGGCCCGCAAGGCGCGAAGATAGGGCAGAGTCTCGGCGAACTCGACAGTATGAAAAGTCTCGTCAGTCAGCTGCCCAAGCCCCACAGCGGCAGCTACGAATATTCCGTCCGGGGCCAGGGACATTTCCTCAATGTGCGTTTCATTCCGGAGCTGAACTGGTACTTGTTCGTCGACAAACGCGAAGACGGCGCCCTCAGTGAAATCCGCCAGTCGCTGTACCTCAACCTGTTGATCTGCCTGATCGTCACGCTGATTGTGCTAGCCCTGCTCAACCGGGTGATCAAGCGCTATCAGGGCAAGATCCAGGCCCAGGCGATCCTCGACAGCCTGACTGAGTTGCCGAACCGCCGCGGTTTCGATCTGTTGGCGGCGCAAGCCATGCACGAAGCCCAGCGCGAGCCCAAACCGCTGACCGCATTGCTGCTGGATCTGGACCACTTCAAGACCTTGAACGACACCTACGGTCACCTTGCCGGCGATCAGGTGCTGATCGGCTTTGCACGGGATCTGGAGAGTTGCCTGCGACACTCCGACATCGTCTGTCGTTGGGGCGGGGAGGAATTTATCGTGCTACTCAAGGACACTGACGGTGAGACCGGTCTGATGGTCGCCGAGAAAATTCGTCAGCATGTCGAGCAACAGCGTTATGCCTACAACGATAAGGCCTTGCAGCTGACCGTGAGCATCGGCCTGACCACCCTGCAGACCGATGACACCTTGCACACGCTGCTCTCGAGGGCTGATCATGCGATGTACCGGGCCAAGCAAGCCGGCCGTAACCGCTCCTGCGTGGAAATGCCTCACTCCAGTTATGAATAACCCTACATGAATAAGCCAGATTTCTGCCCAGCCTGCGGCGCCTCCAACGACTGCACTCTGGCCGACCCGCGAACTGCCGATCGGGCCTGCTGGTGCTACGGCGTCAGCATCGACCCGGCGGTACTCGAAGCGCTGCCGCCCGAACTGCGCGACAAATCCTGTTTGTGCCCACGCTGCGCGCAAGTCGAGGCGCAGCTGTAAGCAACCGCACAACCGATCACGTAAGATACGCGCCCCTTCCCTACCGATCCCTCGTCATGCGCATTGACCGTTTCCTCAGCAACCTGCCGCGCTTCAACCGTAAGCAGGTGCGTCTGTTGTTGGTGGAAAAGCGCGTCAGGATCGACGGAAAAATCGTCAGCGACCCTCACGCCGACGTACTGGAATTCAGCCGCGTGGAAGTCGGCGATGAGCTGCTGCAAGTCGGCAAGCCTGCACGCTACTTCATGCTGCACAAACCGTCTGGCTGCGTCAGTGCCACCCGCGATCCGCAACACCCGACCGTGCTCGACCTGATCCATGAGCCGGACAAGGAGGACCTGCACATCGCCGGGCGCCTGGACTTCAACACCACCGGCCTGATGCTGATCACCAATGATGGCAGCTGGTCGCGACGCCTGACCCAGCCGCAAACCAAACTGCCCAAGGTCTACTACGTCGAGACCGAGCAAGAGATTGGCCCGGAATACGCATTGAAATTCACCGAAGGCCTGTACTTTGCCTTCGAAGACCTCACCACCCAACCCGCCGAGCTGGCCGTACTCGGCCCAACGTCCGCACGACTGAGCATCGTCGAGGGCCGTTATCATCAGGTGAAGCGGATGTTCGGCCATTTCGACAACAAGGTGCTGCGCCTGCACCGCGAAAGCATGGGCCCGCTGGTGCTTGACAGTGCCCTGAAACCGGGCGAGTACCGCGCACTACGCACCGAAGAGATTCAATTGATCTAAGCAGGCGACCGCTCAGCAGAAGTTGTCGAACAATTTGCCAAAGATACTTGCGCGATGACGTGACCCCTGCTTGAATCAGGACGTCGGCCGAAATGTGACCGATGAGTCACAACATACTTCTAAGAAACTTTTTGCCGGTAGAGAACCCTCAGGTTCCGCCTTCCCCCGGCAGACTGCCCGCCAATAACAATACCCGTCGACCGGACTGCAATGGATCGACATGGGCCTCTCAAATTCCAGGCGTATGCCTACCTGTCACAAAGCTCGTGCAATCTGATTTGCACGCATACCCGCTTGCCAGGAGTCTTATGACATGAGGCCAGAAATCGCTGTGCTGGATATACAGGGTCAGTATCGGGTTTACACGGAGTTCTATCGCGCAGACGCCGCCGAGAAGACCATTATTTTGGTCAACGGCTCGATGGCCACGACTGCGTCGTTTGCACAAACCGTGAAAAACCTTCACCCGCAGTTCAATGTGGTTTGCTACGACCAGCCCTACGCGGGCAAGTCGAAAGCCCACAACCTGCATGAGAAATTGCTGACCAAGGAAATCGAAGGGCAGATCCTCCTGGAGCTGATCGACCACTTCGCCGCCGAACACGTGCTGTCGTTTTCCTGGGGTGGCGCCGCGACCCTGGTCGCCCTGGCCCACCAGCCGCGACGCATCGAAAAAGCCGTGATCAGTTCGTTCTCCCCGGAGATCAACGCGCACATGCTCGACTACCTCGAGCGCGGCATCGATTACCTCGGCAGCCGGGACGGTGACCGGGTCGGCAACCTGGTGAACAGCACCATCGGCAAACACCTGCCGACACTGTTCAAGCGCTTCAATTATCGGCACGTCAGTTCCCTGGCCGAGCATGAATACGGGCAGATGCACTTCCACATCAGCGATCTGCTGCAGAGTGATCGCCAGTGCTTCTTCAAAGCCGCGGAGAAAGTCAACGTGCCGGTGCTGTTCATGAACGGCGAATGGGACGAGTACACCGCTGCCGACGGCGCTCAACTGTTCGCCAACCATGTGCAACACGCTACGTTCACCACCCTGCAGGCCACCGGCCACTTTCTCGACATGGAACACAAAGCTGCTTGCCGAGATAGCCGTAACGCATTGCTGGGCTTCTTGAAACCTTCGCAACACGAAAGTCGACCGCGTTATCACTACGTCCAGGACCAACATGCATTGGCCATCTGAAACAGCGTCATCGCGAGCAGGCTTCGCCCTACAGTGTTGAATGCATTCCTGTAGGGACGAGGCTTGCCCGCGATAGACCGTCATGCGGTCTCTGCGTTTCAGTTGCGCTAAAGCCATCCCGCGCAAAGAAAAACTTCATTTCCACGCCCACATCTGGTACAAAGTCAGCCGCTCTGAGCGGGTGTCGTATAATGGCATTACTCCAGCTTCCCAAGCTGATAACGAGGGTTCGATTCCCTTCACCCGCTCCAATCGAATTTGGTCTCACGTCAGGATGGTTTTGACGGGAGACGCAGGAACACAAAAACCGGTCCGTTGTGGCCGGTTTTTTTGTGCCCGGAATTTGGGGTGCCGGGGAACCTGCCGGGAGCATCAGGCGGCATGCTTCCCGTCCCCATGCCTGAATGATATGCAGTGCTATACTTTTTTATGGTTTGAATGAAGCGTACAGCGTTCCCCACGGGTACTGATACCGACTGCAAATCTCGACTGGCAGCTGCAGGACAAAGGAGGTCTACGGCAAGCACGAGATGGGAGGTGTGGCATGAATCGACACTATTACATCAGCAACAATCTCGACGATCTTGAAGCCGTTGAAAATGAGCTGGAAGCCAGCGGCATCAATTCCGAACAAATTCATGTGTTCAGTGAACACGTTGCCGATGTTGAACAACATCACCTTCACGAAGTTAACTCGTTAATGGAACAGGATGTTGTCCACTCTGGCGAAATTGGTGCAGTGATCGGTGTGCCACTCGCGGCGCTGGTTCTTGGCGGCGCCTATTGGCTGGGCTGGACCGAATCCGCAGCAGGCTGGATGCCCTTTATCTTTCTTGCCATTGTTGTATGTGGCTTCTGCATCTGGGAAGGCGGTTTTTTTGGTATCCAGGTGCCTAACACTCACTTCCGCAGTTTTAAACAGGTGGTAGCAGAGGGAAAACATATTTTCTTCGTCGATGTCGAGCCGGATCAGGAGCCGGTATTGGACGGGGTTATCGAACATCATCCAATGCTGGAGATCGCCGGTACGGGAACGGCAGCCCCCCACTGGACAGTCGCCTGGCAGCACAAATGGCATCAGTTCAAGCGAGTGATATCGGGTTAACTCCTGGAGACTGAGGCCATCCAGACGCTGCTTATTGGCCGAAGGAAATGACCCGGCTGAGGAAAACATAGTCCGCCTCGGTGGCCATCAGTCCGACGAGTACCAGCAAACATAACGGTGGCACGAGTATGGCGTAGACCATGGCCAACCGCTCCCAGGCCATGTGCATGAAGATGGAGACAATTAGACCTGCCTTCAACAACATGAAAGTAATAATCAGGGCCCAACGAAGGTAACCATGGAAGTGAAAGTAGTCGACAAGGTACGACATCGTGCTGAGGACGAATAACAGCCCCCAGATTTTAAGGTACAAGCTGATTGGATGTTGCTGACCTTGAGCATGTGCCATCACCCGTGCTCCTCTACCATAAATAGAAGAAAGCAAAAATAAACACCCACACCAAATCCACGAAGTGCCAGTAAAGCCCGGCTATCTCGACGTTCTGATAGTTTCCGGAGCGCTCATAATCTCCCCGAAATACTTTCATCGCCACAATGCTGAGGTAGATGGCGCCGATTGACACATGCAGTCCGTGGAACCCGGTAATCATGAAAAAGCTGGCACCAAATTGCGCCGCCCCCATAGGGTTCCCCCAGGGACGCACCCCTTCTGCGATGAGCTTGCTCCATTCGAATGCCTGCATGCCGACGAAGGTCACACCCAAGGCAGCAGTCGCCAGCATCAGGGCAGTGGTTTTCGCACGATCACGGCGATAGGCGAAATTGACGGCCATGGCCATGGTGCCGCTGCTACTGATCAGCACAAAGGTCATGATGGCGATCAAAATGAGTGGAATTTCTCTACCGCCGATCGTCAATGCGAACACTTCACTGGGGTTCGGCCAGGCGGTGGTGATGGTCATGCGTACCGACATGTAGCCGGTTAAAAAACAGGTGAATATAAAAGTATCGCTGAGCAGGAATATCCACATCATCGCCTTGCCCCAAGGGACCTGCTTGAAGGCCTCCTTATCCGAGGACCAGTCGCTGGCGATGCCCTGCCATCCCGGTGCAGGCGGTGAGTCTGGTGGATTGGATGAACTGGACTCGCCTGGGGCAAGTGGGTGCGATGCCATGGCTTTTCACCTCAGGCCGCAGAATCTGGCGATGGCTTCATAGGTTTGTGGCGTGCTGGTCAGCAGAGCGAATAGCACGAACCAAAGACCCAGTAAGTAATGCCAATAGATGGCACAGAGTTCGACGCTGGCGCTGAGTTGCGGCAACGGCACACGCTGCAGGAATTTAGCAACGGTTCTGCCCCAGGCAATCAATCCACCCAGCAGGTGGAGCCCGTGCACACCGGTCAACAGGTAGAAGAAGCTGTTGGCCGGGTTGCCGGCGACAAAGTAGCCCCAGGCAACAAACTGCTGCCAGACCCAGAACTGCCCTATCAGAAAGGCCATTGCAAATATGCCTCCCCACACAAAGCCGATGACCGTTGCGTCGAGCCGAGCCTTGCGAGCGGCCATGCGCGCCCACTGCAATGCAATGCAACTCAAGACCAGAAATGCCGAATTCACCCATAGCTGCCACGGATTGGCCAACGGCGCCAAGGGCTCTGTCAGGGGCTGCCAGTCGGTCATTTGTGAACGGGCGATAAAGGCGAGCAAGAAGAGAAAGAATAACGAACTCACCACGACCAGAAACAAACGCAGGCCTGTTCTTGCGATTTGGTATCGATCGGCGCCCTCGCCGGCCTCAGTACCCCGCGGATCGCGATTCCAGCTGCCGCCGGGGTCAGCGCCGTCGGCGTTTCTCAATAGCAATCGGCTCATGTTTTAACATCCGCTATCCTGGTTCCGGCACTCAGTTGCCGCATCTGCTCCAGCTCCTCGGCGGAGACCGTTTGCGCAACGAAATCCTGTTCTATCCCCGGCACACTGTAGTCATAGGCCCAGCGATGCACGACCGGCAGCTTCGCTCCCCAGTTACCGTGTATCGGCGGGGTGTTCGGCGTTTGCCATTCCAGACTGGCCGCGCCCCAGGGATTACTGCCTGCGGGTTTGCCTTTAAACGCACTCCAGGCCAGGTTAAACAGGAACAGCAGTTGGGAAACGCCGACGGCTAATGCGACCACCGTAATGAAGGCATTCAACTCTTGCGCCGACTGCGGGATGAACGCGTAGTTTTCATAGGCGTAGTAACGGCGTGGCATGCCCTGGAAACCCAGGTAGTGCATGGGGAAGAAGATGGCGTAGGTGCCCAGGAAGGTAATCCAGAAATGCAGCTTGCCCAGGGTGTCGTTCAACATGCGCCCGGTGACTTTCGGGAACCAATGATAAATGCCGCCGAACACCACCAGTACCGGTGCGACACCCATCACCATATGAAAATGAGCCACAACGAAATAGGTGTCCGAGAGCGGAATATCCACGATCACATTGCCGAGAAACAACCCGGTCAGACCGCCGACCAGGAAGGTGACGATAAAGGCCAGGGCAAACAGCATCGGTACGGTCAGATGAATGTCGCCGCGCCACAGGGTCAGCACCCAGTTGTAGACTTTCAGTGCGGTCGGCACCGCGATGATCAAGGTGGTGACGGCGAAGAAAAAGCCAAAGTACGGGTTCATTCCGCTGACATACATATGGTGCGCCCAGACCACAAAACTGAGTACGCCAATTGCAATAATGGCCCACACCATCATTCGGTAGCCGAAGATATTTTTACGCGCATGCGTGCTGATCAAATCGGAGACCAGACCAAACGCCGGGAGAGCAACGATGTAGACCTCCGGGTGGCCGAAGAACCAGAACAGGTGCTGGAATAAGATCGGGCTGCCACCCTGGTGATCGATCTGCTGCCCCAACGAGATCATCGCCGGCATAAAGAAACTAGTGCCCAACAGCTTGTCAAACAGCATCATGACCGCACTGACGAACAACGCCGGGAAGGCCAGCAAGGCCATAATTGAGGCCATGAAGATTCCCCATACGGAGAGCGGCATGCGAAACAATGTCATGCCGTGCGTGCGCGCCTGCAATACGGTGGTGACGTAGTTCAACCCGCCCATGGTGGCTGCAACAATAAAAATCGCCAGTGAGACGAGCATCAGGACGATGCCCCACTCGACCCCCGGTGTTCCCTGAGAAATGGACTGTGGCGGATAGAGCGTCCAGCCCGAACCGGTGGGGCCGCCGGGGACAAAGAAACTGGAGAGCAACACCACTACCGCCAGCAGGTAGAACCAGTAACTCAGCATGTTGACGTAGGGGAAGACCATGTCGCGGGCACCCACCATCAGCGGGATCAGATAATTGCCGAAGCCACCCAGAAACAAGGCCGTCAGCAAGTAAATGACCATGATCATGCCGTGCATGGTCATCGCCTGATAGTAAGCACTGGCGTCCATGAACTCCAAAGTGCCGGGAAAGCCTATCTGTATGCGCATCAAGCCGGACAACACCACGGCGATAACGCCCACGAATATAGCCGTCAAGGAATATTGAATGGCTATGACCTTGTGGTCCTGACTCCAGACATATTTGGTCAGGAAGCTTTTGGGTTCGTGCAGTGCTTCTGTTTCGGCTTGCTCCGCATAGGCCATCACGTCATCCTCCGGTTCGAAGTTTCGGTGCATTCCTGGCTGCTTTACGGCTACTTCCCTGGCTCCGCCTTGCTCGCATCAGTGTCGGCTTTCGCTTTGGATTGGATAAAAGCGATCAGTGCGTTCAACTCCTGATCACTCGGGGTAAAGGCCGGCATGACGGCTGCATAGCCTTTGACGATTTTGGCGCCGGGATTAAGAATCGAATCCTTTATATAACCCTCATCGGCCTTTATCGTCGAACCGTCGGCAAAGGTTACGGTCTCGCCATACAGGCCCTGCCAGCTGGGGCCGACGCCCTTGCTGCCATCGACACTGTGGCAGGCCAGACAGCCGAGCGACTCGGCCAACCGCTGCCCCTGCGTCGCCAAGTCGTCACCTCTGTCCAGTTTTTCGCTGGCAGAAGGTTCTTGCTGCGCGGCACCCAGTGATTTGATCAGGGCGACGACAGCACCCAGTTCATCTTCAGTGAGAGTATAGGCCACCATGACCGGCGGATAACCCTGTACCAGTCGGGCCTTCGGATCGAGGATCGACTCTTTCACGTAGGCCTCATCGACCAACGCACTGGTGCCATCGGCAAACTGTTCAGTGCGGCCGTACAGGCCCTTCCATCCCGGGCCGAGACTGGTACTGCCATCCTGGCTATGGCAGGCACTGCAGCCGTATTTTTCGACCAACAGGCGACCTTTTTCCAGCACGCTGCCCTGACTGGGTTTGGTAGCTGTCGTTAATGTCTGCGCAAAAGTCGGTTGGCTGTTCAGCCATTGAACGAAGGCGGCCTGGTCTTCCACGATCATATGGCCGCGCATGTTGTAATGACCTACGCCACAATACTCAGCACACAGGACTTCATACTTCCCGAGTACAGTCGGCGTAAACCAAAAATACGACACCATCCCAGGCACCATGTCCATCTTGCTGCGAATCTGCGGTATATAGAAATTGTGCAGCACATCTTTGGAGCGCAATAAAACTTTCACCGGTTGATCGAGCGGAAGGTGAACTTCATTGCTTTTTATAAGTACATCGTCCTGCCCGAGAGGATCCTTGGGATCAAGACCGAGAGGATTGACCGAATCAACAAACTTGATGTCCGACTTTCCCAACTTTCCGTCCTGACCCGCAAAACGAAATGCCCATTGCCACTGTTGGGCAACCACTTCAAGTTCATAAGCATTTTTCGGCACCCGGATGAAGTCACTGTAAACAACCAGACCTGGCGCCAACATCGCGGCAATACCTATCGAAGTCACGATAATCAACCATGTTTCCAGTTTTTTATTTTCTGGCTGATAGTGCGCCCTGGAGCCCTCCTTGTGACGATAACGCATCACGGCTACCGCCATAAATACCGTGATGGCGATGAAAAATATTCCGCTGATAATCAGGGTGATGAACAGGGTGGTGTCTATTGACCCCCAGTTGGACGCTGGCGGTGCCGCATGCCAAGGCGCTAGTATATGAAACAGCACTGATGCAATAACGATTAGGACAAGAATAATTGCCATTGCCATTTTGCTTTCATCCTATTCCTGTTACTCATCGGTATGCCTAAGCATCGCCACAGAACAACATCGTCAAATCAATACTAATCTGACGCCAAAACAGGCTAGACAAACACCACCTATCTTCGTGGCAAAGTCCGCAGGAAGTATAGTTCATGGCCGGAACAAGCGCTTTTCCTGAAAGGTCTTGTTGCCTGGATATTCCAACTTCAGCGCCAACTTGATCACTTGAAACCTATTCGCTATATATAACTGTAACTATTAAGCAACACCTCTCGCCTGAACGACATGTCGAGCAAGCGAGGCCCGGTTGCCAGCTATAATTAAAGTCTGTTTACGCAAGGCAAAGATCGGCTAAAAGCGCTCGCGAAGATCCTTGCCTATGCATAGCGGTCAGACAAGTGACGGCCAAGAGCGATAGCGTCCAGCCGTCCACAACGGAGATTTCGTCATGAGTGCCTTGACGATCGAAGGCTGGTGCAAAGTCAACGGACAACAAAAGTCGACCCCGATGGGTGAAATTCATTTTTACGTCGATGGCCCCCTCCATAAGGGTCTGGAGGACGCTGAAGAACGCCTGCAGAAGACCCATGAGCGTGAAGCCATGGTCGATGTCGACATGAGCACTCTGGAATTGATCTTGCCAGAGGGATACGGACCTTTGTCCGACTGCCAAATGCGCGTCTATATACACAACGAGCGCGGTCAGTTCCATTTGGTCGGGCATCGAGCGAGTGATGGAAGCTTGATCTATAGCAACGCGGTTTTGATAGATCAGCTGCTTGATTAGCTACGACGGGACTCTCGGCCATCAGTACGCGAAAGGGACAGACGAAAAGAGCGGGATCTGTCCCTTTTTCATTAACGCATCAACGCGTCGCAACGATAAACAACCGTGGGAACGGCAGCAGCACTGAACCATCGGCCAACGGCGGATAGGCCAGCTCGATTGCCGCTTGATACTGCTTGAGATACTGCGCCCGCTCCGCCTCATCCAGCGGATCAAGAAACGGCCGCAATCCGCTGCCCTTGAACCACTCGACCACACCAGACGCACCGCCAGCAAGCGGATGATGGTAAGTCGTGCGCCACACATCGACACGGGAACAGTGGGCTCGCAGCATCGAGTAATAACCACTGGCATCTGCCATCTCCGTCCGCTGCCCGGCGGCGCCCGCCAGTTTGCCAACCCATGGGCCATCGGCTGCAACCTCGCGCATCAAGCGATGCGAAGGTTCGTTGAGATTGTCCGGCATCTGGATCGCCAGGCTGCCACCAGGGGCCAGCTTGCTCGCCAGTGCAGGCAGCAACTTCGCGTGATCAGGTAGCCACTGCAACACCGCGTTGGCGAAAATCACATCAAACGGGCCGTTTTCATTCCAGGTATCAATATCAGCCGTATCGAATTGCACCTGCGGCAAGCGCTTGCGGGCGGCCTCGATCATATCGGTCGAACTGTCCAAGCCACGCACCGTGGCATTGGCGAAGCGCTCAACCAGCAACTCGGTCGAATTACCCGGGCCGCAACCGATGTCGATTGCCGAGCGCGCGTCCACAGCTGGGATCGCGGCCAGCAGGTCACGGGCGGGACGGGTGCGTTCATCTTCAAAAGCGACGTATTGTTTGGCGGACCAACTCATTGCGTTCTCCTGTCGGTGCGTTGTTGTAGCAAGAGGCAAAAAACCGGTTCGCTACGATACCTCGACCGGTGCGCTCTGCCCTATCCGACCTATGGCGAAAGAGGTCAGTTAACCCACGGAACCAAACGTACAAAGAGGATTTGAATGAGCATTTTTATCGAAAAATCTTCTGAAGTCATAACCAGATCGACCGTTCGTCGAACTAGAAGCCAATCAATTTTGACAGCATGAAATTCACATCTATAGTCCAATCGCGGCCCGTCGGAAGGAACCCGAACCCGTAGTTTGCACGCAAGGAGCAAGGCCAGCTCATGCCCGTGACAGGTGGGTTCCGCCCGTAGTGTGTTCGCAACGGCCGCAAGGCAAGCAAGCGTTGTTGTGCCTGGAAGATGCCAGGCATTCACTATGAACAAGGAGCTTTACTATGTCTCGAGTCACGGATGTACTTGTTTCAATCGACACTGAAACCATTCTGAAAAACTACCCGAACATCAGCAAAAACCCTGCCGCGCCGACGTTAATCGACGTCAATCATGTGTACATGGTGACCAATCAGAACAACGTGGTCAGCGGCCAGGCCGGTGGCGAACTCAACTTGAAAGCCCAGGTAGGCGACTTGATTCGCTGGCGTGAAACCAGTCTGTCGCAGAGCTTCGAGACCGCAGTGATTTTCTACAAGTTCATTGGCAATGTCGGCAACGAATTAATCTCCACACCCACGCCCCGCAAGGCTACAGCGTGCGTTGCCGTTCCCAACACCAGCAACCCGTCGGTGCCGAGCTGCCAGAAAGTCGATAACCACTACTGGTCTTCGGAAACACTTTCGTGCGGTAGCGTGACCTACCACTTCCATTTCCTGATCGTTGATCGCGACTGCAAGATCGTAGGCTGCTGCTCGTGGGATCCGTTCATTACCATCCGTAACTGACGATGACCAGGCCCCTTGGCGACGAGGGGCCTACCGAGTTCGTTGCCGCTTCGGCCGGGACGGGATGTCTTGCTTGAACCGATGCGGCTGCCGTCTTGAATCAACATCATGAAAGGAATCCATGATGACTTCCGAACCGATCGCCTCCCCCTCGACGAGTATCGCGCCAGCCAATAACGTGCTGCTGATCGTCGATGCCGAATCGCTGCTTTTACGTTATCCGCAACCCAGTCTTGAGCCGCAAAACCCAACTGAGATTGAGGAAGGCTTCATCTTTGCCATCAGCGGCACCCACACAACACAAAGTGCAATAAGTGACAGTGTTATGACGTTTGCCGCCAGTAACGGTAAGGACTTCCATATCCGTGGCAGGACCGTCAGCTTGCTCGCCGAACACAGCGTGGTGTTCTACGAGATGTCTGTAGGTGATGCCGGTGTACTTTCACCGCCTGAACTGGTCGTCCACGCAAACCTGACAGTCCCCGCACCCGATCCCGAAAACCCGACCCAACCGGGCAACCACACGGCCGATGATCATTATTGGCACTGCACACAATTGGCGGCTGGAGTTGAGGCGTGCGAACTGAGATTCATGCTGATCAATAAAAGCTGCGAGGCATTGGGGTACTTCAGTTGGTCGGTGGACGTGACGTTGGCGGAGTGAATGTACTCCTAAAAAACCAGCCTCAAGGGCTAATGCTATTCACTTAAGGTTGGGGTACATATCCGTTTCTGCGGTGATGGCGGATTAGGGTTCCGCCCTGACGGCGGGTCACTTTCGAAAAGCGCGAAAGTAACCAAAGCGCTTCTGCCCCTTTCGTTCGGTGCCTCGCCTAGGCTCGGCATGCCCTCGCTCCGGTCCTGCTCCGTGGGCCCGCCGCCATCGGCCATCCATGGCCGGGGGCGGCTAACCCGGCATCCATGCCGGGTTGCCCACTGCGCAGAACCTCCACTCGGCCTCTCGATGGGGCGGTG